>CAYVZV010000019.1:0-15312 GCA_964456485.1 uncultured Rhodoluna sp. | reverse complement strand
ACTTGATGATTCTTTTTTTCTCTACTCAAGCGTTGAACGCGAGGATCTGGGAACTTGTCCGAAGAAACCCCGTCGATAACGGCCCCTTTTGGAGCCCTCGCCGTTGTTGTTTACAAGCCTACCGCTAGCAACCTAGCGGAATCAAACCCTAGGACTGGCCTGGGAACAAGGAGGTGACTGAGTCGTCGCCAAAGACTGCTGTGATGGCCTTGGCAATAAGTGGAGCGATTGAAAGAACGGTCAACTTATCGAATTCCTTGTCTGGAGTAATCGGCAAGGTGTTGGTCACAACCACAGCGTCCACCGAATCATCCGAGAGGCGCTCAACGGCTGGATCAGATAGCACCGCATGGGTAGCCGCCACAATTACCCGCTTGGCACCGTTGTCTTTCAGGGCCTTTGCTGCAGCCACGATGGTGCCACCGGTGTCAATCATGTCATCTACGAGAACGCAGGTGCGGCCCTCTACTTCACCAACAAGCTCGTGAACTGAGACCTTGTTTGGCACATTAGCGTCACGGCGCTTGTGGATAATCGCCAAAGGGGCACCAAGGCGATCGGCCCAAATATCGGCTACTCGAACGCGACCAGAATCAGGCGAGACAACAGTTAGTTCTTCTTTGCCCCACTTGTCTTTCACGTAATCGGCAAGCATTGGAAGAGCCCAGAGATGATCTACTGGTCCATCAAAAAATCCTTGAATCTGAGGTGAGTGAAGATCCACCGACATCACTCGGTTTGCACCAGCAGCTTTGTAAAGATCAGTCACAAGACGAGCTGAGATTGGTTCGCGTCCCTTGTGTTTTTTGTCTTGACGGGCGTAAGGGAAAAATGGAGCCACCACTGTGATTCTCTTAGCGCTTGCTCGTTTGAGTGCATCGACCATTAGCAATTGCTCCATCAACCAGTGGTTGATTGGTGCTGGGTGGGATTGAATAACAAAAGCGTCCACACCGCGGACGCTTTCTTCAAATCGAACGAAGGTTTCTCCGTTTGCAAAATCGTATGCAGTTGTAGGTACAAGTGTTGTCCCAAGTAGCGCTGCTACTTCTTCCGCAAGGCCTTGATGGGCTCTTCCGCTAACCAATGCCAGTCTTTTTTCTCCGGTGGTCTTAATGGTCAACTGCGGGCTCCTAGTTTCTACTTGGACTTGTTCTTGGAAGCTGCTTCGGCGGATGCGGTGCCAGGACGCTTGTTTATGACCCAGTCAGCAATGCTGCGCTGTGGTGAAACATTCATTCCCAGCTCCCCTGGAGCTACATCTTTACGAACCACCGTTCCGGCCGCTGTGTATGCTCCATCTCCAATCGTAATGGGGGCAACAAAGACGTTTTGCGACCCAGTTCTAACGAAGGAGCCGATCTTGGAGGAGTGTTTGTTGACTCCGTCGTAGTTCGCGAAAATCGTTCCTGCTCCGATGTTTGAGCCTTCGCCGATCTCGGCATCACCCACGTAGGAAAGGTGAGGAACCTTTGATCCGGTGCCAATCTTGGCATTCTTGGTCTCAACAAAGGAACCAATCTTGCCGCCTTTGCCAAGCTCTGTTCCGGCACGCAGGTAGGCAAATGGCCCAACCTTGGCGGCTTCGTGAACTTTGCTGTTTTCAATTACCACCGAAGGGCCAACCTCGGCGTTGGGCCCGATTGAAGTTAGGCCCCGAAGGTGAGTGGCGGGATGAATAGTGGCGTCTTGACCGATGGTGACCTGGACATCAATCCAGGTGGATTCAGGATCGAGGATGGTCACACCCGATAGCTGCCAAGCCTGGCAGATTCTATTGTTGAGTTCCTTGGCTACTTCAGCCAACTGCACACGATCGTTGATACCGTGCACCAGCCAGTTATCAGACACAATTTCAGCCACAACCGGCTTGCCATCTTCAACAAGTAAGGCAACAACATCGGTGAGGTACCGCTCACCTTGAGCGTTGTGTGATTCGAGTTTAGTCAGAGCCTCTCTCAAATCTGTTGCATCAAAAACATAAACCCCAGCATTGATTTCTGAAATTGCAAGCTCTGCCTCGTTTGCATCCAGATGCTCGACAATTTTTGCAACCTGTCCATCGGCTCCACGAATGATTCTTCCGTAGCCAGTTGGATCATCCCGAAGTGCGGTAAGGATTGTGGCAGATGCCTTTCCTTTTCGATGGGCGTCAATCAATGCATTGAGTGTCTGGTTGTCCATCAGAGGAACATCGCCACTCACGACTACAACATCGCCGCTGAAGCTAGCAGGGATTTTTGAAAGGCTTACCTCAACTGCACGGCCAGTTCCTGGGATCTCATCTTGCTCTACCTGGATGGCAGCTGGGAAATTGTTTGAAAGGTATTCCCCGATGAGTTCCTTTTGGTGACGCAGCACAACGTAGACTCCAGAAGTTTCAAGTGAGCTGGCAGTTGCCATAACGTGACCGAGTAAAGTGCGACCAGCGAGCTGGTGCATTACCTTCGGGGTAGTCGAAACCATTCGAGTGCCACTGCCGGCTGCTAGTACAACGCAGACAAGCTCTCTAGCTGACATCAACTTCTCCCAATCAGTTTTTCGCTCCGCCCTCAGGATTCGAACCTGAACTTTACGGCTCCAAAGGCCGCCGTGCTGCCGTTACACTAGAGCGGATCGCAATCAGGCAGGGCCCGATTACACCCCAAGTCTGCCAGAAACCTGCGGGCCTTAGGCCCGATTCTCGCTTTCGACCAGCCAACTAGCCTCTAGCTGGTCCCGCTTCACTGCCAACTCTTGAGCCCTAGCCGCCAAAGCAGCCAGCCCCTCGTAATCGGTAGGGTCGTGCTTTTCCAGATTTGCTCGAACCTCTAGCTCTTCGGCCTCTGCCTTGGCTATTGCTCGCTCCAGCTTCTGCAGATTCTTCTGATTGGCCCGAGCCTGCGCCCCAGATGTCGCTTTGACTGTCGGCGCCTCTACTTGAACCCCACCTGACTTACGAAGCTCAAGATACTGATCAACACCACGGGGTAAGTGTCTAAGTGCACCATCACCCAAAAGCGCGTACTGCATGTCGGTCACTCGCTCCAGAAGGTAACGGTCGTGACTGACAACAATCAAAGTCCCTGGCCACGAGTCCAGAAGGTCCTCGACCTGAGCAAGCATGTCGGTATCAAGATCATTTGTGGGCTCATCCAGGATCAAAAGGTTTGGTTCTCCAAACAGAAGTCTTAGGAGTTGAAGTCTTCTGCGCTGTCCACCCGAAAGATCCCCAATAGGGGTCTGTAGTTGCAAGCTGGTGAATCCGAGTTGCTCAACCAACTGGGAAATGCCGACTTCCTTTTTGTCAACAACGAAGGTGCGCTTCTCACGGGCAATGAGCTCAAAGATTCGTTGATCTGCAAACTCATCGAGCTCACGAACTTCTTGACTCAAGATTGCAGGCACCACGGTTTTGCCAAGTTTGACTCGACCACTGGTTGGGGTTAGAGAACCAAGAATAAGTCGGAGAAATGTTGTCTTTCCGGCGCCATTTGCTCCAAGCAAACCAATCCGATCTCCTGGCCCTAATCGAAGCGTCACATCCGAAAGCAGCTGTAGGCCATCAATTGAGTAGTAGAGATCTTCGATATCCAATACGTCTTTACCCAAACGAGTGGTTGCAAGCTTGGCCAAGTTCACGCTGTCTCTAGGCGGCGGCTCATTTGCGATCAGTTCGTTGGCAGCATCGATTCGAAACTTTGGCTTGGTGGTTCTCGCCGGGGCTCCCCGACGAAGCCATGCCAGCTCTTTGCGAAGTAGATTCTGTCTTCTGGATTCACTCGCCGCTTGCGATCTAGCCCGCTCATTGCGCTCCAGAATGTAAGCCGCATATCCGCCGTCGTAGACGTCCACTACCCCATCGTGAACTTCCCAGGTCAGATTGCAAACCTCGTCCAGAAACCACCGGTCGTGAGTGACAACAAGCAGTCCCCCGCTTGCTTTACCCCAACGAGTCTTCAGGTGCTGAGCCAGCCAAGCCACACCCTCAATATCCAAATGGTTGGTCGGCTCATCCAGCATCAGGATGTCCCACTCGTCCGCCAGCAAAGCAGCTAAGGCCACGCGCCGTCTCTGGCCACCAGAAAGCTGCGCTACCTTCTGGTCAAAATCGAAATCAGCCAGAAGGCCGGCAAAGATATCCCTGACCTTTGGATTACCGGCCCACTCATGCTCGGCCAAATCTCCGATTACAACCTGAGCGATGGTTTGGTCGGGCAGGAAGTCATCCAACTGATCCAGCATTCCAATTCTTACGTCGCTGCGTTTGGTTATCTGTCCACCGTCAGGATGCTGAATTTTTGCAAACAGCCGAAGAAGTGTTGATTTACCATCACCGTTTTTACCGACGATTCCAATACGGTCGCCGTCTTGAACGCCAATCGTTAGGTCTTTAAATACTTCGGTGGTTGCAAAGCTGAGCCTGATTCGCTCAGCTCCCAATAGGTGAGCCAACTAGTTCTCCAAGCGTGTGCCGGAAACGGATGTGTAAGTTGCAATTGAAGGTAGGCCAACCGCTGCTAGGCGATTTGCAATTTGCTCAGCATGAATGCGATCTTTTGCAAGGTGGGCGATGGTTGGTCCCGAGCCAGAGACCATGGACTTCAGCGCTCCTGCTTTTCTTCCAGCTTCAATGGTGTCCGCAAGCTCTGGCCGAAGTGCCAATGCAGCTACCTCGAGATCATTGTGCATGTAGTTTGCAACTTCCGCTGCATCTCCTGAAACTAAAGCGGCGACTAGTTCTGATGGAACTTCAGGCTCTTCCAGGGCTGATACATCAACCCCTAATTCAGTCCTCATGACATCGAGTTTTCGGTAAACGTCCGGGGTGGACAATCCCACCGAAGATGGTGTCATAACCCAGTGCAAGATTGCATCGGTTTCGATCTTCGAAAGCTTTTCTCCACGACCCACGCCAATTGCTGTTCCGCCCTCCAAAGAGAAGGGAACATCGGAGCCTAGTTTGGCCGCGACTTTTGAAAGCTGTGGCCCAAGATCGGATCTGAACAGGCGGTCAAGAGCTACTAATGCGGCGGCACCGTCGGCGGAGCCTCCAGCCATACCACCAGCAATTGGCACCGACTTGTGAATTACAAATTTCACAAGCTGTGGCAAAACATTGGTGTTTAGCTTTCTGATGGCCAAACCAGCTTTATAGACCAAATTGGTCTCATCGGTAGGCACTGCCGCCTTGCACTGGACAGCCATAGGACCTGCGAAATCTATAGAGAATCTACCCTCTAGTTCAACGCTTACAACCTCTCGAAGGCTTAGCGCCTGGTAGCAACTGGCCACTTCATGGAAGCCATTTTTCAAAAAGGCACCAACGGCAAAAAACACATTCACCTTGGCAGGACTGGATGCAACTACCGATGAACGAGTGCCAAGGCGAGCAACTAGCATTTTCCAAACTTCAATCCAATATGACTCGAGCGCAGTTTTTGCCGAATCATCAGGTATGCCATCAAGCACTACTTCTATTTGACAGAAGTCAGTTCTCCAGGAGGAGATGGAAACAGTAGCCCGCTCAACACCATCGAAAGATAAAACTATCTTTGATGGTGAGCTGGCCGAAAAGACTCTCGGGGTTCGAGACTGACCCCAAGAAGAAGGGTCGTTGAGAATACTGAATACTCGAGCTGCGCTAGTTGCAAAGTAGGCGTTGGCCACCGATGCAGAAGTTGCCTGGCGGTAGTCAGTTTCAAAAATCACTTCTTACTCGCCAACCTTACAAAATCATCAATAATCAAATCTTCACCGCGTGCCTGTGGAGATATTCCCGCTTCAACTAGCAGCCGCTCTGCTTCGGCAGGCGAGCCAGCCCAATCACCAAGTGCCTGTCGAAGAGTTTTTCTTCTTTGAGCAAAGGCTCCATCGATAACTCTAAACACTTCAGGGCGAAGATGCTGAGGGAACTGTTCCTCGCGCTTTTCAAAGTAGACAAGTGCGGAGTCAACGTTTGGAATGGGCCAGAAAATGTTTCGAGAAACCACTCCCCCCGAGGATGCCTTGGCATACCAAGCAAGTTTCGCACTTGGTGAGCCATAGGTTTTGGATCCAGGTGGAGCAATCAGCCTGGCGGCAACCTCGGCCTGGACTAGAACCAAGCCTTTTCTCAAGGTTGGAAAAGTCTCCATGAAGTGCAATAGGACTGGCACTGAGATGTTGTATGGAAGATTTGCCACCAGGGCATCTGGCTCAAATGGTAACTGCGTCACGTTCATCGCATCTGCAGTGATGATTTGGCACTTATGGCCGGAGGCTCTTTGCTCGAGGGTCTGATGTAGACGCTCAGCCAAACGAGCATCGAATTCAACTACGGCCAGCTGATTCACTTTCTCGAGCAATCCAAGGGTTAGTGAACCAAGACCTGGACCGATTTCTACAACTTTGTCCCTTGGTGACAGGTCAGCTGCCGCAACGATTTTGCGGATGGTGTTTGGGTCAATGACGAAGTTTTGACCTAGCTTTTTGGTGGGTCGAAGATCAAGCTCTTCAGCTAGTCGCCTAATTTCCCCCGAACCTAGTAGTTCAACCACTAGTTGTCCCAAGATCCGTAGACCTCGACGGTGTTGGCTGCAATTTGCCCTGAGAGCTCGTTGGCGTCCATTCCCAACTGGTCGGCCATAAATCTCACTGTGATTGGAACCAGGTAAGGCGCATTAGGTCGACCTCGAAGTGGCTCAGGCGTTAGAAATGGCGCATCTGTTTCAACCAAAATCCTAGTTTTGGACATCGCCTTTAATGAATCACGCAGGTGTTGGTTTCGCTTGATGGTGATGTTCCCGGCAAAGGATGTGTACCAGCCGTTGTCGCTGCAGATCTTTGCAAGTTCTAGATCTCCTGAATAACAATGGAAAACAACTTTGTCCGGCGCACCAACTCTAAGCAGAGTCTCAACTACTTTTTCGTGCGCATCGCGATCATGAATCTGCAAGGCCAAGTTGTTGGCCTTTGCAATTTCTATGTGGCGCTCAAAGGAGTACTGCTGCAGTTCAATGCCTTTTGTGTCTTCGGTTCGATAAAAGTCCAATCCGGTTTCACCAACTGCTCGCACTCGTGGCTCAGTTGCAAGCTGCGCAATGGCATCGATGTCTTTATCTAATGCTTGCTTCGATTCATACTGGGCTGCCTCGTTGGGGTGGATTGCAACTGCGGCGAGCAATCTAGAATCCTTGGCGGCGACCTCTGCGCACCACTTTGAACTTTCCAAAGTCACACCAACCTGAACAGCGCCAAGGATTCCAACCTGGGCGGCAAGGCTCATGTGGTCCTGATAGTCCATCGGCTGATCCCCGTCAGCAATTTCAAGATGTGTGTGGTTGTCATAGGTACCAACCAATAGAGGTTCAGGTAGCTCTGGGTAGCTTAGATTTTTCCGGTTGCCATCAGCGTCAAAGAACTGCCGAGATCTAATGTGCTCGTTCACGCGCTTAAGCTAAGCCTTTTCTTCTTGTTCAATCCTTGGAAACAGGGATTCTAATTCGCCAATCTTGGTCCCAGGCTTCAGTTGGTTCCAGCTTGCAGCCTCAAGCAGTGACTGATCCGCAAGGTCTCCAAGGGAGCCGCCAATAGCCGCCCAGAGTTTCGCGCTGGCTTTTGGGGTGAAAGGAGACAGCAGAACAGCTAGGGCACGAACACCTTCTAGAGCAGTGGCCAAAATAGCTTCCAAACGCTCCCGGTTGGCTTCGTCTTTAGCCAGAATCCAAGGCTCTTGTTCTGTCAGGTAGCCATTTAGCTCATCAACCAATTCCCAAATTGCAACCAAGGCATCTTGAATGGCCACGTTATCCATGGCTTTATCTGCGGCTTGAACTGAAGCCTCCGCTACCGCTGCAATCTTGCTATCGGCAGCTATCAAGTTTTTTGCCTCTGGCACAACTCCATCGAAGTAGCGGTGGATCATGGCAACAACTCGTGAGGCTAAGTTTCCGAAACCATTTGCTAATTCTGATTGGTATCTTGCGGACAGATCTTCCCAAGAGAATGATCCATCTTGACCAAAAGCAATGGCTCGCATGAAGTAATAACGGAATGCGTCTGAACCAAACACATCTGTGATCTGAGTTGGGGCAATTCCAGTGAGTTTAGATTTTGACATCTTCTCTCCCCCAACTAGCAGCCATCCGTGGGCGAACACTCTTTCTGCTGGCTTTAGTCCGGCAGCCATCAGCATCGCTGGCCAAATCACGGCATGGAATCGCAGAATGTCTTTTCCAACTACCTGAATCGAAGCTGGCCAAAGACTTTCAAACTTTTTCTCATCTTCGCCATATCCAATTGCGGTTATGTAGTTCAGGAGCGCATCGAACCAAACGTAGATAACGTGGTCGGTGTCCCAAGGAATATCAATTCCCCAGTCAAACTTGTCCTTCGATCTTGAGATAGAAAGATCAGTTAGCTCTCGCTTTACAAAAGAGATGACTTCGTTTCTGGCTGATTCGGGCTGAATAAAATTTGGGTTCTGCTCGTAGTAATCAAGCAGTGGCTGTTGAAAATCACTCAGTTTGAAAAAGTAGTTTGTCTCCTCAAGTCGCTCGACTGGCTTGGAGTGAATTGCGCAAACCAGCTCTTCAGCAAACGCCCCTTCGCCCTCAACTAGATCTGAATCAGTCTTGAACTCCTCGCAGCCAACGCAGTAGTTTCCTTCGTAGGAGCCCTGGTAGATAAAGCCCTTATCGTTTAGGTCCTGCAGGAAGCGCTGCACGTTTACCTTGTGGCGGTTTTCGGTTGTTCGAATGAAGTCTTGGTTGTCAATATCAAGGGTTTCTAGAAGGGGTAGCCAGGAATCGTGAACTAGCTTGTCTGCCCACGCCTGTGGGGTTGAATTGTTGGCACTAGCGGTTCTAAGAATCTTTTCACCGTGCTCGTCGGTTCCGGTAAGTAGGAAAGCGTTGCTGCCCTTTTGACGCTGCCAGCGAGTCAGGACATCCGACGCAACCTCGGTGTAAGCATGACCGATGTGTGGGGCGTCGTTCACGTAGAAGATTGGGGTCGTTACATAAAACGACTTTCCCGATGGACTCACGCTAGACATGGATACAAGCTTAACCGAGCAGCCCTACCTAGAGTTGCTTGAGAGCTAAGGCGTAAAGCTCTGAGCTCGATGCCCCGTACTGCTTCGCGATGCTAGAGGCGGCCTGCTTTAGACCAGTTCCTTGGGCTTTGAGCTCGATAACCTTTGAAACCAGGTCGTCAAGGTCCCAAACCACTGGGGCAGCTCCCGCAATAACCAGCACCATCTCACCCTTTTGATCTTGAGCCCACTCAACTAATTCGCCCAAAGTGCCTCGTTTGGTCTCTTCAAATTTTTTGGTTAGCTCCCTGGAAACCGATGCTTTGCGGTTTGCCCCGAAAACTTTTGCTGCATCTATAAGCGAATCAGCTATTCGGTGAGGGGATTCGAAAAAGACCATGGTTCTAGTTTCAGAAATCAAAGTTTCGAACAATCTAGTTCGCTCTCCTGACTTACGGGGCAAGAATCCCTCAAAGCAAAATCGGTCGGTTGATAATCCAGAAACTGCCAATGCAGAGATAACGGCCGAAGGTCCAGGGATAACTTGAATCTCAACACCTGCTTCAGCGCAGGCTCTAACCAACGCAAATCCTGGATCGCTAATTGTTGGCATTCCGGCATCGCTTACCAAAACCAAATCAGAGGTTTTTGCGATTTCAACTAGTCGATCAAGTTTTTGTAATTCGTTGTGCTCGTGAAGACTGATCAACTCTGCAGCGAGCTTGATACCTAAGTGATTGGCAAGCTTCAAAAGAGTGCGGGTATCCTCGGCTGCAATTACCTTGGAGGCTTCAAGAGTGGACTTCAGTCTTTCCGAGGCATCGCCAATGTTTCCAATCGGAGTGGCGGCCAGGATGAGCATTGAATCATTCTCGCAGAAACCAAACCATTGGGTTCATTAGCATGGGGTTATGCGCTCAGTTCAAAAGTCGATTATGGAAGTTGCCGGATTTGTCTCGGTGATGGTCATCGCTGCGCTTACACGTCTCTGGAATTTGGGCTATCCAGCGAAGCTAGTTTTTGATGAGACCTACTACGTAAAGGACGCTCTTACATTGAGCCTGGAGGGCCACGAGAAGTCGTGGCCTGATGGCGCTGATGCAGCTTTCCAATCGGGCGATGTATTTGGCTATTTGAGCCAAGCCGCCTTTGTAGTTCACCCGCCTTTGGGTAAGTGGCTTATTGCATCAGGTATCTGGCTTGCGGGTCCCGAGGCAAGTACTGGCTGGAGGCTGAGCACAGCGCTTTTAGGAGTAGCCACAGTTGGTTTGCTGATGCTGGTAGCTCTCAAGCTGTTCCGCTCGGCTCCAGTTGCAATCCTGGCTGGTTTCTTGCTGGCAATAGATGGTTTAGCAATTACGTTGTCTAGAACAGCATTACTGGACACTTCACTCACCTTTTTTCTTCTTCTAGGTTTTTGGTTCTTCCTGTTTGATCAAGAAAACTCTCGGGTCAAAATCTCGCGCGCAATCGAAGGCTCAAAAAATTCAACTCTTTGGTTTAGGCCTTGGTTGATCTTGACCGGAGTTGCTCTTGGGGCCGCAAGCTCAATCAAGTGGTCTGGACTTTACCTGCTGGCCGGCATCGGGCTTTACGTTGTCGTCTCAGAGACCCTACTTCGCAAAAACTCCGGAGAATCAAATTGGTTTAGAAAAGGCATTTTCTTCCAGGGCGCTTCTTCATTTCTGTCCTTGGTTCCTGCAGCTGTTGCAACTTACCTTTTGACCTGGTTGGGGTGGATTTTTGGCTCAGGTGGCTATTTGCGAAACTGGGCCACCGAGAATCCACCTTCGGGAATCTTTGCCCTTTATCCAGATTGGATGCTCTCACTCTGGAGATACCACGAGATGATTTATAGCTTCCATGTAAATCTCACAAAAGAGCACGCGTACGAGGCTCACCCTTTGGGCTGGCTAATTGGGCTTCGCCCAACCGCTTTCTTCTATGAGGCTTACCCTCAAGGAACAAACGGTTGTGAACTAGCGGCTGGCTGTTCGAGCGCTATAACCGCCTTAGGAAACCCGTTTATCTGGATTAGCTCAACGGCAGCATTGATCTACATCATCTATCGCTACGCAAGGCACCGTGAAAGAGTTCTTGGGTTAGTGCTTCTTGGCACAGCAAGTCTTTATCTTCCCTGGATTATATTTTCCGAGCGGACTGTGTTCCAGTTTTACGTTGTGAGTTTCCAACCTTGGCTTATCTTGGGTTTGGTTCTTGCTATTCAGCAACTGCGAAGAAGGGTTTTGATTAGGTCCAGAACTTTGGCAAATCTGAGCACTGTGGGTTTTGTTTCCCTTGTATTTGGGGCCTTCTTGTTCTTCCTACCTGTCAATACGGGGATGTATCTGCCCTTTGAGCTTTGGCAAATAAGGATGTGGCTTCCAAGCTGGATCTAGCCGTAGCGCCAATAGGCTAGGCAAATACCTGAGCAAACTTCAAGGAGTAATCAATGCCAGTTTTTGCGGTGACTTACATTTACGGTGCAACCCCAGATCAGCTCAATGAGATCAGGCCAATCCACAGGCAGTGGTTGGCGGGTTTGCTCGAATCTGGCCAACTACTAGCGTCTGGTCCAATGATTGATAACCCTGAAGCGCTACTTATCTTTAGCTCTGAGTCGGCAACTGAATTAGCAACTCTTCTGGACAACGATCCTTTTGACATCGCTGGCTTTATCGGATCGCGCTCTATTCAGCAGTGGAATCCGGTGTTTGGGCCCTTTAGCGCTACTTAGAGCTCTTCTTCTTTGCGGCTGCCTTCTTGGCTGGCTTAGCTGCTGGAACTTCCTTCTTGTCCTTGGATGTCGCAATAAGGCTCACGATAGTTGTGATAACCAATGTCGAAACTATAACCCCAAGAGAAAGCTCGGTTGAGATCTCAGGCACTGAAGTTACGTACTGACCGTTATTGATAAACGGCAGCTCGTTCTTGTGAAGTGCGTGGATAACCAGCTTCACACCGATCCAGCCCAAGATGATTGATAGACCAATGGCTAGATACTTCAGCCTCTCCATCAATCCACTCAGTAAGAAGTACAGCTGGCGAAGGCCAAGCAGTGCGAAAGCGTTAGCCATAAACACGATGTAAGGCTCTTTGGTTAGACCATAAACAGCCGGGATCGAGTCCAGTGCAAACAAGATGTCAGTGAAGCCGATGGCAATCATCACAAGAAGTAGCGGTGTGATGTAGCGGTGGCCATTTTTGATAATGGTCAGCTTCGTGCCGTGGTACTCGTCAACGGTTCTAAATCTCTTCTTGATCAAGGCAACGACTTTGCCTCCCGGGACTTTATCTTCTTCGTCTTCTTTGAAAGTGTCCCAAACCAATAGCACGGCTGTGTAGACCAAGAAGGCTCCGAAGATGTAGAACACCCAGCTAAATTGTTCGATAGCTGCGGCACCAAGAGCGATAAAGATTCCACGAAGAATCAGAGCCAGGATGATTCCCACTAGAAGCGCTTCACTCTGGAGGTGCCTTGGGACTCTGAACTTAGTAAAGATGATCAAGAAAACAAATAGGTTGTCAACTGACAAGGACTTCTCGGTGATAAATCCCGCGAGGTACTCGCCACCAAACTGGCCTCCCCACACATCTGAAACCACAAAGGTAAACAGCAGTGCCAGACCGACGTAGATGGTGCTCTGAATAGCAGCTTCCTTGAAGCTTGGCTCGTGTGGACGCTTGATCTGATAAATCAAATCCCCAAGGATAACCAGAGAGATGATGGCCACCGAAAGGTACCAAATCCAGGGGGCAACGTTCATTACTTCAGACAAAGTGGTACCTAACCTTTAGCGGCTGAGCCGGCGTTTCGTGTATCCCCCAATTCTATGAGAGTCTGTAACAACTACCTTCTAAACCACCGAATGGGGACAAACATGCGCGTACTTATCTCTGGCGCGAGTGGCTTGGTTGGAACCGAGGTTGCCCGCCAGCTCAAAGAAGCAGGCCACGAACCACTAAGGCTCGTTAGAAGAGCAGCTAAAGCCGCCGATGAAGTGAGTTGGAATCCAGCTAAAGGTGAAATTGATCCAGAAATTATGGAGAGCGTCGACGCGGTTGTGAATCTAGCAGGAGCTACCACCGGGAAAATCCCCTGGACGGCCAAATACAAGCAGGAAATTGTTTCTTCCAGACTCGACTCCACCAGGACACTGGTCACGGCAATTAACCGAGCCGGCAATCCTCCCAAGGTTCTAATCAGCGGATCAGCATCGGGCTTCTACGGCGAGGGTGGCTCCAGCTGGCTAAGTGAAGAATCTCCCAAGGGCGAAGGCTTTCTGTCTGACCTTGCAAACAACTGGGAACAAGAAGCTATAAAGGCCCGGGCGCGCGTAGTGCTAGTTAGAACAACCTTGGTTATGAGTCGAAAAAAAGGAGCCCTTGGCCCTCTCATGCCTCTTCTAAAACTGGGAGTAGGCGGACCAATAGGAACAGGCAAACAATTCTGGGCCTGGATTAACTTGGTTGATGAAGCAGCTGCCATTATTCACTTGATCAACACTCCAAGCGCGAGTGGTCCATTCAATCTCACAGCACCAGAGCCTGCTACCTGCGAGGAAATGATTGTTGGCCTGGGCAAAGCTCTAAAGCGCCCTACCTTCTTCAGAATTCCAGAGTTTCTAATGAATCTATTCATCGGCGAGGCTGCCCGAGAGCTGCTTTTGGTAAGTCAGAAAATGACGGCCAACAAGCTTCTAGCTTCAGGCTTTAGATTCCGGTACCCGGACCTGAAATCTTCAATTGACTGGGTGGTTTCAAAAAACTAAGAGGACAGGCTCTTGATAAACCTGAAGTATATCAAGGCCATTGCAGTTGCGATAATCCCGCCAATCAAATATGGCAACCTCAAATCAACGGATGCAATTACTCCGCCAACTAGTGAGCCAATCGGCATCATGCCCCAGACCATAGTTCTCCGCGCGCCATGAATTCGTCCGAACAGCTGATTTGGAATCAACCGATGGTACAGGCTCATGAGCAGCACGTTCCATGTTCCAGAAGTTAAGCCCATAAAGACAAAGATAGGAGCAGCAATCCAAATTGTTGGGGCAAGAAACAGGGCGGCCATTAACAGACCAGCTGCAAGGTTCACCGCAGCCAGCACCAACCCAAGCCCAAACTTAGAAGCAAGCTTTGGAGCAAACAGTGATCCAACAAGTGCTCCGATTCCAAAACTAGTCATGACGAACCCGAAGGCGGCCACGGGCACCTGCTGAACCTCTAGCAGGTACAAAACGATAGTGGCCTGGCTTAGTGCGTAGGCGAAGGCCACCACGGTGGTCTGAACCAGTAGGTTCCTAAGGTGATGGCTATCCAAGAGGTACCTAACGCCAAACTTGAGCTCTTTCCAGAAGTTCTTTTCATTTTCCGAACTAGTCTTTTCAGCCTGGGCTGATGAAGTGAAGCTCTTGGGAATCATAAGCACCAATAAGACCGCCACCAATAGCCCAGCAGCGTTTGCGATAAATGGAACCACAATCGCCAATGCATACAGAACACCGCTGGCAGGAGCCCCTACGAACTGCGAGACCAAAATTTCAGCCGACTGGATCTTCGAATTCGCTCGATCCATCTTGGGCTTAGAGACAATCTGCGGAATCATGGACTGAGTCGTGGTGTCATAAACCACCTCAGCTATACCAATTAGAAAAGCAGCTACAAACAACCACCAGATGGTGATCGACTCAGTCGCAACTGCGAAGGCCAAAGCCGCAGCGATAAGGAACCGGGATGAGTTGGCTAGGGCCAAGGCGAGCCGTCGATCCACCCGATCCACCAGCACCCCAACCGGCATTGCAAACAACAGCCAAGGAAGCATGACCAGGGCAGCCATCAAAGAGATAAGGAATGGGTCCCGGGTAAGGGTTGCGGCAAGCAAAGGCGCTGCGGTCTTGAGAATCCCATCCGCCAAGTTGCTGGCGATAGACGCGGACCAAAGTCTGTTGAAAGTACTTCCAAGACCGTCTGATCTTTTGCTGTCTTTACTCATGACTTGTAAAGCATAGTTGAAAAGAAAAACCCCACTCTTTCGAGTGGGGTTTTCCTAAAGTAAGTGAAGGAGAATTACTTCTTCTTCGCAGCTGGCTTGCGCTTCGCTGGCTTACGCTTTGCAGCTGGCTTTGCAGCAGTTGCAGTCTTCTTAGCAGCTGGCTTGCGCTTCGCTGCAGTCTTCTTCGCTGCTGGCTTCTTAGCAGCTACTGCTTTTTTAGCAGCTGGCTTGCGCTTCGCTGCAGTCTTCTTCGCTGCTGGCTTCTTAGCTGCAGTCTTCTTCGCTGCTGGCTTCTTAGCTGCAGTCTTCTTCGCTGCTGGCT
>CAYVZV010000018.1:0-15465 GCA_964456485.1 uncultured Rhodoluna sp. | reverse complement strand
GAAGAAGACCCAACCTTCCGCGTAGAGCAGGATCAGGAAACTGGTCAGACTGTTATCTCCGGTATGGGTGAGCTTCACCTTGACATCCTTGTTGACCGTATGCGTCGCGAGTTCAAGGTTGAGGCAAACGTTGGTAAGCCTCAGGTTGCCTACCGCGAGACCATCCGCAAGGTTGTTGAGCGCTACGACTACACCCACAAGAAGCAGACCGGTGGATCGGGTCAGTTCGCGAAGATCCAGATCAAGCTCGAGCCAATGGAGGTCGAGGGAGACAAGGTTTACGAATTCGTCAACGAGGTGACCGGTGGTCGCGTTCCACGCGAATACATCCCATCCGTAGACGCCGGAATCAAGGACGCCATGCTTGTTGGTACCTTGGCTGGCTACCCAGTGGTTGGAGTTAAGGCCACCCTGGTTGACGGTGCCTACCACGACGTTGACTCGTCTGAAATGGCGTTTAAGATTGCTGGTTCGATGGCCTATAGAGAGGCCTCGAGACTAGCGAACCCTGTACTACTCGAGCCGTTGATGGCCGTCGAAGTACGTACCCCAGAGGAATACATGGGGGATGTAATCGGTGACTTGAACTCTCGTCGTGGTCAAATTCAGTCGATGGAAGATGCCTCTGGCGTCAAGGTGGTTTCGGCCATGGTTCCACTGTCTGAAATGTTCGGTTACGTCGGTGACCTACGCTCGAAGACTTCGGGCCGTGCGGTCTATTCGATGACTTTTGAGGCCTATTCAGAGGTCCCAAGAGCCGTTGCTGACGAGATCGTCCAGAAGAACAAGGGCGAATAAAGTCCTTGTTCTAAGGGCCCACCAATCTTGTAAGATAAGAAACACGTAAACCCCAAATCCTTTGGCCCTCAAGGTCTAAAGATTTACAACTGTCCTGAGGAGGACCAAAATGGCTAAGGCGAAATTTGAGCGCACCAAGCCGCACGTCAACATCGGTACTATCGGTCACGTTGACCACGGTAAGACCACTCTGACTGCGGCTATTACAAAGGTGCTTCATGACAAGTATCCAGACCTGAACGCAAGCTACGCTTTCGATCAGATCGACAACTCCCCTGAGGAGAAGCAGCGCGGTATTACCATCAACATCTCACACGTTGAGTACCAGACCGAGAAGCGCCACTACGCTCACGTAGACGCACCGGGCCACGCTGACTACATCAAGAACATGATTACCGGAGCAGCCCAGATGGATGGTGCGATTCTTGTAGTTGCAGCAACCGACGGTCCTATGCCTCAGACCAAGGAGCACGTGCTTCTTGCAAAGCAGGTTGGCGTTCCTTACATCGTTGTTGCTCTAAACAAGTCCGATATGGTTGACGACGCTGAGATCCTTGAGCTAGTTGAGGTTGAGGTTCGCGAGCTTCTATCTCGCTACGACTTCGATGGAGACAAGGCTCCTGTAGTTCAGGTTTCAGCTCTAAAGGCACTTGAGGGTGACGCAACTTGGGGCCAGAAGGTTCTAGACCTAATGAACGCCTGCGACGAGTCAATCCCAGAGCCAAAGCGCGAGACTGACAAGCCTTTCCTAATGCCTGTAGAAGACGTTTTCACCATCACTGGTCGTGGAACCGTTATCACCGGCAAGATCGAGCGTGGAACAGTTAACGTGAACGACGAAGTTGAGATCGTTGGTATCCGCGACAAGCAGAAGACCACCGTTACCGGTATCGAAATGTTCCGTAAGCTTCTTGACTACGCAGAGGCCGGAGAGAACGTAGGTCTACTACTTCGTGGAACCAAGCGTGAAGATGTAGAGCGCGGACAGGTTGTTTGCAAGCCTGGCTCGATCACACCTCACACCAACTTTGACGCCAACGTCTACATCCTTTCCAAGGATGAGGGTGGCCGTCACAACCCGTTCTACGCTAACTACCGTCCTCAGTTCTACTTCCGTACCACTGACGTGACCGGTGTTATCACCCTGCCATCAGGAACCGAAATGGTTATGCCTGGTGACACCACTGAAATGTCGGTTGAGCTAATCCAGCCAATCGCCATGGAAGAGGGTCTACGTTTCGCTATCCGTGAGGGTGGCCGTACCGTAGGTGCAGGAACTGTAACCAAGATCACCAAGTAATTTCATTTACTTCTTACTAAACCCCCGAGAGAAATCTCGGGGGTTTAGTAGTTAAGAAGATGAACGAGTTGTTCACCAAGTAAAAAAAGAATTCACTTGCTAACAAGCAATTACTGTAATTGCGCCTTGGCGACTAGGCCATAGTTTTATTCATGACTATTACACCTAAGACCGCGAAGAAGCCAGCGGCAAAAAAACCTGCGGCTAAAAAGCCAGCAGCCAAGAAGGCTTCACCCAAGAAACCTCTAACTCCGGAGCAGGCAGCTGCGAAGAAGGCCAAGAAGACCACCACCAAGGTTGCAAAGAAAGTTGCTAAGAAGGCAACTTCTAAAACAACCAAGAAGGTAGCTAAGAAGGCAACCGCAAAGGCGACCAAGAAGGTAGCAACCAAGGTTGCTAAGAAGGTTGCTAAGAAGGTCGCAAAGAAAGTAACTCCTAAGTCACCTTCAAAGAAGGCCGCAGTCAAAGCGACCAAGAAGGCCGCTACCAAGGTGGCTAAGACCACCAAGAAGGTAGCAACCAAGGTTGCAAAGAAGGTAGCTAAGAAGGCAGCTCCAAAAAAGAAGAAGTAGCAAGGCAAGTTCCCCTTTGAAGAACCCCCAAGGATTGATCCTTGGGGGTTTCATCATCTCTGGGGCTGGGGTATTCGAGCCAAAAGCTTTAACCCACCGAGTGAGCTGCGCGAGAACTCTAAGTTCCCATCATGTTTTTGGATGATGCCCTTCATGATGGATAAGCCCAAGCCTGTGCCGCCGTCTCCTCTCTCTGGGTGAAATCGCGTTCCAGCATCTTGCAAGAATGCAGTTGAAACACCTGGGCCCGAATCTTCAATTACGAGAGTTAGTTCAGTTGGTGAAAGTGTGTAAGAGATTCGAGCGAGAGTATCGCCGGGAGTGTGAATTCTGATGTTGGATAGTGCGTTAGTGAGGTATCGCTCAAGCAGAGCCGGGTCTGCAGTGATCTTCAGCGATGAATCAACCGTCGACTCAAAAACTCGCTCTGGTTCAAGAACCTTTTGTCCATCGAGGACTTGATTTATGAGCTCCCCAAGACTGAACACAGAGGGTTGGTATGAGCTTTGCGATTCCAGCTCGGCAAGCGTTAGTAGGTCAGAAACCAGATTCTGCATTTTTAACGCTTGGGAATGAACTTTCTCCAGCCGCTCGATTTCAATTGGATTCCGGGCCTCTTTTTGAAGAATCTCAATGTATCCGCGAATAACGGTTAGGGGAGTCTTTAGTTCATGTGACGAGTCTGAAAGAAAGTCCCGCATATTCTCCTGATTCTGCTCCAGGGCGGTCACCATAACTTGAATGGAGTCGGCAAGCTCTCGGATTTCGCTACTGACTCGCTGGTCTTGAATCCTTGAAACCTCACCCACTGACTTATCTGTTGCGAACTTTGCCAAGGATCTAATGCCTTGGACATCTCTTCGCAGTAGCGCATAGAGAACAAAGCCGCTCAGCATCGCGAACCCTAGGCCACTGAGCAAAACAATTGGTAGCAGCTGACTCACAAGATTTCTTATTGCTTTGGTTGACTTTGAAACGATTAGTGTCTCGCCGTAGCCAAGTTCGAGCACTTTAGATATCTCATCCTCAGGAGTGGCTGCGACAAAAGCTTCTTGGAGCATCGTTATCGAGCCATCCTCCAGTTGGTATTCGATGTTCACGCTCAGGCCATCAAATTCGAAAAGAGCAGCGGCAAGTGGATCTGCTTCACTCTCAATCAGTGCGACAAGCCCATCGAGTTCGTTCTGAATATTTGAGACACCTTGCTGATAGGTGATGCCGATTGCCAGTCCACCTAAACCAACCGTGGAGGTGAACAGCATGGCAGCACTCGCCGCAATTACCTTGCGCCTAAGGTTCATTACTTGTCCGTGATCTGGAATCCGAACCCACGAATGGTTCGAATTCCCTCAAAATCTGCGGTGTGCAGTTTCTTGCGAAGATAAGAGATGTAAGTGTCAACAACGGTAGCCGATTCGGCAAAACCCATTTCCCAAACTTCATCCATCAAAAACTGGCGCGAAACAACGCGGGACTTATTCTCGATCAGGGCAACAAGCAACTTGAATTCAGTGGGAGACATCGGAACTAATTCACCTTGCAACTTCACTGAGACTGATTCAAGGTCCACGGTGATGGGGCCAACTGAGAGGGTCGTCGGGGCGTCGGCGGGCCTTGCACGCCTGAGGATGGCAGCAACCCTTAGAACAAGTTCTTCAATTCCAAAAGGTTTCGAAATGTAATCATCAGCTCCAACTCGAAAGCCTTTTCCGATGTCCGGCTTCTCACTCCGAGCGGTTAAGAAGATGATAGGCGTAGTGTCCCCACGATCCCTAAGCCTCTGGGCGAGCTCATAGCCATCAACTTTTGGCATGTTTACGTCTGAGACGATCAAATCAGCCCTACTTTTTTGCTGACTGGAAAGGGCTTCAGAACCGTCAACGGCGGATTTAGTCTCATACCCTGCAAGTTGCAACGCGTCGCAAACCATCTCACGAACCGAAGTATCGTCTTCTACGACAAGTATTAGCGCTGACATGGTCTCATCGTATTGGCGGCTCTAAGGATTGAACTGAAAACCAATGAAATCCCTTAGGTATTCACATGAAACTCCATAACTGGGGTGCGAACCTTCATTTACCGGCAAATACAAGAAGGAAGAAAACATGAAGAAATCAATTTTGGTAGCGGCCCTTGTGGCGTCGCTCCTAGGTGGAGCTGTCACACCAGCCTTTGCCGTCGAACCAACCCCGTCACCAACAATTGCTCCTAGAGACAGAACCGCGATTCTAGCTTTCAAGGAAGCTATGTCTGAGTTCAAAACTGACGTTGACACTTACAGACAAACCCGCAGCGACTACAAAACCCAACGAGCTGCTCACCGAGAAGCTATGGCTACCCTTAAGCCTGCACTAGAAACTTACTCCGCAGCCAAGAAGCAGATCGGTGCAACTTTTGCCGCGACTGTTAGGGCAGCAAGGTCAGAATATCTTGCGGCTATTTCAGGTGATGTGACAACTGAACAAAAGATTGCCGCTAAGGCCACTTTTGATCAGGTCAAAGAAGCTGCTCTAGCTAGCAGAAGTGCAGCTATTGCCGATTTGGGTCCTGCGCCCGTAAAGCCGACAGCACCAGTAAAGCCAACCAAGCCAACTAAGCCGGTGCGGCCATAGTCGGAAACTGACGCTGTCCCAACTACCCCTAGCCGCTCTCCTTTGCTAGGGGTAGTTGCTTTTTACCCTAGACTCGTGGCTTGTTCAAGCCAAAATCTTTAGGAGTAAACAAGTGGTCGATTCCAACTGGGGCTATCAGGTAGCCGACACAGTTCAGCTTGCTTACCTAACCAGGGCTGGAATCATCGAATCCCGTCACCACGGTTTAGTTTGTCTAACCGGACCTGATGGAAAGCTCATTCAAGAACACGGCAACTCTAGAAAACTTATCTACCCGCGCTCAGCCGTAAAGCCCCTACAGGCCCTGGCCCTTAGGCGTGCAGGACTAGAGCTAACCGGAGCACAGCTTGCGATGTCCAGCGCTTCACATCAGGGAACATCCGAGCACACCGCAATCGTACTTTCGATTTTGGCTGATGCTGGATTATCGGAGTCGGATTTGATGTGCCCGGTGGCCTGGCCTGGAAATCCAAACGCTCGCGCCGAAGCAAAGACCGAAACCAGAGCCGCCTTTAACTGCTCCGGCAAACATGCTGCCTTTTTGGCAGCCTGTGTGAAAAACGGGTGGGACACCAAAACTTACCTCCAGCCAGAGCATCCCTTACAGAAACTGATTGTCGAAGTCATTGAAGAATTTTCCGGAGAGAAAATTCCACTCTCCACCTTCGACGGTTGCGGAGCACCACTTCACCTGATGAGCCTGCAAGGACTTGCTCGAGCTATAGGCAAGTTCGCTGAGACTGAAAATGAGATCCGTGATGCGATGCTTGCCAACCCTTGGGTGGTTGATGATCATGGAGCCTCCGACACTCTCGTTATGGAAAAGGGCATGCTCGCCAAGATCGGTGCTGAGGGAGTGTTTGTCATCGGACTTGCCTCCGGTCACGGAGTTGCCGTAAAGGTTGCCGATGGCAGCATGAGACCGGCAGGACTTGCGGCAATCAAGATGCTGCTCAACAACAATCTGCTAGATAAGAAGATTTATGAGGAGCTTTTTGCCAAGCTCACTGTTGCAAGCCTCGGCGGAGCCGAGAAGCTTGGCCAGCTGGAAGTTGCCTTCTAGCTTTTACTGGAAGAAATAGCGACCCAGTTCGGTTGGAGTAAGTTATGGACCAGCAAAAGCCAATTCGCCTAATCGGGGTTTATAACGCCGACGGGGGAGTTGTTGGCGAGCTGAAGTATTTCTTCGGGCACCTGATCGGAATCGCTAAGTGTGAGCTGTGCGACATCACCCATTCGCCGGTTAGGCGAAAAGCCAGCTGGGACCGACTGGCGGGGGAGCTAAAGAGCGAATATGGGCTGGATTTTGCCCTAAAGCACCTAAATGAGCGATCCGAGGCTGAAACCAAGGCCTCCAAGGCCAAAGAACCCTGTGTTTTGGCCGAATATCCAGATGGCAGCCTAGGGATGTTCCTGGACCGCCAGGAGCTTCGGGTTGTCGAGGGCAATGTGGACCGATTTGCCAAGCTGGTTCGGGCCCGCTTGGCCATATTCTTCTAGGTCTGAAAGAAGGGCTTTTTGGGGCCAAAATATAGACCTTGCCTGGATCTTTAACTTGCATTGAAACGCTGGACTGTGGCAGTATTGACAAGTTCACAAGTAGTTGGCCTTTTCTTGAGGTCCTCCACTTCCGGCAACGTGTCTAGAGCCCTTGTTCTACAAGGAATTTAGCCCCCCGGAGGCAAGAACAAGAACTTAAACTCTCACCAGTTTTTGCGGTTGTGTAGTCATTCGACACGCCCGAGCGCGGGTGTGGGTACCCCGGTTTAGCAGTTGCTAAACCAAACATTTACGAAATGGAAGCGAGTCCAGATGGCGGCACAGAAGATCCGCATTCGACTGAAGTCGTATGACCACGAGGTCATTGACTCATCGGCGCGCAAGATTGTCGACACGGTTACCCGTGCAGGCGCAACTGTAGTTGGACCAGTGCCACTGCCAACTGAGAAGAATGTGGTTTGTGTAATCCGCTCTCCTCACAAGTACAAGGACAGTCGCGAGCATTTCGAGATGCGCACCCACAAGCGCGTTATCGACATCATTGACCCAACTCCTAAGGCAGTTGACTCACTGATGCGTCTGGACCTTCCTGCTGACGTCAACATCGAGATCAAGCTCTAAGGAATAAGAAGATGTCTAACGCTAATAGAACTGTTAAGGGCCTGCTAGGCAAGAAGCTTGGCATGACACAGGCTTGGGACGAGAACAACAAGATGATTCCGATCACCGTTGTTGAAGCCGGCTCAAACGTTGTCACCCAGATTAAGAATCTTGAGAACGATGGCTACACCGCTGTTCAGGTTGCTTACGGAGTAATCGAGCCTCGCAAGGTAAACAAGCCAGACGCTGGTCAGTTTGCTAAGGCTTCTGTTGCTCCTCGCAGATACATCGCTGAGATCCGCACCAACGACGCTGACTCCTACTCAGTAGGTCAGGAACTTGGTGTTGAGGTTTTCGAAGTTGGTCAGATGCTTGACGTAGTCGGAACCTCAAAGGGTAAGGGATTTGCCGGACACATGAAGCGTCACGGCTTCGCAGGTGTTGGTGCATCTCACGGTCAGCACAGAAACCACCGCAAGCCAGGTTCCATTGGTGCCAGCTCGACCCCAGGTCGCGTTTTCAAGGGAACTCGTATGGCTGGACGCATGGGTACTGACCGCGTGACCACACTGAACCTAAAGCTTCATGCAGTTGACGCTGAAAAGGGCCTGCTGTTGATCAAGGGTGCAGTTCCTGGTCCTAAGGGTCAGCTAGTGTTCGTTCGCAACGCTGTGAAGGGAGCCTAGGGATCATGGCTGAAAACACAATCGACGTAGTCGACGTATCAGGTAAGAAGTCAGGCTCAGCCGCACTTCCTGCAGAGATCTTCGACGTTCAGACCAACGTGCCACTGATGCACCAGGTTGTAGTTGCCCAGCAGGCAGCTGCTCGCCAGGGAACTCAGTCAACACTTAAGCACGGTGAAGTATCCGGAACCGGTAAGAAGCCTTTCAAGCAGAAGGGAACCGGTAACGCTCGTCAGGGATCCCTTCGTGCTCCACAGATGCGCGGTGGTTACATCACTCACGGTCCAAAGCCAAGAACTTACGAGCAGAGAACCCCTAAGAAGATGATTGCTGCTGCGATCAAGGGTGCACTTTCTGACCGCGCTCGCAATGGTCGTCTGCACGTTGTTGCAGAGCTATTCAAGGATGGCAAGCCATCAACTAAGTCAGCTGCTGGAATCATCGCAACCCTAACCAAGGGCCGCAACGCTCTAGTTGTTCTAGATAGAAGCGATGACCTGAGCTACAAGTCCCTACGCAACTTGAAGGACGTTCACGTTCTTCCAGTTGACCAGGTAAACGCATACGACGTTCTATTGAGCGACGATGTTGTGTTCACCAAGGCAGCTCTTGAGGTCTTTATTGCTTCTCAAGACAAGTCCTCTAGTTCACAGAAGGAGGGCTAAGTAAATGTCTGCCCTAAACAAGAACCCTCGCGACGTCATCTTGCGTCCGATCGTGTCTGAGAAGAGCTACAACCTAATTGACGAAGGTAAGTACACCTTCGAGGTTGACCCTCGCTCAAACAAGACCGAGATCAAGCAGGCCATCGAGCACATCTTCAAGGTGAAGGTATCTTCCGTCAACACGCTAAACCGCGTTGGCAAGGAGAAGAAGACTCGCTTTGGTATTGGTAAGCGCAAGGACACCAAGCGCGCCATCATCACCCTCAAGTCCGGCACCATTGACATCTTCTCGAGCATTGGTTAGGGGTAGGAAAATAAATGGGAATTCGTAAATTTAAGCCAACCACCCCAGGTCGTCGTGGCGCATCGGTTTCTGACTTTGCAGAGATCACTCGCTCAACTCCTGAGAAGAGCTTGCTTCGTCCACTGAGCAAAACCGGTGGTCGTAACTCAGCAGGCCGTATCACCACCAGACATATTGGTGGAGGACACAAGCGTCAGTACCGCGTTATCGACTTCCGTCGCAACGACAAGGATGGCGTACCGGCCAAGGTAGCTCACATCGAGTACGACCCGAACCGTACCGCCAACATCGCACTGCTTCACTTTGCAGACGGAGAAAAGCGCTACATCATCGCTCCTAACAAGCTAAAGCAGGGCGACCGCATCGAGCAGGGACCAGCAGCGGATATCAAGCCAGGTAACAACCTGCCTTTGAAGAACATCCCAGTTGGTACCGTAATCCACGCAATCGAGCTAAAGCCAGGCGGAGGAGCCAAGATGGCTCGTTCAGCTGGTGCATCTGTTCGTTTGGTTGCTAAGGATGGACCTTACGCACAGCTAAGACTTCCTTCTGGTGAAATCAGAAACGTTGACGCTCGCTGCCGCGCAACCATCGGTGAAGTTGGTAACGCTGAGCAGTCAAACATCAACTGGGGTAAGGCGGGTCGCCTTCGTTGGAAGGGTGTTCGCCCAACCGTTCGTGGTGTTGTTATGAACCCAGTCGACCACCCTCACGGTGGTGGAGAAGGTAGAACTTCCGGTGGACGTCACCCAGTAACTCCTTGGGGACAAAAAGAAGGTAGAACCCGTAAGCCGAAGCTTGAATCCGACAAGATGATCGTCCGTCGCCGCACCGTTGGCAAGAAGCGCTAGTAGGGAAAGAAAAGACTATGCCTAGAAGTTTGAAGAAGGGTCCTTTCGTTGACGAGCACCTGTTCCAGAAGGTAGCGAAGCAGAACGAGGCCAGCACCAAGAATGTGATCAAGACCTGGTCGCGCCGCTCGATGATTGTTCCAGCCATGCTGGGTCACACCATTGCGGTTCACGATGGTCGCAAGCACATCCCAGTTTTCGTCACTGAGACCATGGTTGGTCACAAGCTTGGCGAATTTGCCCCAACCCGCACCTTCCGTGGACACGTGAAGGACGACAAGAAAGGTCGCCGCGCGTAAGCGCCGGCGTCCCTAGAGAAAAGGACTAGACAAATGGAAGCAGTCGCACGTGTGCGTCACATCCGTGTCACCCCGATGAAAGCTCGTCGTGTCGTCAACCTAATCCGCGGCAAGCAAGCATCAGAGGCAATGGCAATTTTGAAGTTCGCTCCTCAGCAGGCTTCTGACCCAATCTTCAAGTTGGTTCAGTCGGCTGTTGCAAACGCGAAGGTTATCGCTGACAAGCAGAACCTAAGCATTGACGAGGACGACCTATTCGTATCCCGCGCTTTCGTTGACGAAGGTACAACTCTGAAGAGGTTTATGCCTCGTGCTCAGGGCCGTGCATTCAAGATCCTAAAGCGCACCAGCCACATCACCATTGTGGTTGCCACCCCAGACGAGCTAGCCGGAAACAAGGCCAGCGCGGGATCAAGGAGCAAGTAATGGGTCAGAAAGTAAACCCATACGGTTTCAGACTCGGTATCACAACCGACCACCGTTCACGTTGGTTCGCCGACTCCACTAAAAAGGGTCAGCGCTACCAGGACTACGTCACCGAGGACATCCGTATCCGTCAGCTATTGACTGAGAAGCTTGACCGCGCAGGTGTTTCACACATCGAGATCGAAAGAACTCGTGACCGTGTTCGCGTTGACATCCACACCGCTCGTCCAGGACTTGTTATTGGTCGTCGTGGTCAGGAAGCCGAAGCCATTCGCTCCTCACTAGAGAAGCTAACCGGCAAGCAGATTCAGCTAAACATCCTTGAGGTTAAGAACGCCGAGATGGATGCCCAGCTAGTAGCTCAGGGTGTCGCAGAACAGCTTGCTTCACGTGTTGCTTTCCGTCGCGCAATGCGTAAGGGAATGCAGGGAGCTCTTCGTCAGGGTGCCAAGGGTATTCGTGTTCAGTGCTCCGGCCGTCTAGGTGGAGCAGAAATGAGCCGTAGCGAGTTCTACCGTGAAGGTCGAGTTCCACTACATACTCTTCGTGCCAACATCGACTACGGCTTCTACGAGGCCAAGACCACTTTCGGTCGCATCGGTGTAAAGGTTTGGATCTACAAGGGTGACCTAACCGCTAAGGAACTAGCTCGCGAAACTGCAGCTGCTCCTAAGCAGGGAAGACCTCGTCGTGAAGGCGGACCTAGAGATTCAGCTCCATCATCTGCACCTGCTTCAGCACCGGTAGCAGCTCCTGTTGCAACCGAGGCTCCAGTAGCACCTACTGAAACTGTGGAGGCATAGAGATGTTAATTCCTAGAAAAGTAAAGCACCGCAAGCAGCACCACCCGAAGCGCTCAGGCGCTGCAACCGGTGGTACCACTGTGAGCTTTGGTGAATACGGCATCCAGGCACTGACACCTGCTTACGTGACCAACCGTCAGATCGAGGCAGCTCGTATCGCGATGACTCGTCACATCAAGCGTGGTGGAAAAGTTTGGATCAACATCTTCCCAGACCGTCCACTAACCAAGAAGCCTGCTGAAACTCGTATGGGTTCCGGTAAGGGTTCTCCTGAGTGGTGGGTAGCAAACGTCAAGCCAGGTCGCGTAATGTTCGAAGTTTCTGGTGTTTCCGAAGCTCTTGCTAAGGAAGCTATGACTCGTGCGATCCACAAGTTGCCACTAAAGGCTCGAATCATCAAGCGTGAGGAAGGTGACGCATAATGCCGATCGGATCTAAGGACCTAATCGTTGACAACCTCGACAAGATTGAGGACTCGCTTCTAGTTGAAGAACTGAAGAAGGCAAAGGAAGAACTATTCAACCTTCGCTTCCAGTCCGCAACCGGTCAGCTCGAATCACACGGAAGATTGCGCGCAGTAAAGCGCGACATCGCCCGCATCTACACAATCATCCGTGAGCGTGAGCTTGGCATCAGAGCTGTTCCAGTTGCTGCTGCCGCAGCTGCCCCAAAGGCAAAGAAGGCTGATAAGCCTGCCGATGCAGAAGCTTCAAACGAAACTAAGGAGAGCAAGTAATGGCTGAGACCAAGAAAGCTGCTGAAACCGAAGCTCGCGGTTACCGCAAGTCTCGTCGTGGCTACGTAGTCAGCGACAAGATGAACAAGACCATCGTTGTACTGCTGGAGGACCGAGTAAAGCACCCGCTTTACGGCAAGGTTGTCACCCAGTCAAAGAAGGTTAAGGCTCACGATGAGTCAAACTCAGCTGGAATTGGAGACCTCGTTGTTATCAGCGAGACCCGTCCACTATCAGCTACCAAGAATTGGCGTCTCGTAGAGATCGTCGAAAAAGCTAAGTAACGCCCAACGGGCAAGATCTTCACGTCGAAGGTTTTGACCAACTAACAAGGAGTATGAAGTGATTCAGCAGGAATCTAGACTCAAGGTGGCCGACAACTCGGGTGCCAAGGAGTTGCTAGCAATCCGCATCCTCGGTGGCTCAGGCCGTCGTTATGCAGGTATCGGCGACTTGATTGTGGCATCCGTAAAGGACGCGATCCCAGGCGGAAACGTCAAGAAGGGTGAGGTCGTCAAGGCGGTAATCGTTCGCACTGTGAAGGAGACCCGTCGTGCCGATGGTTCTTACATCAAGTTCGACGAGAACGCAGCTGTCATCGTAAAAGCCGATGGCGAGCCACGCGGAACCCGTATCTTTGGCCCAGTTGGTCGTGAGCTTCGCGACAAGAAGTTCATGAAGATCATTTCACTTGCACCGGAGGTAATTTAATCGTGCCGAAAATCAAAAAGGGCGACCTAGTTCAGGTCATTACTGGAGCCAAGCAGGACCGCGGCGGAGACCGTGGCAAGCAGGGCAAGGTATTGGCAGTGGACTTTGAGCGCAACCGCGTAATCGTTGAAGGTGTAAACCTAATCAAGCGCCACAACAAAGTTGGTCAGACTGACAAGGGTGCAAGAACCGGTGGCATCGAGACCAAGGAAGCTTCAGTTCACCTATCGAACGTGGCTCTAATTGACCCAAGCACCAAGAAGCCAACTCGCATTGGATCGAAGGTTGAGACTGTCACCAAGGGTGGCAAGACCAAGACCGTTCGTACCCGCATTGCGGTTAAGTCAGGTAAGGAAATCTAATGGCTGACGAAAAAGACACAGCTGTAGAAGCAGAGAACACAGAAGCCGTTGCAACTGAGGTTGCAGTAGAAGAAGTAGCTGCTGAGAAGCCAGCCAAGGCCGAGAAGGCAAAGGCTGAGAAGAAGCCTTACGTGCGCATCGTGCCAAGGCTTCAGAAGCGCTACCGCGCCGAAATCAAGCCTGAGCTTATGAAGGAATTTGGCTTCAAGAACGTTCACCAGGTTCCAGGTCTAACCAAGATCGTTGTGAACATGGGTGTTGGTGAAGCTGCCAAGGACGGCAAGCTAATCGATGGTGCAGTTCGCGAAATGACTGCAATCACCGGTCAGAAGCCAAAGATCAACCTAGCCACCAAGTCAATCGCGCAGTTCAAGCTTCGTGAGGGACAGGCAATTGGTTGTCACGTAACACTTCGCGGAGACAGAATGTGGGAATTCTTGGACAGGTTGCTAAACCTAGCCCTACCTCGTATTCGTGACTTCCGTGGTCTAAGCCCAAAGCAGTTCGATGGCGCAGGAAACTACACCTTCGGACTAACTGAGCAGAACGTGTTCCACGAAATCTCTCAGGATGACATCGATCGCGTACGCGGCATGGACATCACCATCGTCACAACCGCAAAGAACAACGAAGAGGGCCTTGCGCTACTAACAGCGCTTGGCTTCCCATTCAAGAAACCAAACAACTAATCGGATAGGTCCCTAACGGGAAACCACCGAGGAAGGCACACACTATGACAATGACAGATCCGGTCGCAGATTTTCTGACCCGGCTGCGCAACGCAAACTCTGCCCACCACGAGAGTGCTAGCTTGCCTTACAGCAAGCTAAAGGGTCAGATTGCTGAAATCCTCAAGAAAGAGGGTTACATCAAGAGCTTTGCTGTTGCGGATGCTGAAGTCGGTAAGACCCTAGTCATCGACTTGAAGTACGGACCAAACCGCGAGCGTTCAATCGCCGGCATCAAGAGAGTGTCCAAGCCAGGTCTTCGCGTTTACGCAAAGTCAACTGAGTTGCCACGTGTTCTTGGTGGTTTGGGTATCGCCATTTTGTCCACCTCATCCGGTCTACTAACTGACCGTCAGGCTGCCAAGAAGGGAGTAGGCGGAGAAGTCATCGCCTACGTTTGGTAATCAAAATGTCACGTATTGGAAAGTCCCCAATCCCGGTTCCAGCCGGCGTTGAAGTAAACATTTCTGGATCAGACGTTTCTGTAAAGGGCCCTAAGGGTCAGCTACAGCTAACAGTTTCTGCTCCAATCACAGTTGCGCTGACCGATGGTCAGGTTGTTGTGACCCGTCCAGACGACGAGCGCGTATCTCGTTCACTGCACGGTCTAACTAGAACTTTGATTGCCAACCAGATCATTGGTGTAACCGAAGGGTACACAAAGGCTCTTGAGATCGTTGGTACTGGTTTCCGTGTAGCAGCAAAGGGTCAGGCTCTTGAGTTTGCTCTTGGCTACTCACACCCAATCACCGTGAACCCACCAGCTGGAATTTCATTCCAGGTGGAAGGTAACACCAAGATTGTTGTTTCGGGAATCGACAAGCAGGCCGTTGGAGAAGTTGCAGCCAACATCCGCAAGCTTCGTAAGCCAGAGCCTTACAAGGGCAAGGGTGTTCGCTACGCCGGCGAAGTTGTTCGTCGCAAGGCCGGAAAGAGTGGTAAGTAATCATGGGTCTAATTCCTAAACTCCGCGGAAAGAGCTCAACAGCAGCTCGTGTCCGTCGCCACCTAAGAATCCGTAAGAAGATCTCAGGAGACGCGATGCGTCCTCGCATGGTGGTCACTCGCTCCGCTCGTCACATGCTTGTTCAGCTAGTTGATGACACCAAGGGTGTAACCCTGGCGTCAGCTTCAACCATGGAAAAAGATTTCAGAACCCTGAAGGGCGACAAGACTGAGAAAGCTCAGAAGATCGGTGCAGCAATTGCCGATCGCGCCAAGAAGGCCGGTATCACCGAAGTGGTCTTCGACCGCGGCGGAAACAAGTATGCCGGTCGTATTCAGGCAGTTGCTGATGCAGCCCGCGAGGGAGGCCTGAAGCTATGAGCGAAGAAAACAAGGAGACAAACTTGGAAACTACCGATGCTGCAGCACCAGTGGCAGTAGCCGTTGAGCCTGCTGAGCGCGAAGCTCGTCGTGGATCTCGAGACCGTGCACCTCGTGGTGAGCGTCGCGACCGCGAAGAGACCAAGAGCCAGTTCCTAGAGCGCGTTGTCACCATCAACCGTGTTT
>CAYVZV010000017.1:0-15772 GCA_964456485.1 uncultured Rhodoluna sp. | reverse complement strand
CCAAATCATGATCATCGAAGACGCTGACCGAATGGCAGAGCGTTCCTCGAATGTTCTACTCAAGGCACTGGAAGAACCACCTGCAGGAACTATCTGGTTGCTTTGTGCTCCATCTGAAGCGGACATGCTTCCAACCATTCGCTCCAGGGTTAGAAGAGTTGCCCTTAAGCAACCATCGACTCAGACTGTTGCTGATTTACTGGTTGCTCGCGATGGCATTGAGCCCAAACTTGCACTGCAGGTAGCGGCCGAAGCCCAGGGACACATCGGCATGGCCCTAAGACTGGCAACCAGCACCGATGCCAGAGCTAGGCGAAAAGAGACTTTGGTTGCGGCTTTACAGATTGATTCAATCCCAAAGGCAATGTCCACCGCGGAGCGCTGGCTCGAGCTTGCCAAAAAAGATGCCGATGCATTGACTTTGGAAAAGGATGGTCAGGAGCGAGCAAACCTTCTTGCAACCCTGGGCGTGCCAGAAGGCGGCACAGTTCCGCCAGCACTTAGGGCAGATATCAAAGCACTTGAGGAAGCCCAAAAGCGTCGCTCTACCAGATCACTGCGAGATGGCATCGACCGGATCCTGGTCGATCTGATGTCTCTCTATAGAGATGTATTGACAATCCAGCTCGATGCCAACGCTGAGTTAGTGAATCAAGACCTTAGGACTTCACTAGATGAAGTTGCCTCCTCAAGCAGCTCTGCTCAAACAATTGCGAAACTGGATGCAATGGCCCAGGCCCGGGTTCGAATCAGCTCAAATGTTCGAGACCTCATGGTTTTGGAATCTCTTGCCATCTCTCTAAGAAGGAAATTTTGAATAACAAACTAGGCCTATTGGCGCTTCTAACTAGCTCTGCAGTTGTACTAACCGGTTGCATCGCAGCCACCGACAGTGCAACACCAGAGCCAATTAGCCCAGTCGCCACCGGTGCTCCTGCCGGGTTTGAAAAGTACTACGAGCAGGTAATTGATTTTGTGAATTGTGGCGAGAGACTTTTTTGTGCCGATGTCGAAGTTCCGATGAACTGGGATGACCCATCTAGCGAGCCGATTGTTATCGCAACCTCGTACCGTCAGGCCGACAACAAAGAGCCAATCGGCTTTGTTGTTTTTAACCCTGGAGGACCTGGTGCATCCGGCTACGACTGGGTTATCGAATCCAGTGAATTTCTTGGCACCAAGAAACTCAGGGAGAATTTCAACATTCTTGGCTTTGACCCAAGGGGAGTTGGCAGAAGCTCTGCAGTATCTTGTTTGACTGATGCCGAAAGCGATGAGTTTCTGTATGGAGTCACCGGCTACGAACTCGGTAGCGATGAAGATCTAACCGCAGCAAGAGCTGCAATTAAAGAGTTCGGCCAGAAGTGCCTCGAGGGAACAGGTGAACTTCTTGCTCACGTTGACACAGTCTCAGCGGCTAAGGACATGGATGTTTTGCGAGCCGTTCTAGGCCAAGAAAAACTTCACTACCTGGGCTATTCCTACGGTTCCTTGCTTGGAACCACCTATGCGACCATGTTCCCGGATCGAGTTGGCCAGTTTGTTCTCGATGGTGCAATTGATCCAACTGTCTCCGATGAGCAGCAGACTCTTTTTCAGATTGAAGCTTTCGAAAAAGCCCTGCGGGCATTCTTAGAATCCTGTGAGCAGTTTAAGGACTGTCCGTTCACTGGGTTTGTCGAAGGAGATTTAGAAACCATCAAAGAGTTCTTCTCGGAGCTTGAAACCAAGTCGCTTCCAACCCAGTCGGGTCGCGAGCTAACAATTTGGGCAGCAGTGACAGGCCTGATTATGCCCCTCTACTCGGAGAGCTACTGGCCTTACCTTGCAACGGCTTTTGATACTGCTTTGAACAATGGTCAAGGTGATGTCTTTTTGCTTCTTGCAGATCAGTACAACGATCGAGCAGAAGATGGAACTTACTCAACCAACATCTTGGCCGCTAACTATGCAATTAGCTGTCTTGATTCCAGGGCTAGCACAAACATCTTCAGCATGAAAAGACAAAACCAAGCGTTGATTGAAGCAGCTCCTACGCTTGGCCGCTACTGGCAGTTCGGAGCTCTGAGGTGTGAGAGCTGGCCGTTTGAAGTAAAACAAAAGCCGGTAACTTACGCAGCCACCGGAGCGCCAACAATTTTGGTAGTTGGAACAACCGGAGATCCAGCAACCCCTTACGCGCAGGCCCAAGCACTGGCAGGAAAAATTCTGGATGACGCATTCTTGCTTACCTACAACGGTGAAGGTCACACTGTTTACGGACAACAAGTTGCTTGCGTGGACAATGTGGTGGATAAATTCTTTATGACGGCAGAGCTTCCGGACAAAGACCCTAACTGCTAGCGCGCCAAAATCGAAACTTAAACGATAAACCCCGCCCGAAGGCGGGGTTTATCGTTTCTGTCAATCTAAAACAGAAGAGCAATACCCAAGAATACATAGATTCCAACAAAAATTGTTGGTGTGACATACCGAATTACATCGAGCCATTTTGCGAACTTAATCAGCTGTGATGAAACCTTCGACTTGGTCTTCAGTGTTCTGATTTCAGCAATGAGCGCACGTGCCTCAGTTGCAGTTGAATACTGGGCAAGATAGCCAAAAATACCCGAAGCAAGAAGGATTCCCATCGTTGCCAACCGCACCTCGAGGGCTGCATCGGCGAGGCCGTCGTTGATAAGCGCGATTGTTACAATCAACAAAAATGTCGGGGCAAGCTGGGACAAGATCACTTGATTACGTAGTTTGTTCCAAAGCTGAATCATCTCTAGTTCGGTCATGGCCGCTCTTTCGTGTCTATGGGTTTCGCCTCTAGAGTATCTGGCTACTAGGCACCAGATGCTTATTATTGAAGGATTTGAGCTGGGGTAACCTTAATGAATCTGAGCGCCAATAAAGAGGAATAACAAAATTACCTTTACCCAACCCATTCGAATCCAGTTTGATTCGCGATCTCGGTCGTATCGAGCTGGTAAGTGGTTGGCGTACCCAACGTTGTTTATGTTGCTAGCCGGTGATGGCGTCCGTTACCTGGTGGGTTGGTACGGCTATGCCGCACTTGCAGCATCCGCTGTAGTGGCCTCGGCGGTTCTTATCACAACAAGTGCTGACAAATCACTGCTTCGTAGATTCCCACTCCCGCTTGCTGTGTTTCTGGCCCTGATGGGCGTAAGCGCGCTTTGGTCGAACTACCAATTGATATCTGTTGCTGCTTTTGGTGTTCAAATTGCAACCACAATCGTTGCTGTGTTTTTTGCCATTCAGTTTGACTGGCGTCAACTGCTGAATATTTTTGCAAATACGATTCGATTCATATTGCTTCTCAGTTTGATAATCGAATTGGTGGCGGCAATAATTGGCCCAATCAAACCACCATTTGCTTACTTTGAGGGTGATACTCCTCCGGCTCCGGCTTACTGGTGGGTTCAGGGAAATCTTTTTCAATCTGACAGAATCCAAGGTTTTGTTGGCAATGCGAACCTCATTGCCTTTATCGCTGTCTTGGGTCTTGTTGTTTTCTTTGTTGAGTATCTCGTTAGTGCCAGGAACCAGACGATTGCAATTGCCTCGATGGTTAGCGCTGCTGCTTTTATTGCATTAGCAAAATCTGCGAGCATGTGGGCTGCGCTTGCAATTGTGCTTATTGCATCTATCGTTGCCATGCTTGCCGAGGGTAAACCCAGGCCTACTCGCCACAAGATTTATCGAGCGACCTTGTGGTCGTCACTTTTTGGGGTCTTTCTAGTTGCCGTTTATTGGGTCGAGATCACGGACTTGCTTGGCAAATCATCAGATGCATCGGGAAGATTTTTCATCTGGCAAACCGTGTGGCAGTTAGTGCAAGAACGATGGCTAGTTGGATGGGGTTGGATCTCTCACTGGATACCAGGAGTAGCTCCTTATGAAGGCCTAATAGTGATTGAGAATGTCCCACACTTCCACGCTCACAACGCATTCCTAGACGTTTGGCTGCAACTTGGAATTGTTGGCCTGTTGGTTTTTCTGTGGCTCCTATGGTCAACTTTTGCTCGCGTTTGGAAGGTGGCAGTTGTTCACACAAACCCGCTCTATTTTTGGCCGCTATTTGCCTTCATGGTTATCGCAACCCAAGCCCTTACTGAGTCCAGGCTGCTAATCGAAAACGGTTGGATGCTTCTTGTTCTGCTGGCCCTGAAATCACGTGAGCCATTTGAAAACCTGGAGCCACTAGGTCTCACCCCTAAAGCCAAGAAACTCTTTCGAGTCTTGGCAAAATCTGTTGGGATAGTTAAGTGAATGAGATTCTGACCGCAGCCCAAGCTCTCAAATCTGGAAAGCTGGTGGCGTTTCCAACCGAGACTGTGTACGGGCTTGGAGCTGATGCGGAAGATGAGACTGCAGTTGCCAGAATTTACGAAACAAAAGGTCGGCCTGCTGATCATCCATTGATTGTTCATATCGCATCGAAGGCACAAATGTCTGACTGGGCAAAGACAGTTCCCGATTACGCCAAGGCGTTAGCCGATGCCTACTGGCCAGGACCGATGACATTGATTCTTGAAAGATCAGAGTTGGCAAAAGATTTTGTAACTGGAGGGCAAGACACTGTTGGGCTTAGAGTTCCAAATCACCCGGTTGCCCTTGAGCTATTAAGTGAATTCACCAAGCTTGGCGGTAAGGGAGTTGCAGCCCCTAGTGCGAACCGATTTGGAAAGGTTTCACCAACCACAGCCCAAGCGGTATCGGATGAACTGGGCGAGTTTTTGGAGCCAGGCGATTTGATTTTGGATGGTGGTTTTTCAGAAGTTGGAATCGAATCCACCATCATCGATTGCAGGGGAGATTCTCCTAAGATCCTGAGACCTGGCTGGATCACGGCAGAGATGATTGAGAAAGCAACCGGACTTGACCTGGATGAATCCGAATCTAACCTTCGCGTAAGCGGTGCTCTAGAAAATCACTACGCCCCGAATGCGCGAGTAGTCCTTGATGAGCCAGCCACGAGTGGCGATGGATTTATTGCGATGTCAAACGTTGAAACTCCTGAAGGCGTTGTTCGTCTGGCTTCACCGAAAACATTGGACGAGTACGCCAGAGTTTTATATCAATCGCTTCGTGAAGCAGATGCGCAAACGCTGAAAAGAGTTGTTATCTGGCAGCCGATTGGCGACGGTATTGCTATTGCAATAAGGGACCGGCTTCGTCGAGCTAGCAACCAAAGCTAGGCTTTTCCAGCTTTAGGTTTGTTGCGTAAAATTGGGCCATTGCCCAGCAATTGGCCACCTTAGCTCAGTTGGTAGAGCAGCTCCCTCGTAAAGAGCAGGTCAGGAGTTCAATTCTCCTAGGTGGCTCCAGCCCTAGATACCAGTTGTTATGATGATTCGAACTAACCACCGCCGGCTTGTTCGCTTGGGGGTGGACCCTAAAGCGGAAGGTCACCGATGACACCGAACCCATGGACCAAGCATTATCCAAGCGAGGTCAGCCCAGAACTTGAAAAAGTTCCATATGCAAATCTTCCAGAGCTGATAAAAGCAGCTGTTGCCACTTACTCAAAAACCAAGGCCTTCACACAGGTAATGCCAAATGGCATGAATGGCACTCTCACTTTTGCTCAGATCGACGTTCTCTCTGACAACTTCGCGGCTTACCTGCGTGAGGTAGTAAAGCTAAAGCAAGGAGATCGCGTTGCGGTCCAGATGCCAAACTCTTTGGCTTATCCAATCGTTGCTTTCGGTGTTTTCAAGGCGGGACTTGTTCTTGTTAACACCAACCCGCTATACACCGCCCCGGAAATGATTCATCAGTTCTCGGACTCCGGTGCAGTGACACTGGTTGTTAGCGACATGTTTGCGGACCGCCTAAAGACTGTTTTGCCTAAGACCAAGATCAAAACAGTTGTCACCGTGAAGATCTCAGAGTTTTTCCCACCGATCATCGCTGGAGTAATCAGAATCGTTCAGCGCTACTGGAGCAGGACTCTGCCAAAGATTGAAGTTGAGCACACCTGGTTCCAAGCTGCTTTGAAGGCTGGAAAGAACGCCAAGAGCGATTCTGCAGCAGCTGGGTACCTAAAGGGAATCACCTCCGACTCAATTGCAGCACTTCAGTACACCGGTGGAACAACTGGTGTTTCAAAGGGCGCAATGCTTTCGCACGGAAACCTAGTCACAAACACCCTGCAGATGATTTCACATTGTGGAACTGGAATGCGCAAGGGTATGGAGACTGTTCTAACTGCACTTCCGATGTACCACATCTTTGCTTTCACTATCAACTTGGTTGCGTTCTTCCACATTGGAGCTAGAAACATCATCGTTCCTTCTCCTCGTCCACCAAGCAACTTGCAGCGTGCTTTCGATAACTACAAGATCACTTGGCTTACCGGTGTGAACACTTTGTTCAACGCATTGCTAAACGAGCGTTGGTTTCAGGACGCCCCTCCTAAGCACTTGCGTGCATCGGCTGCTGGAGGAATGGCCCTTCAGGCTTCAGTTTCTGAGCGTTGGCGTGAGCTAACTGGCACACCACTTGTTGAAGGCTACGGTCTGACCGAGACCTCACCAGTACTTACCTTTAACCCGCTAACTGGCCTTTCCAAGGATGGCTCTATCGGTATCCCTGTTCCATCCACTGAAGTTAAGTGCGTGAACGAAAAGGGCAAGGAAGTTGCCGTTGGGGAACCAGGCGAGATCATCGCTAGAGGACCACAGATCATGCTTGGTTACTGGCAGCGACCAGAAGAAACCGCTGCGTCCATCAAGGATGGCTGGTTCTACACCGGTGACATCGCTCAGATGGACGCTGATGGTTACTTCAAGATCGTTGACCGCAAGAAGGACATGATTTTGGTCAGCGGATTCAACGTATTTCCAAACGAAGTCGAGGAGCAGATCGCAGCTGTTCCCGGCGTTCTAGAAGTAGGTGTAATTGGAGTTCCTGATGAGAAGTCCGGTGAGAAGGTTCAGGCTTACGTTGTGGCATCTGTGCCAGCTCCAACCCAGGAGCAGATCATTGCTCACTGCCGTGAGAACCTAGCGGCATACAAGATTCCGCAAGGGGTCACTTTTGTAGATGAGCTACCAAAGAGCCCAATCGGAAAGATTCTTCGTCGCGTGCTTCGCGATCAGGTGGTTGCTGGTTCAACCAAGAAGGGTGCATAACAATGAAGTCAATAATGATTCTCGCCGAGGAAGTAGCAAATGAAGCTACCGTCGTGAACGAGTTTGAGCAGACTCTACTTCGCATCTTCATTCTGATCATCATGTTCGGACTTGGTGCTGGGCTTACTCCGAAGGACTTTGGGTTAGCACTAAAGCGTCCTTGGGGACTAATTATCGGATGGGTCACTCAGTTTGGTGTTATGCCGCTGACAGCATTCATTCTTGTCACCTTCGTGCTCTTCCAGTTCGATCCACCACCGGGCGTTGCATTTATCGCCCTCGGCGCATTGATTATGGGAGCGGTGCCAGCAGGTACAACTTCGAACCTGTTTACCTACTTCTCCAAGGGAAACCTTGCTTTGAGCGTGACCATGACCGTGAACTCAACACTTTGGGCGTTTGTTATGACCCCACTGATGCTGGTGTTTTACTCTCGCCTAGTCGGACTAGATGAGTCGCTGGATATCCCAGTAGGGGAGCTAGTTACTGTGATTTTCGGCCTTATCGTTCCGGTGGCGCTAGGTATGTTGGTTCGCCGACTAAGCGCCAACGCTGGATCGGTACTCGAACTAATCGGTGGAGTGTTTGGTCTGTTGTTCATTCCATTCCTAATTGCCGTTTGGGTTCCAAGAAACTGGCAGCTACTGCTAACAACCCAGTGGCCAACCTATGCGGTTGCAATTGGTTTGGGAGCCATGGGAATGACCGTTGCGTACTACATCGCCAAGGCAATCAAGTTGCACCCGATGAATGCGCGAACAATCTCACTTGAGACCGGAATTCAGAATGGTCCTCTAGCGATTGCGGTTATTGTCTCTGTTTATGCAGACAACCCAGGTTTGGACCAGATTCTTTTGATACCAGCTCTGTACTCGTTGTTTATTGTGATTCTCTCAACCATCGTCACTCTTTGGTTTAGAAGAGCCAACGTTGCTGCCGAGCAGAAGATTCCGAACCTCTTGTAAGCCATCACGGATTGAAGCCGGCGGGAAACCGCCGGCTTTTTTCTTGCCTGATTTGGATTTGGTCGGCGATTTTGTGTGTTTGACTGAATGCAAGGAGAAAGTTCTAATTTGTCTAGTAAGAAAAATAACGCAGTTCAGGAATATCTGTCCATCCGTTTCAGAAAACTACTCTCCGGGGATCCAGACGGAATTCCACCCTGGCTTGGAGTAGTCGCTGAAGGCGAAGAGGCCGGATATTTCGTACCCACCGATGCCCCGTGGGTAGTGCACGCCGACTTTGGAACGCTGGTTGGCGGAATTCGTGCCCTACTAATGCAGGCTCTCCACCCAGGATCACTTACCGGCGTCAAGAACCACTCGAGGTATGAAGCCGACCCGCTGGGTCGCCTTGCTGGAACTATTCGTTGGCTTACCGTGACCACCTTTGGCTCCAAGACTGCAGTTGCCAACGAGGCATCCAGGGTCAATCGTCTGCACGATCGTGTAAAGGGCGAGTACCAAAAGGGCACGGGTGAAACCGTTCCATACAAAGCTGCAGACAAAGACCTGCTTCTTTGGGTACATATTGCCTTTATGGAATCCTTCCTGGTTTCACACCAGATGTATTCGAGCAGACCGATTCCAAAAGGCGATGCTCTCACAGGCGCCGATAACTACATCGCTCAGTGGAGTGTTTCGGTTGCGCCTCTTGGATTAGATAAGTGTCCGATGAACTCTGAAGAATTGGATCGAGAAATCACAAATCTTTACAAGGCGGGCTTACTGGTCTCGACTCCTGACACTGAAAAAGTTGTTGCATTCATCAAGAACCCTCCGCTACCTGCTTCTTCAAAACCAATTTATGGTTTGTTGTTTGACGCTGCCGTAGTTTCGCTCAGACCGGAATTTAGAGATCTACTTGGACTGCGCGCCAAACCTCGTTGGATTATTCAGCCACTTACGCGTTTTGTTTTGAAGTTCATGAGAATGGCGATTGGGCCCGAGTCCCCGATCGAAGATGGCTCGATTGCAAGACTTAAACGAATAGGTGTCCTGAGCTAGCTGTTAGTGCTAGCTGACGCGGAATCCTAAGCAGGTATTGGCCCGTAGGAGCTTCCCGTGACTAGTTTCAAGGGCAGGAGTATAGTTTTACCTGAAATGCCAAAACTATCCAGGCTGTCTTCAACGCAGTTAATTGCAGCAGCCTTTACCGCTCTGATTCTTCTGGGTACATTCCTACTCATGCTGCCAGCGGCATCCAAAACTGGAACAGTCACAAACTTCTTTGACGCACTATTCACCTCCACTTCTGCTGTGACGGTGACAGGTCTTACAACTGTTGACTCAGCAACGCACTGGTCAACTACCGGTCATGTGATTCTTGCTTTCCTAATTCAAATTGGTGGATTCGGAATCATCGGCTTCGCGACTCTGGTCGGATACCTGATTGAGGGTCGAATTTCACTCAAGAACCGAATCTCAGCAACTTCGGAGTCTTCTGCTACCAAGCAGCCCGATGTAAAGACCCTGCTAAAGAACATCGCCAAGCTGATGCTGTTTTTCCAGCTGGTGTTGTTTTTGTTTCTGGTAGTTCGTTTCTTCTTTGAATACGGATACTCCTTCGATAAGGCTCTGGCTCACGGTGGATTCCACGCCATCTCTGCTTTCAATCAGGCTGGTTTTGCTTTGTATACCGACAGCCTGATGGGATTTGCAGGAGATTTAGGAATTATTGGTCCGGTCTTTGTTATTTCAACACTGGCTGGATTTGGATTTCCAGTAATGGCTGAAATGCGCGACCGACTCAAATTGCGAATCTATGCCATGGTTGGCAAGGCTGCCGATTACACCATGCCTACTCAGTGGTCACTGAATTCAAGAATTGTTCTTTACTCAAGCCTCGTGCTTTTGATCATTGGTGCAATTGGTATTGCGGTTTCTGAGTGGTACAACCCGCGTACTCTAGGTGCGATGGATCCGTTGCAGAAGATTATCTCCAGCCTCTTTGCATCTTCGATGCCTAGATCAACAGGACTAAACACAATTGATACCGGATCGATGTACGCAAGCACGTGGCTTGGAATTGACATCTTGATGTTTATCGGTGGAGCCAGTGCTTCAACTGCCGGCGGTATCAAGATAGGTACAGCCGTAGTTTTGCTTTACATCGTCTATACCGAGATCCGCGGTGACGCTGCAGTGAATGTTGGAAACCGTCGCCTTCCAAGATCGATGCAGAGACAGGCGTTGACAATCGTCACGCTTTACTTATTCGTAATCATTGGTGCAATCTTCTTGCTGAGATTCACAACTAACTTCACACTGGATGAATTGTTGTTTGAGGTTATCTCTGCTGCAGGAACGGTTGGACTAAGCACAGGAATCACTGCAGATCTTCCAGATCACGCCAAGTTTCTGCTGTCTCTTCTGATGCTCTTTGGTCGATTGGGACCTATCGTGGTTGCCACATCTTTGGCCCTAAGAAAGACCAAGCGTCACTACGAGTTCCCCAAGGAAAGGCCTCTAATTGGTTAGGTCTTGGGGAGAAAACAACTCTGGAGTTATTGTTAGAAGTGCTGATTCGGACGCTTTGGCTTCGAATCACTTGAATGGAGAAAAAGTTGGCTAATCGTCTAAAGCTTCGCGCCGGTAAAAAGCACGGAGCATCCACAATTGCAGTTATCGGTCTAGGCCGATTCGGAACCGCCCTTGCTCTTGAGCTTGTGAAAACAGGCAGAGAAGTTCTAGGTATTGATTCTGACGAGAGGTTAGTTCAGGCTAATGCAGAAGCACTAACGCATGTAGTCCAGGCAGACACCACCGATGAAGCCACACTTAGAGAGCTAGGCATCCAGGACTTTGACTCAGCGGTGGTTGCAATTGGCTCAGACCTTGAGTCTTCAATTCTTACCGCTTCGCTATTGCTTCAGCTTGGAGTGCCTGAGGTTTGGGCAAAAGCCACAAGTGTGCCTCATGGACGAATTCTTGAGCAGCTTGGCGTGCACCACGTGATCTTCCCAGAGATGGACATGGGTAAGCGCGTGGCGCACATGGTTAGCGGTGAGTCACTTGATTACATCCAACTTGATGAGGACTTCGTGATGGCAAAAACTGAGGTTCCAGAGAGTTTTGACGGAAAGACCTTGGCGGACATGAAATTCCGTTCCAACCACGGAGTCACTGTTGTTGCGACTCGCAAGGAAGGCGAAAACTACACGCCATCATTTCCAGAGACAGTCCTGCACACCGGCGATGTCATGATTGTTGCCGGAAGAACTTCCAAGGTAGAAGATTTCTGCCGAATGGGTTGGTAAGTAATCCCCGCTTTCCTGTGAAAATCCTGCTGTTGCGAGTGGGAACCTAAGAATCTGCGCCATTGAGCTTAACCTTGGGGAATGCAAAAAAGTAGCGGGAAATTATTGCTGGCAGCATCTTTAGCTGTTGTCCTAAGCGCAACATTTGCACCTTTTAGCTACGCAAACCCCGATGATACTGCCGTTGATGCCACAACTGAGCCGGTTGCGTGCACGGCCAATAAGGCAATGTCGCAGAAGACTCTGGGAAAATTCCATGCGTATGTAATAAACGTAGACACTGGTGAAGTTCTAGTCGACGTTCTCGGTAAAGAGCTCACTCCCTCAGCTTCAGTTATCAAAACCCTTACCGCAGTCGCGGCACTTCAGAAACTTCCTGCCGAGTACCGAGCGACTACTCAAGTGCTAGCAACCCCGAGCGAACCAACAACTCTTGTATTCAAAGGTGGTGGTGACTTCACGCTGTCTCGTTTGGGCCCTGGCGAATCAAGTGTTTACTCCAAACCGCCACGAATCAGAAACCTTGCCAAGCAGGCTTTGGATTCATTTCCGGCAGAGGTTCCAATCACCAAGATCATTCTTGATGACAGCTTCTTCAGTGGTGAGCGGTGGAATCCTGATTGGCCGGCTAGCTACAGAACGCTTGGCTACGTTTCCAACATCACTTCCATTCAGGCAGATGGAGATCGAATTCAGCCTAACCGTCTGATTTCCTCCTACAGCTTCCGAAGAGGTAAAGATCCTGTTCTGACCGTGGGTAAGGCCTTCCGTGAATCGCTCGGAGAGAGAGCCGCTAACGCTGAGTTGGTAGTCGGTAATACACCCCTAGATGCCTACGTCATTGGTCAAGTGCAATCTCAGGACATGAGACAAAGCTGGCTTGGACACATGCTCACTCACTCGGACAACACCGGAGCTGAGTTCATTGCTCGCCATGCTGCCAAAGCTGCCGGCCTCGAGGGAAGCATTGCGGGAGCAAATCGAGTTATCAAACAATCTCTTAGAGAGTTGGGCTTGAAGCCAAAGGCATTTGTGATTCGCGATGCATCAGGCTTATCTAACGAAAACCGAGTTCATTCCAAACTACTAGCCGAGTTAATGGTCAAAGTTGCTAAAGCGGAAAACGGACTCGATGCCCTTACTCAGTGGATGCCTATCTCTGGGCAGACCGGAACTTTGAGATACAGATTCCAGGGCCGCTCCGCGATCGCCCGCGGTCATGTAATTGCAAAGACTGGTTACATCCCTGGTCTGTATGGGTTGAGCGGAATTGTAAATGCCTCTGACGGTTCACGCCTAGCGTTTGCAGTTTTTGCAAGAGCAGATCGCGATAACGGACTTTCAGTCACTTACACAGCTCAAGGCGCTATCGACCGCGTGGTGACAAGGTTCTATACCTGCGGAGCGTCACTGACTCAATAACTTTCATGGCAGAATTGAGACATGTCAGCAACGAGGCTTGAGCATGATCTGCTCGGCGATTATCAAGTACCGGCAAATGCTTACTGGGGTGTCCACACCGCCAGAGCAGTAGATAACTTCCCTATCTCGGGAGTTCCAATTGGCCACTACCGATCACTGATTCGTGCCCTAGCCATTGTGAAGCAAGCAACCGCTCAGGCGAACTTCGAGCTCGGTGAACTTACCGCTGAAATCAACGACGCAATTTCCAAGGCTTGTCAGGAAGTTGCCCAAGGCAAATTCGACAGCGAGTTTGTGGTTGACGCCATTCAAGGTGGGGCAGGAACCTCCACAAACATGAACGCCAATGAGGTTATCGCCAACCGGGCAATCGAGATTTTGGGGGGATCTAAAGGCGACTACGACCTCGTCCATCCGCTGAATCACGTTAACAAGTCCCAGTCAACAAACGACGTCTATCCAACTGCCTTGAAGCTTGCTTTGATCCTTGAGATCAATGAGCTATTGAAGGCAATGGCTCACCTGCAAGATGCTTTCCAGGGCAAAGCCAATGAATTCAAGGATGTCATCAAGATGGGTAGAACCCAGCTGCAAGATGCCGTCCCGATGACCCTTGGTCAAGAGTTTGCAACCTTCTCGAGAATGACAATGGAGGACATCCAAAGACTCCAGGAGACTATCCCACTTCTTCGAGAGATCAACCTTGGTGGAACTGCAATCGGAACCGGCCTTAACGCTCCTGCTGGATATGCGCAGAAATCTTGCTCAATTCTTTCCAAGCTTTCTGGTTTCGATTTTGTTGTTGCCGAGGACATGGTTGAAGCAACCCAAGACGCCGGAGTGTTTGTAATGGTTTCCGGTGTCTTGAAGCGCATCGCAGTGAAGCTATCAAAAACCTCAAACGATCTTCGCCTTTTGTCCAGTGGACCAAGAGCAGGTCTTGATGAGATCAACCTACCTCCGAGGCAGGCTGGCTCATCAATAATGCCGGGCAAGGTGAACCCGGTTATTCCAGAGGTAGTGAACCAGATTGCTTTTGCAGTAATTGGAAATGACGTGACTGTCACTATGGCTGCCGAAGCTGGACAGCTACAACTTAACGCTTTTGAACCAATCATGTGTCGAGCGCTGATGATGAGCATCACCCAGCTTCGCCAGGGTTGTTACGTTTTAGCTGATGCTTGTGTTTCTGGAATCACCGCAAACGTTGAAAAACTTCGCTTGAGCGTTGAGCAATCAATCGGATTAGTGACTGCAATCTCACCAGTGCTGGGATATGAAAATGCCACGATTGTTGCGCAGAAGGCCCTGGCCGATGACACCAGTGTTCGAGAAGTTGTCTTGGAGCTTGGACTAATGACTCCAGCTCAGTTTGATGAGCTGCTAGGAAACATTGACGCTCTTGTTAGACCTAGGACTTCCTAGCCCGTCTTCTGATCATCAGGCCAATCGGCGCAAAGATTACGCCGAGAATTACCATTGCAAGCCCGATATAAAAACCAACTAACGAGCCCTCGCCTGAAGCTTGCTCGCTTATGGGGGCAGGGGCAATCAAAATCGGGGACTCAGAATCTTCAGTGTTTGCTGAGGCTTCAATCTCCAGCGTGAAATTTGACTCTCCGCTGATGGGGTGCCCATCCGATGAAACTACTTTCCAGCGCAAATCGTATTCGCCTGGTTCACTCAATGAGACCTGAGCAGTTACAACGGGCCCCACAACTTCTATGTCGTGGTTTACCCACTCGGTTGAACCAACCGGCTTGGTAGATAGCTCTGCGTTGGTTTCACCTGCCACCACAAGTAGTGGATTGTTGAAAGTTAGTTTCGCTTCAAAGCTTGATTCGGTGACTATAGCTCCAGCTGCTGGCTCGATCTCAATTAGCAAGTCATGCGCCTTGGCTGGCGAGGCGAGCAACAAGGTTGCAAGAAGGCTAAGGGCGATTGAGGATTTTAGGCGCATTCCTTAAGTCTAAGCTTTAGAACAACTAGAGAAGTTAGGGCTTGAAATCATGACCGAAAAGCTGAAGTGGGCCATTATGGGCCCAGGAAAAATCACCCTCACCATCGTGCATGACTTTTCGCTTGTGGGAATCACCTTTGATGCGGTTGGTTCGCGATCTCTTGAACGGGCAACCGCTTACGCAAAGCAGCACTCGATTCCTAAGGCCTACGGTAGCTACGAAGATCTAGTGGCAGATGAAGATATCGACATTGTCTACATCGCAACCACTCACAATGCGCATTTTGACAACGCCAAGCTTGCGCTGACAGCAGGAAAGCATGTACTTCTAGAGAAGTCCTTCACTTTAGATGCCAATGAAGCTAAGCAGTTGGCTGAGCTAGCAAAGCAGAAGAATGTCTTTTTGATGGAGGCGATGTGGACCAGGTTCTTGCCAAACCACGTGGCACTATTTGAAAAAATCGAGCAAGGAATAATCGGAAATCCACTGTACGTAATTGCCGATCACAACCAGTACATCCCAAAAACCAAAGCTCCAAGACTTCACGACCCAGCACTCGGGGGAGGCTCACTTCTGGATGTTGGAATCTATCCAATTTCTTTTGCCCACCGTGTATTTGGAAAGCCTGAAAAGATTCAGGCCACGGCATCTTTGATGCCAGGCAACATTGACGAATCGGTGGCTGCAATCTTTGAATACTCTGGGGGTCGCCAGGCACTTATCCACTCAAGCATTCGAGTTAAGGGCCCAGTTCGAGCCTTTGTCATGGGCGATAAGGGCCGTATTGAACTTGAGAAGCAGTTCTATGAGCACGGCTCATTCACTGTTTATGACTTGGACGATAAGGAGATCTTCAAGTACGAAGGTAATATTGAGGGGCGGGGCATGCAGTACCAGGCCCTTGAGGTCGAAAAATGCATTCGAGCTGGACTACGACAGTCCCCAATCATGAGCCTTGATGAAACCATAGAGATTATGGAAGTTATGGA
>CAYVZV010000016.1:0-17565 GCA_964456485.1 uncultured Rhodoluna sp. | reverse complement strand
TTTCGCACTTGTTAAGGTTACCGCTGGAAAAGCGAACTAGGGTTGAATCATGGCTAACAGCTCTCAAAATGACACTCCTGTGCACCTTCCTTTATCGGAGATTTCAGACAAGGTCGAACCTGAGATCAAACCCTCCTGGCGAGGCTGGATCCATACTGGCATCCTTCCTCTAGCCATCGCTGGGGGTATTGTGCTCCTTGTCCTTGCAGATGGTTTTGTAGCCAAAGTTGCCGCCGCGGTGTTTTTCGCGGGTTCTGTGCTCCTGTTTGGAATCAGCTCCATCTACCACCGCTTCAACTGGAGCCCGAAGGTAAAGCTTGCTCTCAAGCGCTTTGACCACGCCAACATATTTTTACTAATCGCCGGTAGCTACACCCCAATTACTTTGCTTGCTTTGCCGCAAGAAAAGGGACTGATTCTGATTATCGCAATCTGGACCGTTGCTCTGTTGGGAATTGGATTTAGAGTCTTCTGGATTGGCGCACCGCGCTGGCTCTATGTTGTGATTTATATTGCGATGGGTTGGGCTGCGGTTGTGTACCTGCCTGAATTACTCCAAGCAAACCTCGCGATGATGCTTCTAATTCTGATCGGTGGTTTGCTCTACACACTCGGTGCGGTGTTCTACGCGATGAAACGTCCAAATCCATTTCCTGGACACTTTGGCTTCCATGAGATTTTTCACACTTTCACCGTCTTGGCGTTTATGTGTCACTGGACTGCTGTGTTGTTAATCTCAATGTCCCCAATTGCAGGGTCCTTCGCCTAGAAACTGGCTGGGCCTTCTTTGAGTGAATTAGGGGCGCTCGGGCTCACCCTTTGAGTCAGTGGTTTCCTGCTCCTGATCGAGCAGGGCAGAGATTTCAGCTCGGTACCGCACTCGTCTAATCCTTCTAACTAGATCCCAGATGATTAGCAGGGCAACTGCCGCTAGCCCAAAGGTGGCCAAAAAGCCAACAACTCCTGGGCTGTACCAAGTGTCGTCAATGATTACTTCGCCTGTGGTGGAAGTTTCTGAGTAAATCTTGAGAAGGTTCATTCTTCAAGTATGAACTATCAAACTCGGTTAACCTTAACTAATGAGTGAAAATTTGCTGGAGCAACGCTATGGTCATGGGACCAAGCGTAAGAGTGACCGCATATTTGCAATCTCCATAGCGGTATTTGCACTCGTGGCTTTTCTGGTTTGGGCTCTCATTTTCACCATCGACGATGCCCAAAAAATCACAACCAGGGATGTCGGGTTTACGGTCAATGACGAGTTTTCCACCGAAGTGGTCTTTGAGGTCAGTAGGGACCCCGGCCGAGAAGTTCTCTGTGACGTACAAGTGCTGAGCCAAAGCTACGCGGTGGTTGGCTTCAAAACTGTTGAGGTTGAGGCTTCAGCGAACCGCTCGAGCGTTATCTCGACAATCGTGAACACAACAGAACTAGGCACTACGGGCCTGGTTGACAGCTGCCGTTAGAAAGTAAGCTTTAAGGATTATGTCTGAATCACACGAAGCCACCTGGCTTACCCAGGAAGCCTACGACCGACTAGCCGATGAGCTGGAATACCTCATCTCGGTTGCACGTGGGGACATCGCTAAGCGAATTCAAGAAGCTCGTGAAGAAGGCGACCTGAAAGAAAACGGTGGCTATCACGCCGCTAAAGAAGAGCAGGGCAAAATCGAGTCTCGAATCAATCGCATCGAGGAAATCCTCGCTACCGCTCAAGTTGGTGAAGCTCCTAAGGCTCACGGTGTTGTGGAGCAGGGTCTAGTTGTCACTGTAAATCTCAACGGCTCAGAAAAGAAATTCCTACTGGGAAGTGCCGAGATCAACGATGACACCGTAGAGGTTTACAGTCCTGATTCACCTATTGGAAGTGCCATTCTTGGCAAGAAAGTTGGCGAGGAACTCGAGGTGTTTTTGCCGAATGGCAAGGCTATCTCGGTAAAGATTCTGGATGTAGCGAACGCTTAGTCTTCGCGACGCTTTTCAAGTCTTGGTCGAAGGCCAGCTTTTTCCAAGGCCTTAACAACTTCAAGCCTGTGTTCATGTCCGCTGGTTTCCACCGATAGGTTCAACTCAACTTCGCTAATCTGTAGGCCGTTGCCGTGTCTGGTGTGTAGCACCTCAACAACGTTGGCATGCGCCCCGGCAATTACCTCTGCGGTAAGTGCTAGCTGTCCTGGACGGTCTGGAAGCATGACTGAAAAATTGGTATACCTATCTGACGCTGATAGGCCATGGCGAATAACTCTCTGCAGAAGAAGTGGGTCCATGTTTCCACCCGACAAGATGGCAATGGTTTTTCCTTTAGCTTTAGCTTTGCCGCTCATAAGTGCAGCAACTGCAACCGCGCCTGCAGGTTCAACAACCTGCTTTGAGCGCTCTAGAAGAACCAAAATGGCCTGGGCGATGTCATCTTCTGAAACAGTCACGACCTTATCAATGTGCTGCTTGATCAGTTCAAAAGGAACCCGGCCAGGTTTTGCTACCGCGATACCGTCGGCGATAGTTGGACTGGCAACAACCTCAGTGGGTTTTCCGGCCTTTATCGAACCTGGATACGGAGCTACGTTCTCGGCTTGAACACCAATAACTCGAACTTTCTTACCCAGGGCCTGTGCGGTTAGCTTGGCTGCTACGGCAACGCCGGCAGCGAGTCCTCCACCGCCGATAGCCACAACGATTGTTGAGACATCAGGGTGCTGCTCCATGATCTCGATGCCTACGGTTCCTTGGCCCAGCACAACATCAATGTGATCAAAAGGTGGGATGAATATTGCTCCGGTTTCTTTAGCCTGCTCTTGAGCGGCCTTCAAGGCTTCGGCAAAAGTGGCTCCAAACAAAACAACTTTGGCACCGTAGTTCCGAGTGGCAGCTACCTTTGGAAGTGATGCACCGTATGGCATGTAAACAGTTGCTTTGATTCCAAGCTTCTTGGCAGCTAGGGCTACTCCCTGAGCGTGATTGCCAGCTGAAGCTGCAATTACTCCCATTTTCTTTTCTTCTTTGGTGAGTTTGCTCATGCGGTTGAAAGCGCCGCGAACTTTGTATGCTCCGGTGCGCTGAAGATTTTCACACTTTAGCCAAACTTCTTGGCCAACTAGTTCCGAGAGGTAATGGGAGTGCAGAACAGGTGTCTCAATGGCAACCTGTCTTACGTTAGCCAGAGCTCTTTCGAACTCACTCAAGGCAGGAACAACTACCGGGGGCTGGTTAGACATTAGGGGCCTTTCGAGAAAACTACCTAGCCCCCAAGTTTAGTTTGGTTTGGCAGCTAGAACTTAGTCCCCATGGTGCGAATTCGCTCCACTCGCTTTGGAATTGGCGGGTGGGTAGAGAATAGGCGCTCGGTGAATCCAGGCCTAATCGGGTCATTTAGGAACATGTGAGCCATAGATGCACTGACTTTCTGCATGGGCCTTCCGTACTCACCTAGCTTGTTCAGGGCACTTGCCAATCCCTCTGGATACCTTGTGATCTCCACGCCGGTGGCATCAGCCAAATACTCTCTTTGCCTAGAAACTGCAGCACTAACAATTGGCCCGATGAACCAAGCTATAACGCTAGCCACCACTCCGATAATCAAAAAGATTGCACCAGCACCATCACGAGATTTGCTACCTCCCGCAAAAAACGCTGCACGGATAGCAAAGTCAGCCAGAATTCCAACCGCACTCACTAAGCCAAAGACGATAGTTGAAACGCGGATGTCGTAGTTGCGAATATGGGCAAGCTCGTGGGCCATAACTCCCTCGAGCTCGTTATCGTCCATGATCACCAACAAACCTGTGGTGGCTGCAACGATGGCGTGCTCCGGATCGCGCCCGGAGGCAAAAGCATTTGGGGCCGGGTCGTTGATGATGTAAACCTTGGGCATTGGAATTCCCTCAGCAATGGAGAGATTTTCGACTATGCGCCACAGTCTTGGGTTGTCAGACTTTTGAATCTCAACAGCCCCGGTCATCCCGATAGCTATCTTGCCTGCCATGTAGTACTGGAAGATCGTGTAGACCAAAACAAACCCAACAATAAACAGTGCTGATGAGCCGTTGCCGGATGCAGTTCCCCACCAGATTGATAGTCCACTAAGCAGTGCAACAAAAAGCACCACGATGATTATCGTGTTGCGCTTGTTGGCAGCTATTGCTGAATACATCAGGTCAGTCTATAAAAACTAGAAACTGGCTTTTGGAGGTTCTGCGATACTGGCACTATCTGCCACTTCGAAGAATTCGCGCTCTGGGAATCCAAGGGATTTCACAAAGAGATTCTGCGGGAACTGCAACACTTTGGTGTTTAGTTCGCGAACGCCGCCGTTGTAAAAACGTCTCGACGCCATGATTTTGTCTTCGGTGTCACTTAGTTCAGCCTGAAGCTGTAGGAAGTTCTGACTTGCCTGAAGAACCGGATAGGCCTCTGCAACTGCGAAGAGGGACTTCAAAGCTCCCTGAAGCATGTTTTCAGCTTGACCAGCTTGCTCAGGATGGGAAAGTGCATCTGGGGAAACGGTGGCTGCACGTGCTTCGGTAACCGCCTCGAAGACCTGACGCTCGTGAGAGGCATATCCCTTAACTGTCTCAATCAGATTCGGGATTAGATCGGCGCGACGCTTTAGCTGAACGGTGATATCACTCCACGCCTCATCAACTCGAACATTAAGTGCTACCAACGAGTTGTAGGTAGACCACAGCCAGAGTCCAATTAGGACAGCTAGGCCCAAAACTACAAGTAGTGCGATTTCCACGTTTACCCCTTACAGAGAGTTTGTCTACTTGAAATGCTAAGCCAGCTGGGAGACAAATGAGGGCCTTCTGGCCCTCATCTCAGCAAATCCGAAGCTAGGCCCTATAAGCCGGAGCTGGAAGTAGCTCTGGTGAGGCTGGAACGCTCTGAGGTAGCGAATCGTTGAGGGTCTGGAAGTCCTCATCGGATAGCTCAACCGATAGAGCACTCACGCAATCCAGAACTGATTCAACTCTCGTGGCTCCAGGGATAGGCAATATGGTTGGCGAAAGCTTTAGAAGCCAAGCAAGGGCAGTTGCGTATGGGGAAATTCCATACTTGGCACCAATGGTTTCGAATACTCCAACTTTGCCTGCTGTGACTTCGGCTTTATTGGTTGATCCACCAAGGGGTGACCAAGGCAAGAATGCAATCCCATGCTTTTCGCAAAGCTCGAGAACATCAAGTTCGTGACGGTAGCGTGGGCTCAGCTCATTTTGAACTGAAACTACTCCCCCTTGCTCGGGTGTTCCTCCGAGCTTGATCGCAATCTCCAGCTGCTTTGCGTTGTAGTTACTCACACCAATTTGTTCAATCAGACCTTGCTGCTTCAAAGTAAGAACATTCTCAAATTGAGTTTCAAACTCGATTGTTGGATCAAGTCTGTGATGCTGCCACAGCTGAATCTTTTCAACACCCAACCTCGATGCCGATCCTTCGACAGCTCTCAGTAGGTAGTCAAGAGAGCTATTGCGGCCCCAAATTTCTCCAGGGCGTCTTGCAATTCCACCTTTGGTGGCGATAACAACTTTGTCTTTTTGTTCTTTAGAGCCACTCCAAGTGCGCAAGGCCTCAGCGACAAATTTCTCGTTATGCCCGTAGGTATTCCAAGATGGTGCGTAGATATCTGCGGTATCAAAAAATGTAATTCCAGCATCCATCGCTGCATGAAGAGCTGGGATGGCCGAAGAAGCTCGCGTTTGAGGCTCGAGGGCAGTTCCTCCTGGCCAAGAGGGGTTCATGCAACCGATTCCAATTGCCGATAACTGCCAGGGTCCTAGCTTGCGGGTGATCATTTGAATCTCCTAGCTTTTTGAAAGGTATTCATCGTGCCCCCGATGGGACTCGAACCCATACTGTGACGATTTTAAGTCGTCTGCCTCTGCCATTGGGCTACGGGGGCCGCAATCACCAGAGTCTAGTTCTTAGGTCTGGAGGCCCAAGTTTCAAAGGCTAATCGAGGTTGCTTGACAGCGTCGATTGAAACGACGTCGCGACGAAGAAGGAAGTTTGCAATCCAACCGCTGAAAACGCGAATCTTTCTTTCCCACATCGGCATGGCAAGACCGTGGTAACCGCGATGCATGATCCATGCTGGGAATCCTGTGATGGCAAGGTTTCGATATTGGAAAACTCCAACACCTATTCCAAGTCCGGCAACTGCTCCCATGTTCTTGTGGTGATAGTCCTTAAGTCCCTCGCCGCGAAGTGCTGCGACCAAGTTCTTGGCCATCAGCTTTCCCTGACGAACAGCGTGCTGCGCGTTAGGAACGCAGTAACCGCCAACACCGTCTCCTGAAAGATCGGGAACTGCTGACACGTCACCACAGGTCCAGGCTCCCTCAATAACGCTCTCGCCATCGACTACTCGAAGAGCAGTATTTGCAGTGATGCGGCCGCGCTCGTCGGTTGGAAGATCAGTGTGCTTGACAACTGGGTTTGCCATTACTCCGGCAGTCCAAACGATGGTGTCAGCGCCGAACTTCTCGCCGGTAGATAGCTCAACCATTCCGTTGTCAGCCGATAGCAGCTGAGTGTCAAGGTGAACTTTGGCGTTTCTATCTTCAAGGTTCTTGATTACCCAGTGGCTGGTCTTTAGAGAAACCTCAGGCATGATTCGGCTCATGGCTTCAACCAAATGGAAGTTGATATCTTCAAACTTCAAAGTTGGGTAGTAGCGCAATAGGTAAGTTGCAAGAGAGAGCATCTCGGCAAAAGCTTCGATACCCGCGAATCCTCCTCCGACAACAACGAAGGTCAAAAGACGTGCGCGCTCAGGACCTTCTGGGAGGTTAGAGGCCTTGTCGAAGTTGGTCAGAATCTTGTGTCTAACCTCAATTGCTTCCTCGATTGTTTTCATGCCAATGGCATTGTCGGCAACGCCAGGGATTGGGAAGGTTCGAGAAACTGCACCAGCGGTTACGACAACGTGGTCATACTCACGATCAAAAGGTGCCAGCCCTGGGACTTCAATTGTTACCTTTTTGTGAGTGTGGGAAACGTCTGTGACTCTTCCAGTAATGATTTCTGTTCGCTTTAGGTGTCTGCGGTGAGACACAACAGCATGCCTTGGCTCGATAGACCCCGCTGCAACCTCAGGAAGGAATGGCTGGTAAGTCATGTAAGGAAGTGGGTCAATCATGGTGACCTCTGCCTCGTTTTTTCCGAGGTACTTCTCTAGCTTTCGTGCAGTGTAGAAGCCGGCGTAGCCTCCGCCGACAATAAGAATTCTTGGCATTGGTCTAATTTACTACTTTCGCTTATTGCTCTTTGGGCCTTTGGCTGTGGGCCGAAAGGCGAAATACAAGAATGTGGCTAATAGCCCTAAACCAGCATAGCCAGCCAACGGCAACCAAATGCTCTGTTCAATACCTACAGGGGCACCAATTTCTGCAACTGGGGTATCGAATGGGGTGACAATTTCACCAGGCACGCCTTCTTCAGGTGCCTGCTTCCGATAAAGCTTGATCCATTCCGATAGTGAGCCCAGTGGATTTTCTACTACATCGGCCAGCTCCATCTCTAAAGCAGCCTCGGCATCAATTAGACCGTAGCCGTATGTGCTCGAGTAGTTCTCAAAACCATTCTTGGTAGCCGATTGGATAACTCGGTTCACGACATTGGCAGCATCCATCTCGGGATACAAAGATCTGATCAACGCAACCATCCCGGAAACAATAGGTGCAGCACCGCTGGTACCTGACCAGATTCGATACTCTCCCCCGGGGTAAGCGGCAACTAAATCTTCCGAGGGTGCGGTGACTCCAATTGTGAATCCGCTGGTTGATAAAAGTTCGCTGGCATTGGCGTTGATATCTACCCCAGCAACTGCGATCACTCCAGGAATTGTCGCGGGCGCTGATACCTGCTCTGTTCCATCAAGTCGATTTCCAACTGCCGCCACAATCACTACGTCTTTTTCAAACGCATACAGAAAAGCCTCGTCCCAAGACTCAGGCCAAGAAACTGAGTTTCTTGTTAGGGACAGGTTGATGACTCGTGCACCGTTGTCAACAGCCCAGATGATTCCCTTTGCAACTTGAGAGTCAGTGTCAACGCCGTCTACTCCAAACGCCATCGAAACTGAAAGTAGTTGAGCTTTAGGCGCAGTTCCCAATACTCCAGCCGACTCATCGTCTGGATTACCTCTTCCAGCAATAAGTGATGCGACCATAGTGCCGTGATAACTGTTTTGCCCAACCGGGGTAAAGCCATCCGCCGAGCCAAGACCAGAGACATCAGTTCCGCCGACTACAGCCCCTTCAAGCGCTGGGTGCGATGCGTCTATGCCGGTATCAATAACCGCAACTTTGATTCCTTGCCCCTGGCTGAGCTCCCAAGCCTTTGTAAATCCATAGTCGCTTAGCCAATACTGCCTATCGCGCACTGGATCAGCGGACACCGGCTGAGGGCTCGAGGCAATAACAAGCGCAACTAAAAATCCAGTGATTACTTTTCGCATACGCACCGATTCGGCGACCAGCTGCATGCCTCGAGAGCCAAATCTCCAATTGGATTAATGCCCGGGCCTTTGGCGAGGGAATGGGCAACTAGGGAATGGAGGCACTTTACGCGAATTGGCATTCCGCCTGCGGAAATACCTTCTATTTCTTCGACATCGCCTAGAAGTGCTCGATCCGCGAGATAGCTCTCATGAGCGGCTGTATAGGCGGCAGCAAGTTCCGGCTCTTCAGCCAGTTTGTTTTGAAGCTCAAGCATTAACCCCGTGGCCTCAAGTGTTGAAACGGCGGAAGTGGCCGCAGGAAGAGTCAGGTAGTAAACGGTTGGAAACGGTGTTCCATCTTCCAGCCTTGGTTTTGTTTGCACAACTACTGGGTTGCCGCAAACGCATCTTGCTGCAATAGAGACAATGTCTCGAGCAGGACGTCCAAGTTGGTTAGATACAGACTCGATATCTTGCTCAGTGACGTTAGTTAGTGACACTGTCGATTTCCTGATTGGGCTGTTCAAGTCCTGCCCGAAGTGCCGTCTCTAAAAGTGCATCAATCCAGTTATCTTTGCTGGCTAGAACTTCGGCGCTGAATCCACTGCGCTTGCGTTTTTCGGCAAGCATCGCACCAACAGTTCCCGAGGTGTCGGAAACATCGATGCCATCGGCATCCATAACTAGAAAGCTAACTTCGCCTGGCATCACGAAGTACAGACGATCTCTTGCCTGGGCCCTGATGTAAACCTCATCGTCCCAGCGAAGACGCTCAGCCTCCATATCCTCAAGCTCAACTTTGGCCTGTTCAACTAAAGCTTTGTAGTCTGCTATTTCTTGACGTTGCTCGTACCAAATTTGTACGCTTGGGGCCAAAGTGAATATGCCAACAAGAATTACTGCCAGTAGGGCTAGCGTGTAGCTGTTTAGCCGACCGGTGATTCTCATCTTTTGTTCCTAGCGGAAGTTTTTGAAAGCCTTAGCTCCAGGGTAGTAAGCAGCATCTGACAACTCTTCTTCGATGCGAAGAAGCTGGTTGTATTTGGCGACCCGCTCGCTTCTGGCAGGAGCGCCGGTTTTGATCTGACCGGCGTTAGTTGCCACCGCTAGATCTGCAATAAAGGTGTCTTCTGTTTCTCCAGAGCGGTGGGAGATGATGGCAGTCATTCCGTGGCGTTGTGCCATGGCTACTGCATCCAGGGTCTCAGTTAAGGTTCCAATCTGGTTGACCTTTACCAAGATGCTGTTAGCGGTGCCCTTTTCGATTCCGGTAGCAAGACGCTTAGGGTTTGTGACGAAAAGGTCGTCTCCAACTAGCTGAACTTTGTCACCCAGTTTGGCGGTCATTGCAGCCCAGCCATCCCAGTCGTTTTCATCAAGTGGATCTTCTATCGAAACTAGTGGGAAAGAGGAAACGAGTTCCTCGTAGTAAGAAATCATCTCGGCAGAAGTGCGAGCCTGACCCTCAAAGTGGTACTTGCCATCCTTGTAGAACTCGGTGGCGGCCACATCCAAGGCAAGAGCAAAATCAGTTCCTAGCTTGTATCCGGCTTTCTCGATTGCTTCAGAGATCAGCTCAAGTGCTGCACGGTTGGTTGGAAGATCTGGTGCAAATCCACCTTCATCTCCAAGTCCGGTAGAAAGCTTCTTGGACTGAAGAAGTGCCTTTAGTGAGTGATAAACCTCAGCACCCCATCTGACAGCCTCTGAGAATGTAGGGGCTCCGACAGGAACAATCATGAACTCTTGAATGTCTACGCCGTTGTCAGCATGCGCTCCACCATTCACGATGTTCATAAGTGGCACTGGAAGCGTGTAGGCGTTGGGTCCACCAAGGTAACGGTAAAGCGGCAAGCCACAGCTATCGGCTGCAGCTTTGGCAACAGCAAGCGAAACACCAAGGATTGCGTTAGCACCCAAGTTTGATTTGTTGTCGGTTCCATCAAGGGAAATTAAAGCTGCATCAACTAGTCGCTGGTCAGTTGCATCAAAGTCAACGAGAGCCTCGTCGATTTCACCAATCACCTTTAGAACTGCCTGCTGAACACCTTTACCTAGATAACGCGACTTGTCGCCGTCGCGAGACTCGTGAGCTTCGAATGCACCAGTTGAAGCACCGGATGGGACTCCAGCGCGACCAAATGAATCGTCGTCTAGTAGCACCTCAACTTCGATAGTTGGGTTTCCTCTTGAGTCAAGGATTTCTCTGGCGCCAATGGCTTCGATAAGTGACAAGTGGTTTCTCCTTAGAAGATTTGAAATAGTGGCCGATCGGCCTCAAGAAACATCGTCGTTCGCTCTGCTTCTAGTTTAGTTTGGCGAGCCTATTGGCTAGCCAATTGGCTTGATCTTTAGCCCCGCAAAGCCCTTCTGAGGCTCTTCCAGGACCGCAAACGAGGCGAACCCTTGGGACTTTAGTGAATCAAGTAAGACGTTGAGCTTCTTCGGGTTTGGCTCGAGCCTAACCAGGTACCCAGCGGCAATGGCTTCGGCTTGGGTTGAAAGGGCTGCTTGGCTGTTAGCCAAGTCAAAGACTAGAACGAGTGAATTGGAGCTTGCTTCAGAGTCAGAAACCAACTCGGCGACCCTTTCAAAACCTATTGAGATTCCAACCGCGGCAACATCTGTTCCAAGCCACTTTCCAACCATTCCGTCGTAGCGGCCGCCGCCTCCAATTGAAGAGCCGGAAGCTGGATGCTCAATTTCAAAAATAGAGCCGGTGTAATAACCCATTCCACGAACCAGAGTTGGATCAAACCTCAGCTTGCCAGGGTGCAACTTATCGACTGCTTCAAAAATCTCTCTGAGTGATTCCGGGATTTCGTTAGAGTCGGCAATTGTGGAAAGCCAACGGGTGGTTGCCTCGGCAACTTTGTCACCAAAGCGCTCCTTCATCTCCAGCGCAACTCCGTCGATTCCAATTTTGTCTAGTTTGTCAATCGTGACCATAGCCTTGCCCGAGTCGGAGGCTGCCACTCCTAGAGCTGAAATTGAGTTACTAAGCAGTTCGCGGTGGTTGATACGAATCTTCGCATCCTGAATTCCGATGGAGGCTAGGGCATTGAGGCTGGCGTTTAGGAGTTCAATTTCTGCAAAGTTTGTTTCATCACCGATGGTGTCGATATCGCACTGAACAAATTGACGGTAGCGACCTTTTTGTGGACGCTCTGCTCTCCATACGGGCCCAGTCTGAATTGCCTTGAACACCTTTGGAAGTTTTGCTTGATTGGTTGCGTAGTAGCGGGTCAGTGGAACAGTCAGGTCGTATCTAAGCCCTAGATCCGACAACTGGTCGACATCCTTGCCAAGTGCCTGCTCGAGCTCTTCCCCGCGCTTTAGAACTCGAAATGCCAGCTTCTCGTTGTCGCCACCGTCTCCTGAACTTAGGCGTTCAATAGCTTCTAGAGCAGGGGTTTCGATTTCCTGGAACCCATGGGCGGCGTAAGTTCCAACAATCTTAGAAATCAAATCGTTGCGGACGCTCTTTTCAAGAGGAAGAAAATCCCTCATTCCGCGTGGAGGATTGATTTGCGATGCCATGGCCTCAAGTCTGGCAGACCAGGGCAAAAAAGCCCGGTTACCTCAGGGGTTTCTAATCTAGGCCTGGCCAACTACTCCGGCGTCAAAGTCATCGCTGAGCTCAAAGGCTCTGATCTCAACTTGCAATTCCCGAATCGTTTCGCGTAATGCTCGCTCAGCATCCAAACCTTGATGCTTGGCAGACAGGACCAAAGCAAGCAGCAAGCCACCGAGCTGATCTTCATCTTCAAGCGCAAAAGCAGGTGTTGCCTCAGATTCCAGTACCCCAAGTTTCTGAGCTTTGCCAATCACCTTGTCGGCAAGTAGCAAAGCTGGGAGAGAACTTGGAATTCCATCAAGCACGCTTTGACGTTCTGGCTTTTCCTTCATTTTGTGAGCGTCCCAGCTTTTCATTACGTCATCGCCGGTTTCAGCCTTGTACTTCTCTAGTTCCTCTGGGGTTCCAAAAACGTGCGGGTGCCTACCCTTCATTTTTGCAATAGATAGCTCTGCTACATCCTGGATGTTGAATGGCTCCCCTAGTGAACCTGATTCGGCAAGGTCAGAGTGAAAAACAACGTGATAGAAAACATCGCCCAGCTCTTCGAGAATCTGCTGGCGGTCGTTTGACTCAATGGCATCAATCAACTCGTAGGTTTCTTCAATTAGATACTTAGTCAATGACTGGTGAGTTTGTTCCGCATCCCAAGGGCAACCTCCAGGAGCTCGAAGCGTACGGGCCGTCTCGATCAGTTCATCAATCTTTGTCATTTACATCTCTTCCGTTTGGAGGTTTGCAACTACATCAAATACTTCCCTGGCAAAAGCAATTAACTCTTGGCCGGAGACCACACCATCAGCTGAACTAGGAATTGGCAACTGTAGGGAATTCGCCGATTGCAAATACTTTAGCCCTTGGTACTGCCTGCTCAGCGCCACCTGTTGTGACTCGGCGAGTAAAACAGGCTGCAGCCTGGCAACAGATGTGAGCAAGTTAACATCCTTGAGTCCCACTCGGTTGGCAATCTGCCTAAGCTCGGTGACCTCAATTAGGTTCTTAACCTGCTGTGGAGCTTTGCCGTATCGGTCCTCAAGCTCAGCAAGAATCAAATCAAGTGTTGCCCTCGTGCTGGTCTCACCGGATGCTGCACTTAGCTTGTGATAGGCCTCGAGCCTGAGCCTTTCGGAGTCGAGATAAGTGTCGGGAATATGGGCATCAATTGGAATTTCGAGCTTTAGTTCAGCTGGAGAATCCAGCTTGATTCCCTTGAATTCAGAGACGGCCTCGCCGATCATTCTCAGATACAAATCAAATCCCACTCCGGCGATGTGCCCGGACTGCTCTCCCCCGAGCATGTTTCCAGCGCCTCTAATCTCTAGGTCCTTCAGGGCAACCTGGATGCCAGCGCCAAGCTCATTGTTCTGAGCGATGGTTGCTAGTCGATCGTGAGAAGTTTCACTCAAAGGTTTGGATGGGTCATAGAAGAAGTATGCGTAGGCACGCTCTCTACTTCTTCCAACTCGTCCCCGAATTTGATGAAGTTGGGATAGACCAAAGTGTTCCGCCCGATCGATGATCAAAGTGTTGGCATTAGGTATGTCAATTCCAGTTTCGATGATGGTGGTTGAAACCAGGACATCGAACTTCTTTTCCCAGAAATCAACAACCACTTGCTCAAGGGCAGCCTCCGGCATTTGACCGTGCGCTACCGCTATTCGAGCTTCGGGAACTAACTTGGCTAGATCATTAGCCGTTTTCTCGATGGTTGCAACGCGGTTGTGGACAAAGAAAACTTGACCCTCTCTGATTAGTTCACGTCTGATAGCCGCCGCCACCTGCTTCTCGCTGTAGCCACCGATGAAAGTAAGAATCGGATGCCTATCCTCAGGCGGTGTTGCCAGAGTAGACATCTCTCGAATGCCTGTTATTGCCATCTCCAGCGTTCTTGGAATTGGAGTTGCACTCATCGCCAAGATGTCCACATTGGTCTTCATGGCTTTGAGCTTTTCTTTATGCTCAACACCAAAACGTTGTTCCTCGTCGATGATGATTAGGCCTAGGTTTCTAAACTTCACGCTCTCGGAGAGAAGCCTGTGGGTTCCAATAACCAAATCAACTTCTCCAGTGGCTAAGCCCGCAATAGTTTCTTTGACTTCCTTTGAGGTTTGGAATCTTGAAAGCGACTTCACGTTCACTGGGAAACCAGCGAAGCGCTCTATGAAAGTGTCGGTGTGCTGCCTGACTAGCAAAGTGGTAGGCACCAGCATTGCTACCTGCTTGCCGTCCTGAATTGCCTTGAATGCTGCTCTTACGGCAACTTCGGTTTTTCCATAGCCCACGTCTCCAGCAAGTAGCCGATCCATTGGAATTGGCTTTTCCATGTCCTTCTTGACTTCATCGATAGTTGTCAGCTGATCTGGTGTTTCTTGGAATGGAAATGCCTCTTCGAGCTCGTGCTGCCAAGGGGTGTCGGAGGCAAAAGCGTAGCCCTTTGAATTCATGCGTGCGGAGTAGAGCTTCACAAGATCAATTGCAATTTTTCTTACTGCCTTCCGGGCATTGCCCTTCGCTCTAGCCCAGTCTGATCCTCCGAGTTTGGAAATTACCGGTGCCTCCCCACCCACGTACCTCGTGAGCATATCCAGCTGATCAGTTGGAACAAACAAAGTATCTTCGGGGTAACCGCGCTTTGGGGATGCGTACTCAATCAAAAGGTACTCGCGCTGATGTTGTCTGGCCCCGATTCCGCTGGTTCGCTGAACCAGCTCTTTGAATCTTCCAATTCCATGTATCTCATGAACAACAAAATCTCCCGACTTAAGTGTCAGCGGGTCAACAGCCGCTCCTCGCTTAACAGCTAGCTTCCTGACCTGAGGAGATGCGTAGCTGCTCTTGGAGTAGTACTCGGTGTTTGTCAGGAAGGTCAGCTTCGATGCTTCAGAGACAAAGCCCTTCTTGATTGGAGCCTGAATGACATAAACGGTCTTTGGTTTGGGGTTGCTAGGAAATTCATCGACCAGATCTGCCTGAACTTTGCCGTGGATAAAGACTTCCCTTAGGCGCTCGGCTGTTCCATGACCTTGAGCTGAAATGACAACAAGATGCCCTTGGTCGATCTGGGCGGCAACCCATTCCAAAGCAGTTGCATCCACTCCTTTGAAGTTTGGAACTTCCAACAATCCCAGATTCACAACCTCATCGCTGTCCTGGCCAAAAGGGGACAGCGTAAGAAGTTGAAACTTGGACATCTTGTCAGTGAAGGAAGCGAAGTCAATAAAGCCTCCACCTGTTAGGTCAATTGGGGCGGAAGCTCCATCCACAGCCGCATCCCAGGCTGCATGCAAAAACTCATCGTTGGTTTCAACCAGGCTCGCCGCTCTTGCAGCTGCCTTCTCCGGGGAAAGCAATACAACGGTCAGCTGTTTCGGAAGGTAGTCAAAGATCGAAACCATCTTGTCTGCAAGGGCTGGCGCTAGTGATTCCATACCTTCAACCGGCATACCAAGGGAAATCTTCTCGAGCATTGCCGAGAGATTTGGAAACTCGTGCATCATTTCCCTGGCCCTAGATGCCACGGCAGGTGTGATGATCAATTCCCTAGCGGGATAAAGGGTTAGCTGCTCGAGCTTGGTGGTTGATGAACGCTGATCAGAAACAGAAAACTCTCTAATCTCTTCAAGCTCATCACCAAAAAACTCCAGTCGAACCGCGTGCTCCGCTGTGGTTGGAAAGATGTCCAAAATTCCACCGCGCACGGCAAACTCTCCGCGGCGTGAAACCATGTCAACTCGCTGATAGGCCTGCTCAACGAGCTTCAGTGACAGTTCAGGAAGCAAATACTCCTTGCCTTGAACAAGTGACAGCGGAGGGAATTTTTCTAGACCAGCAACTATGGGCTGCAAAGCCGCTCTTATTGAGATCAGAACATAGACCTGATGTGGAGGTGGCTTTAGAGAAAGCTCATGAAGCCTCGCCAAAGTCTGATATCGACGCCCGACTGTTTCAGCACTTGGACTTAGTCTCTCGTGAGGAAGTGTCTCCCAAGATGGGAAGAGAAGGATTTCGGCTTCGGGATCCAAGTAAGAAAGCTCTTGCTCGATATCTTCAGCTTCTCGTCCAGTTGCTGTGACGATGAGTTGAATTGGGGGCTTATCGCCCTTGAGCTCAGAGAAAAGTGTGAGCAAAAATGAATTTGCACTCGAAGGTGCTACGAGGGAAATCCTTGAGTTACCAAGGCTTGACTGAAGTTTTGCAAACGGGTAGCCCTGGCCCAGGCGCGCGAGTACCCCGTGCTTTTTCACAAGCTCAAGTCTAAGCAGTACCGCTCTCGCCTGGTGCGTGGAATTTTGCCTGTGCGGCAACGATGCCGTTGCGCGCTATTTCCTCAAGAGCGTCGGCGGCAATCTCCAGAGTCACTGCAAGCTCAGTCTTTTCTGAGCTAGAAAAATTCTTCAGGACATAGTCGGCAGCATCCATTGATCCAGGCGGTCTTCCAATCCCAAGACGGACTCGAGCGAAGTCATTGGTGTCAATTGCCGAAATTATGTCTCGGGTTCCGTTGTGGCCACCGTGTCCGCCACCTTGCTTCAGCCTGAAAGTAGCTGGAGGAATATCAAGTTCGTCGTGCGCCACAATCAGCGACTCTGGTCCTAACTTGTAAAAATTCATCAGAGATGACGTTGGGCCGCCAGAAAGATTCATAAATGACAGTGGTTTCGCCAAAATCAACTTAGGTCCACCGATTATCTTTACTTCTGCCACGAGAGCATTGGATTTATGGGCTTTGAAGCTCTCGCCAAATCTAGTCGCAACAACATCGAGCAACATCTGCCCTACGTTATGACGGTTAAGTGAGTAGTTGGGCCCGGGATTACCGAGCCCAACTACTAAAAAGGTATTACTCAGCTTTAGCGTCCGAAGCCTTAGCTGCAGGAGCAGCCTCAGCTGCAGCAGCAGCTGGTTCCTCGGTCTTACCAGCAGCTGTGATTACTACCGAAGCAATTAGCTCATCTGGCTTTAGTTCTAACTTGGCACCGGCAGGGATGACGATGTCCTTGGCTAGTAGGTGGAAACCAGCGCCTTCCTTGTTGAACACTGCTTCAACGTATTCCGGAATCGCGGTTGCGTCTACCTCAAGCTTTAGAGTCTTGTGCTCAAGATCGATTGTGGTTCCTGATAGCGACTCACCGATAACGTGAACTGGAACTTCAACGTGTACGCGCTCACCCTTCTTGATCTCAATTAGGTCAACGTGCTCAATAACCTGAGTCACCACGTCCTTGGTGGCGGACTTCACAAGCACCAGCTGCGCTGAACCTGCGATGTCCAAGTCGATTAGCGCATTCTTGTGACGAAGCACAAGTGCAATCTCATGAGCAGGAAGAGTGATATGCCTTGGCTCTGAGCCGTGGCCATAGATAACTGCTGGAGTCTTACCGGCGGCGCGGAACTTGCGCGCAGCACCTTTACCAAAGTTGGTTCTAACTTCAGCAACTAGTTTGTTGTCTGCCATTTTTTATTCCCTTTTACTAATAAACAAGCCCGAGATGAACTTGATGATTCTTTTTTTCTCTACTCAAGCGTTGAACGCGAGGATCTGGGAACT
>CAYVZV010000015.1:6245-17582 GCA_964456485.1 uncultured Rhodoluna sp. | reverse complement strand
GGATTGTGGCCGCAGGCCTTGCCGGTCTTGCCGGTGTGCTCTGGGCCTACTTCCGCCCAGGTATCAAGTGGGACATGGGTGCCCAGATCTTGCTACTTATCTTTGCAGCCGTGACCTTGGGAGGTCTAGGAACCGCTTTTGGTGCCCTACTTGGCGCCCTAGTTGTTGGAATGTTGGTCGAAGTTTCCAGCCTCGTGATTCCATCCGATCTGAAATACGTGGGAGCTTTGGTCGTTCTGATCGTGATCCTGCTTGTCAGACCTCAGGGAATCCTCGGGCGAAAAGAACGAATAGGTTAGGGGCGATCATGGACTGGTCAGCAATTCTTTCAAATACCGCTCAGGGTCTTCTGAGCCCTGCAACCATGGCATTCGCCTTGGCAGCCCTTGGTCTTGCGATGCACTTTGGTTTCGCAGGACTACTTAACTTCGGTATCGCAGGATACATGGCCATTGGTGCCTACGGCTACGCCATTTCAATTCTGACTTTTGGATTTGAGTGGTGGCAGGGTGTCTTGGTGAGCTTGGTAGCTTCGGTTATCTTCTCGTTGATACTTGGTATTCCTACCCTGCGTCTTCGCGGTGACTACCTGGCTATCGTGACCATCGCCGCAGCTGAAATCCTTCGCTTGCTTTTCCTAACCAACGCATTCGTTGATGTCACTGGAAGCGCGGATGGACTCTCCGGATACCACAACAGCTTTAGAGCTGCGAACCCTTTCCCTGAAGGCTCATACGGATTCGGTCCTTGGACTTACAACAACATTGAAATGTGGGTATTGGTTCTAGGACTAATCACTTTGGTGATTTGTGTGTTCCTACTGCTTCTGCTTATGAAGAGCCCGTGGGGAAGAGTTATCAAGGGTATTCGCGAGGACGAGGACGCTGTTCGCGCACTTGGAAAGAACGTCTTTGCTTACAAAATGCAGGCACTGATCATCGGTGGTGTTTTTGGTTCCTTAGGTGGAATCATCTACGCGTTGCCATCTTCGGTAAACCCAGGTGTGTACGTGACCTCGTTGACCTTCTTCGTCTGGACAGCCCTGCTACTTGGAGGAGCTGCCACCGTATTTGGCCCAGTCCTCGGAGCGGTTATCTTCTGGGTGCTGCAGGCTTTCCTATCGAACGTGCTGCCTCAGCTGGTATCCAGCGGACTACTGCCATTTATTAGCAGCATCCAAGCCTCGACTATCAGGTTCATCCTGGTGGGTGTTGGCTTGATGCTTCTTGTTATCTACCGTCCCCAGGGAATCCTTGGCGACAAGAAGGAGCTGACCTTTGTCAAGTAGCCCAAAGACCCCAGGTAAGCCAGCGGTGAAAACCACTGGCCTTCACAAAGGCGAGATTCGTCCTGGAGTAGCCAAAGTTGATCCAATTGTCACCATCGATGGTGTCTCTCGTCGTTTCGGTGGACTTACCGCCGTTGATGTTGAGCACCTAGAGATCCCACGCGGAGCGATCACCGCCCTTATCGGCCCTAACGGTGCAGGTAAGACAACCCTGTTCAACCTATTGACTGGCTTTGACAAGCCAGACACTGGTAGCTGGAGCTTTGCGGGCAAGTCCCTTGCTGGCATCCCAGCTTTCAAGGTTGCCCAGATGGGTCAGGTCCGCACCTTCCAGCTAACTAAGGCACTAAGTCTTCTAACTGTTCTTGAGAACATGAAGCTTGGAGCTAAGGATCAGCGCGGCGAGAAGCTTCTGTACTCGATCTTCCCTTTCCTATGGAAGCCAAAGGAAGCCGAGATCGAAGCTAAGGCTATGGAGCTACTAAAGCGCTTCAAGCTAGATGCCAAAAAGGATGACTTCGCAGCCAGCCTATCTGGTGGTCAGCGCAAGCTATTGGAAATGGCAAGAGCTTTGATGACCGATCCAGTTCTTGTGATGTTGGATGAGCCAATGGCCGGAGTTAACCCAGCTTTGACCCAGTCACTTCTAGAGCACGTAATTGGCTTAAAAGAAGAAGGCATGACAGTTCTATTCGTGGAGCACGACATGCACATGGTTCGTCACATCGCTGACTGGGTAATTGTTATGGCCGAAGGAAAAGTAGTTGCCGAAGGCCCTGCCGAAGAGGTTATGAAAAACCCTGCCGTTATCGATGCTTACCTTGGCTCTCACCAAGATACCGACCTTGGAACCATCACAGGTCGAATCACACTTCCAAAAGGAAAGAAGTAAACCATGGCAAAGACTCCAGTTATCGAAACTAAGGGCCTAGTTGCCGGCTACCTTCCAGGTGTAAATATCTTGAACGGTGCTAACTTCTTTGCCGACCAGGGCGAGCTAGTTGGAATCATCGGACCTAACGGTGCTGGTAAGTCAACGCTTCTAAAGGCAATCTTTGGACTTGTTAAGGTTCGCGAAGGTGACATCACCCTAAACGGTGAGTCCATCGCCAACCTAAAGGCCAACCAGTTGGTAGCCAAGGGAATTGGTTTTGTTCCTCAGAACAACAACGTTTTTCCTTCGCTAACAATTGAAGAGAACCTGCAGATGGGTTTGTTCCAGAACCCAAAGAGCTACAACGAACGTCTTGAGTTTGTAACCGGAATCTTCGCCGAGCTTGGCAAGAGACTGAAGCAGCGTGCAGGATCGCTTTCCGGTGGTGAGCGTCAGATGGTTGCAATGAGCCGAGCTCTAATGATGGACCCGAAGGTCTTGCTATTGGATGAGCCATCTGCTGGCCTTTCCCCGGTCCGTCAGGACGAGGCTTTCATCCGCGTATCGGAGATTAACAAGGCTGGTGTGACAACCATCATGGTTGAGCAAAACGCTCGTCGTTGCCTTCAGATCTCTGACCGTGCCTACGTGCTGGATCAGGGTAAGGATGCAGTTGTTGGAACAGGTCGTGAACTACTCAATGACCCAAAGGTCATCGGACTGTATCTAGGAACTCTAGGCGAATAACTAGAAATCAAGCCAATAAAAAACCCCCGGGATTGCTCCCGGGGGTTTTTTGATTTAGCTACTTACTTGAAAGGAACGTAAGTGTTGTCGTCCTGGTAGACGTATACACCGATGCTCGCCTCAGTTGGGTCGCCATTCTCATCGAATGTGATTGGACCAGAAACACCATCGTAGTCAGCGACTCCGCCGCCGTTGATGATGTCAGCACACTCAGCAAAGCTGGTGCACTTGGTGCCGCCGCCAGAACCGCCAGAAACTTCCTGGAGCTTGGCTGCCATGTCAACACCCTCTACTGATCCAGCAGCAAGAGCTGCTAGTGCTAGAAGTACAACTGCGTCGTAGGACTCAGGACCGTAGGAGTAAACTCCACCTAGGTCTGGGTTACCTTCTGCTACCCAGTTGGCGTTCATGGTCTCAAGGAACGCAGGAATGGTCTCAATGTCCAAACCTGGAAGAGTTCCCTTAGCACCGGTTAGAGTGCCAGGCTCAAAGTCCTCAGAGAAGTTAGCTAGGTTTCCATCGACGAAGTAAAGCTTGTCGGCTGGGAACTGGCTTACTAGCTGAGGAATGATTGTCTTAACTTCCTCGAATGTGATTAGAACGATTGCATCTGGGCTGGTTGCAAGAACCTCAGAGATCTGAGCGCTGAAGTTAGTGTCACCTGTGTTGTAGGTAGGTGCAGCTAGAACTTCTCCACCAGCAGCTACGAAAGCGTCAGTGGTGAACTTTGCAAGTCCGGTTCCGTATGAGTCGTTTAGAACGATCATCGCGATCTTCTCGTGACCGTCAGCAGCGATTAGGTTACCAAGAACCTCACCCTGTAGAACGTCTGAAGGAGCAGTACGGAAGTACAGACCCTTGTCGTCGTAGGTGGTCAACGCTGCAGAAGTGTTGGCAGGTGAGAACTGGACAACTCCAGCGCCTACAACCTGGTCAATGAACTGCAATGAGGTACCTGATGAAGCAGCACCAATGATTGCCTTAACGCCAGCGTTTAGAAGACGAGGAATCTCAGTCTCGTATGCCTTGTTGTCGGTGTCTCCAGAGTCTCCCCATTCAACCTCAACCTGAATACCCTTGTCAGCTTCGTTGATCTCCTTGATAGCAAGAGCAACACCAGCTTCTTCAGGTGGGCCAAGGAAGGCTAGGTTACCGGTCTGCGGAAGTGCAGTACCGATCTTTAGTGTTAGCTCGCCACCTGCGTTGCCACCATCGGTGGCTGCGCAGCCAGAAAGAACTAGTGCAGCAGCAGCAAGTGTTGCAACTGCAGCAGCGACCTTTCTGTTACGACGAGAGAATGAAAATGAGCTCATTTTTCTCCTTAATTAATGGATTGGAGACCATGCCAACTTGCACATAGCCTCACGTAAGTAAGTGTAGTTTGCAGGTGCGAAAAACAACCCTGTAAATTAGCGCCCGTCAGCCGAAAAGCCCATCTCGAGAGAAGGAATCCGTAGATTTGGGCTCAAAAACAGCTGTAATCCGTAGTTTGACTAGCCTAGAGCTACGGATTCCGAAGATTATCGGCCCGTTTTGGCCAACGTAACAATTAGGTTAATTCGCAATCCTGGCCTATTTGGCCCTCACGCTACAGGGCTCACAAGCTTGGATCTGTTCCTTAGCTGCCTCAGGGCATCAAAGGACAGGATCGAAAGTGCGAACCAAACCATCGCAAAACCTAACCACCTGGCAGCTGGCATCGGCTCCTGGAAAACAAGAAGTCCAATAAGAAACTGAAGCGTCGGGGTTAGGTACTGCATGAAGCCTATGTAGCTAAGTGGAACCCGCTTAGCTGCCGCTCCAAACAACAACAAAGGAATGGCTGTCAAAACTCCATAGGCCGCTAGCCCAAGCGATGGCAATAGCCCCGCATGGCCAAACTGAATTTGCATCATTCCTGCCAAAACCACCAGCTGAACTATTCCAAGTGGCAAAAGCAAAGTAGTTTCGACGGTGAAGCTATTCAAGGCAGAGACTTTCCCGCCTAAGCGATTTTTAGCAAGCCCGTAGATTCCAAAAGACAGGGCAAGAGTAAGTGCGATGACCGGAGGCTGCCCGTAGTTGAACGTCAAGATCAAAACAGCAACCCCACCGAGTGCAACTGCAATCCACTGCAGAACATTAAGTTTTTCTTTTAGGAAAATTGTTGCAAGTGCAATTGTCACCAGAGGATTTATAAAGTAGCCAAGCGATGCTTCAAGCACGTGGTTATCTGCAACTGCGTAAACGTACACCTGCCAGTTGATGTAGATCACAACGGCAGCAAGAGATATCCACAGCAGTTGTTTTGGTTGTTTGAAAACCGACAGGTACTCGGAAAACTTTCTAGTGAGCAAGATTACAGCGAGACCAAAAGCGAATCCAAAGATTACTCGCCAGACCACAATTTCAAATGGGTCTGCGAAGGAGAGCATCGCGATAACAAGCGGAAAGCTTCCCCAGATCAGGTATGCCGAAAGACCGTAGCCAATTCCTTTGGTCTTTTCGTTCACAACCTAAATCTAGGGGTTAAAGCTAAAACCCCAAGCCGGTTAGGGCTTGGGGTTTTATAAAAAGGATTTACTACTTGGTGATGATTGCCAGCACGTCGCGAGCTGAAAGTACTAGGTACTCTTCGCCGCCGTACTTAAGCTCGGTGCCACCGTACTTTGAGAAGATCACTGTCTGACCAACTGCAACATCAACCGGGATGCGGTTGCCCTTGTCGTCGACGCGACCAGGACCAACAGCGATAACCTCGGCCTCCTGTGGCTTCTCCTGAGCGGTGTCAGGGATTACAAGTCCTGAGGAAGTAACCTGCTCGGCAGCCATTGGGCGGACAACAATACGATCTTCAAGCGGCTTGATTGAAACCGACATTATGACCTCTTCTTTGCGTTAGATAAGTTTTAGGTGATTAGCAATCTCGAGGCGAGAGTGCTAACGACAACATTAGCACGCCCCGCGGGCTCTAGCCAAGGGCCCTGGTTGGTAGCCTCTAACAATGGAGCGCGAGGACTTTGTAAGGCTTGCCGGCAGTGCCGGCCAGGCCCTTTTGGCCCAAATTGACTACTCCTCAACCACCGATGTGCTGGCCTTGGTGGCCAAGCTCCGATCCGATGGCCACGACCCCGCCACAGTGGCAGCCGTGCTTACCCAGGCCAAACTCCGCAAGCGAGCTCAAGCCAAATTCGGAGAATTCGCCTCCCAGATGCTCTTTACCGAAGCTGGCTTAGAACAAGCTTCCAGGCTAAAAGTTGCAGCATTGCATGCTGGCCGCTTTCGCTCAGCCGGTATCTCGGAGGTTGCCGATCTTGGCTGCGGCATTGGCGCCGAGTCCATGGCCCTTGCTTCTTTGGGAATCAACGTTCACGCCTTCGAACTCGATGAAGTCACCGCAGCTGTTGCAACCTACAACCTTGCGCTCTTTGAAAACGTAAAGGTCGAAATTGCTGACGTTGAGCAACTGGATCTATCCAAGTTCGAAGCTTTGTTTTTTGATCCAGCGAGAAGAGAGCTTCACGGGCCTAAAAAATCTTCAACCCAAAGACACTTTGATCCTGCCAACTATTCACCGAACTACAACTTCTGCATCGAGAAAGCCAAAACCAAACCAACCGGAATCAAACTTGGCCCTGGTCACGACAAGAAACAAATTCCAGAAGGAACCGAAGCTCAGTGGGTATCGGTTGATGGCGATTTAGTTGAGATGGGTTTGTGGTTTGGAAAAGTTGCGCGCGATAACATATCGCGCTCTGCGCTTTTAATTCAAGGTGATTCCAAACATGAAATCACTTCTCCAAATTCAACTAGCTCAAGTGCTCCGCTTTCCAAGCTCGGAAAGTACGTCTACGAACCGGATAACTCACTTATTCGCTCAGGGCTAATGGCGGAGTTTGCGGAACCCGAAGGCCTAACTCTGATTGCACCCGATATCGCATACCTGAGTTCAGACAAAAAAGTTAGTTCGCCCTGGCTCAAGGGCTACGAAGTGATTGATGATTTAGTCTTCGATCGCAAAAAGCTAAAAGCTTACGTTCGCGAAAACAACATTGGGATTCTTGAGATCAAAAAGCGCGGTAGCGACATCTCCCCTGAGGAACTTCGTAAGCAACTAGCTCCTAAAGGTGAAGGCGCCGCCACTCTGATAGTTACCAGAGTGGGCGACGCCCACCGAGTGCTAGTTGCTCAACCTATTGGCAACTAAACGTTTTTAGTCGTTCCAACCCATGCGGTACATGCCCATGCCATCCATGCCGTACTTACCTTTTAGGTAAGCTCCAGCAACAGCAAAGGCAATGCTTCCAAGAACCCAAAGGGCAATTGTGACGTAGCCGATGATGGTTCCAGCAAGTGCTAGGCCGCGACCTGACTCACCGGATTTCTTGATCTGGGTTAGAGCAACATGACCTGTGATGATCGCAGCTACTGCTCCGATTGAGGTCAAGGCCGAAGCGATAGAAACTACCGCCAAGGTGTTTAGCTTTGTGAAATCGAACTTCTTGTTATCTGCCATTGTTGGCTCCTTCTTTTGGATTTACCTGTTCTAAGTTCACCACGGCAGCATGTATAAACGGTGAGCCTAGGCTGTGAGCTAGCTGTGAGAAAGAAGAACACCCCCGCCTAGAGGCGGGGGTGTTCTTCTTTGATTTATTTGTTTTTACTTCTTTTTGCTTGGAGCACCAATTCCCTTGGCAACTAGCACTAGAGCGGCAGTGATTACAGTACCGATAGCGATTGCAAGGACGTAGGTGTACCAGTTGCTGGTCAGACCAAAGACCATGAAGCCACCGTGCGGTGCACGTAGCTCGTTGCCGAATAGGGCAACTAGGGCACCGGTGATACCGGAACCGATCATGATCGAAGGAATAACGCGTAGTGGGTCAGCAGCAGCGAAAGGAATCGCACCTTCGGTGATGAAGGTAGCTCCTAGTAGCCATGCAGCCTTACCGTTTTCCTGCTCAGCCTCAGAGAATGCCTTCTTGCGTAGAACAGTTGCAAGAGCTAGACCTAGAGGAGGAGTCATACCAGCGGCCATAACGATTGCCATTACCTGGAACTCAGGAGCTGAAGCGGCGGTGCCTGCAGCAACTAGACCAGTGGTAGCGAAGGTGTAAGCAACCTTGTTAACAGGTCCACCCATGTCGAAGGCCATCATTAGACCAAGTACTAGACCAAGCACTGCTAGACCAGCTGCACCTAGGCCTGAAAGGGCTGAGGTTAGAGCTGCCATTAGAGCTGCGATTGGAGAACCTAGTAGTAGCAACATCAGTGCACCGGTTACGGTCGTTGCAAGTAGTGGGATGATCACAACTGGCATCAAAGGCTTCAGCCAGTTTGGAACTGCCCAGCGGCTGATCCAAAGTGCTACGAAACCAGCGATGAAACCAGTCAAGATTCCACCAAGGAATCCAGCACCGATAGCTGATGAGATTGAGCCACCGACGAATCCTGGTGCGATACCTGGGCGGTCAGCAATTGCGAAAGCAATGTAACCGGACAGAACTGGCACTAGGAATCCAAATGCGGTTCCACCAATCTTGAATAGTACGTAGGCGTATTCCTTGATGTCGCCAGCCTGGAAACCGTCAGCTAGGCGGTCGTCAAACACGATGTCATAGCCACCGAGCATGAACGAAAGGGCGATAAGAATACCGCCACCCGCTACGAACGGGATCATAAATGAAACACCGGTCATCAGCCACTGACGGACCTTTGTTCCTGTACTTACTTGAGCCACTGTGGGCCTCCTTTTTATCTTTTCTTTTTTCCCAAATCACAAGCCGTGACCCGGGAATTATTTTTTACCGAACAGTCCTCCGAAGAGTCCCTTCTTTTCGCCAGCCTGCTTTGGTTCCTTGGCTGGCTTCTCAACCTTCGCAACGGGGTCGCCCACTTTTGGAGCGGTGCCCTTCGCTACCGATTCGAGAAGTTGTGTAATTAGTGCCTCGGCACCGTTCATTGCCTTTGCAACTGGAATCTCCAAGTATGGTTTTCCATTGAAGCGCTCTCGTCCATTGACCTCTAGATCAACTGCAAACAAAACTGCATCGGCTGCGTCGATGATTTCCTGCTTGACTGGATTTGATCCAGCAGATCCTTGGGTCTCAACAATTACTTCGTGGCCCATCTTCTTGCCGGCACGTTCGATTGCCTCGGCTGCCATGTAAGTGTGTGCGATTCCTGTGATGCAGGAAGTGACTCCAACGATTTTTGCCATTACTTCTGGACCTCTCTATTGACGATTGCAGCGACCTTTGCGCTGTCTGGTTCTGCTCGGAGTTCGTCCCTGAACTCTTCATGCATAACTTTGCGAGCTAGTGCTGCCAGAATCTCGAGATGAGCGTTCTCACCCGAGGCTGGGGCAGCAATCAAAAAGATCAGATCAGATGGGCCATCGTCAGCCCCGAAGTCCACTCCGGTTTTTGAAATGCCAACAGCAACCGAAGGGGTGGTCACAAAATCGGACTGAGCATGAGGGATGGCGATGCCACCTTCTATACCGGTTGGGAAGTGTTCCTCGCGGGCGGCAACAGCTTGGAGGTATCCATCCAGATTGGTGACTCGACCGTCATTGACCAATAGCTGTGCAAGCTGCCTGGTGGCATCGGCCTTGGAGGAAGCCTCCAGCCCAACAATCACGATTTCAGGCGATGTCACAGACTTGGTCAACGCGTGCCCCCTTCGGACGCAGGAATAGAGCTTCCTGCTTTCTCAAAACCATACACAGCCTTTTGTCAGGAATGGCCAAAAAAGGGGCTGTGGTCGGATAAAAAGTAGCCCTGTTTTTGTAGGAGAGCGACAAAACCCCTAATTTTGGGCTATCTTGGCCCAAGGCACCATAATTAGAGGTTCCAAGCCCCAATTCAAGCCTTCAGGAGCCAAGATGTCCACGATTCAAGGGCAAGTCCAAGTACTAGACCCAATCGGCCTACATGCAAGGCCTGCCAGCCAGATAGTCAAGCTGGTCAAGGAATCAGGCCTTGAAATCACAATTGGCCGCCCTGGCGAGGAGTTCGCCAAGGCCAACTCCGCTCTTCGCCTAATGGCCCTGAAGATCTCATCCGGCGAAACCCTAACCGTTGAGATTCCAACCACCGACCAGGGCCTAGCCGATGGCATCATCGCTCAAATTCAAGAGTTTCTAAAGGGTGACTAAGTTGGCGTCAACGCCTGGAGCAATTCTCAAAGGCCTAGGGGTCGGACTGGTTTCCGCCGTGGGCGATGTGATGGTCATCAAACATTCCAAGCCACTTCCGGAATGGACCAAGTCAACTAGATCAAAAGATGAAGAGCTTGCAGATCTAAAGTCCGCAATCGAATTTGTCAGCAACCACCTCGATGAGTTGGGTGAAAAAGCTGGCGGCACATCCGCAGAGATTTTTGAAGCACTAAAGATGCTTATCGAAGATGAAGAACTGCTGGAAGTTGCAACCTCTCATATCGAAGATGGATGGATTGCTGCAGCTGCAATTGGAAAAGCAGTTGATGAATTCTCAGAGCTGCTTGGCGGCGACCCAACGTTCGATGAGCGAGTAGCAGATTTCCAAGATCTTTCAAAAAGAGTTCAGGCTCGCCTTGCTGGAATTGAAATGGCTTTGTCCATCCCGGAAAAAGGCAGAATCGTTTTAGTAGGCGAAGATTTTTCTCCAGCTGACACCGCACAATTTACTGAAGCTGTTGTTGGTGTCATCACACTCAAAGGTGGACCAACTTCACACACCGCAATCATCTGCCGATCAAAATCCATCGCTGCGGTTGTCTCTTGCCCCGATGCCGCATCACTTGAAAATGGTGACCGAGTTTTAGTTGACCCTGTTGGCGATCGAGTCCTGGTTAGCGACGATGAATCACTTGCGACAAAGTCAATCGAGTTTGTTGCCGTAAATTCAGAACCTCTAGTTCCAGTTCGAGCCAACATCGGAAGCTTGGCAGATGCTAAAGCCGCCAGCGAAACCAGGGCCAATGGAGTTGGTCTATTTAGAACTGAGCTGTTGTACCTTTCGGCCCAGACTGAGCCCACCATTGAGCAGCAAGCTGCCAGCTACACCGAGATCCTGAAGGCAGCACCCGAAGGGCCAATTGTGGTCCGAACCATCGATGCCGGAAGCGATAAGCCTGTTCCTTTCTTGAACATGCCCGAAGAGGAAAACCCCTCCCTTGGAGTCCGCGGATACCGCCTAATTGCTGAGCACCGGGCCTTTATTGAGGGACAGCTCAAAGCTCTAGAAAGCGCAAGAGTTGCTTCTGGCCGTGAGGTGTGGGTCATGGCCCCGATGATTGCCACCGCCGAGGAAGCTAAGGCCTTTTCGGACCTGGCCCGCTCAATCGGAGGCTACAAGGTCGGCATCATGGTCGAGACTCCCTCGATCGCCCTGATTGTTGACCAGCTTGGCGGGATAGTTGACTTCGTATCGGTGGGAACTAACGATTTGTCGCAGTACCTATT
>CAYVZV010000015.1:4587-6145 GCA_964456485.1 uncultured Rhodoluna sp. | reverse complement strand
GCAAAGGAAGTAGCCAACGCCGTTCTAAACCAGACCACCGCAGAAAATGCCAAGGCAACTGCGTTGTCAGAAATCGCCAACCGATAACTCGTGGAAATTTCTAACTGGCTGATTTACTTTCTGGCAGTTTTGGGTCTTACCTTCACCCCTGGTCCAAATGGATTGCTTGCCCTAACCCACGGTGCAATTTATGGCAGCAGAAAAACTATCGCAACAATTCTTGGCGGCTCTTTGGGCTTTGCAACTGTTATTGGATTGTCGATGTTTGGTATCGGAGCTTTGCTTGCCGCCTCGGCTCAGCTTCTGATCGTCATGAAGTTTGTAGGTGGAGCGTATTTGATTTGGCTTGGAATTCAAGTTTGGCGCTCACCATCACTGGGTGAATCAAAAGCTGCGGTTTCCACAGACGTTTCCAGCTTTTCGCTGTTTCGACAAGGCGCGCTAGCAGCCCTTACAAACCCAAAGGGTATTTTGTTTTTTGTCGCCTTCTTGCCGCAGTTTATTGACCCCACAATTTCGCTGCTGACGCAGTTCGTAGTGATGGCCTTGACCTTTGTGATCATCGAATTCATTTACGAATACGCGGTGGCTTCCCTTGCCAACAAGATCAAGCCGTTCCTGGCTAAATTTGGTAAAAAAGTGAACCGAGTATTCGGCGGGATCTTTATGGTTATTGGAGTGGCCCTACCGCTTCGCGGTTAGACCGGCAGGGTTGAGTAGACCCCGAAGTCCAGCTCGCTTGGGTTAACCCCGGCCATAATCTTCTGAGCAGCAAGGGATGCAATCATTGCCCCGTTGTCAGTACACAGGCTAAATGCTGGAATCCGTAGCTCGATTCCAGCCTCCTGGCACCTCTGGCTAGCCACCTCTCGAAGCCTGGCGTTTGCCACCACGCCTCCCCCAAGGATCAGCCTGGGAACGTTGTTGTCCTGGCATGCGCTTATGGCCTTGGTCACCAACACATCAACCACTGCTTCACGGAACGATGCTGCAACATCAGGAATCGAGATGGTTTCGCCTTTCGATTCCGCCAGCTCCACGTGTCTGGCAACTGCAGTTTTCAAACCGGAGAAACTGAAGTTGTAGCGATTTTTCTCCATATCCTTTGGCAAAGTGAGACCCCTAGGGAAACGAATTGCTTTTGGATCTCCGTCATTGGCAACGCGATCAATTTCAGGTCCACCCGGATAACTAAGTCCCAACACGCGAGCGATTTTGTCAAAGGCTTCTCCGGCTGCATCATCGATTGTTTCACCGAGCAGCTCAACATCATTTAGTAAATCGCGAACCAGCAGCAAAGAAGTATGTCCACCGCTTACCAAAAGAGCAACCGTTGGAGTTTCTAATTTGCCACGCTCCAAAACATCAACAGCAACGTGAGCCACCAAATGATTCACGGCATAGATCGGCTTATCGATTGCAACGCTCAAGGCCTTTGCTGCACCAACACCGACCATTAGTGCTCCGGCAAGACCCGGACCGTTGGTCACTGCAATTGCATCAACTTCATTGATTGAAATTCCAGCATCGTGCAATGCCTTCTGCAAAGTTGAATCCA
>CAYVZV010000015.1:2230-4487 GCA_964456485.1 uncultured Rhodoluna sp. | reverse complement strand
ACTTCATTGATTGAAATTCCAGCATCGTGCAATGCCTTCTGCAAAGTTGAATCCAGGGCCTCAAGATGGGCTCGAGCTGCGATTTCTGGAACCACACCACCGAATCTGGCGTGCTGATCCATAGAGGAGGAAATAACGTTGGCAAGAAGTGTTGTTCCTCTAACAATTCCGATTCCAGTTTCATCGCAACTAGTTTCTATCCCCAACACAACTGGTTCTGACTTGCTTTCGGAAGAGATGGACAAGCGCATCACAATCGCCGCAACACTATCGGGTTGATAGTAATTCTCGCGTCTATCGATGGCAACAAATCCCAGCTTCTTGTATAAATTCTGAGGTGCTGGCTTGTCCTCGCGAACCTCCAGAATGACCTCTTTGGCGGCAAGTTTGGAGGCTTGATCTATGAGTTTCTCCATCAGCTGCTGGCCAATACCTGCCCGGCGATGAGAATCACTAACCGCGATGGTCTGGACATCAGCCGAGGTGGAGCTTGAGACCTTGCTTAGCCCTGCGTAGCCAACGATCTGCTGATCCACGTAAACCACAAAGTAATAGGTATGCGGGGCCATGATTTCAGCTCGCATGGTGGGCTTTGACCAAGAATCATTGCCGAAGCTAGCCTTCTCAAGCTCCATGATCGCCGCCAAATCAGCCTCGGTGGCAAGGCGCAGCTGATGACTCATCCGCTTACCTTCTTACCCTTAGCCGGAACCGCATCCGGTGCTCGGAGGTAATTGGCAACAATCGAAGAGTTGGCAGTTCCCTCAGTCAGTTGAGCAAGTGCCAAAAGCCCGAGAGATGCCGCACTAATTGACCCTGAAACAATTTCGTAGTTCTGCCCAGAGGCTCGAAGTTCAGCTTCCAAGTCCGTCTGCTTTTTTACCCCAGGTCCAAGAAGTGCTTTTGGTACGCCAACGCGAGACTTGCCTTGGTAGAGGCCGTAGAAAACTTCTGATCTTCTGGCGTCGGTCAGGACCAGTGTTGGGTCAGTCAAGTCCTTAGAAAAAGCAATTGCATCCAAAGATCCAACTCCAAAAATTGCTGCACCCACGCCTTCGGCAAACATCTTGGCTGCTGCAATTCCAACTCGAAGACCAGTAAATGGTCCAGGGCCAACACCTACGGCAACAGCGCTCACGTCAGAAGCTTTCTTATTGGCAGCCTCCAGAACTTTTCGAATCTGTGATCCGATTTGCTCGGCATGCTGCATGTTGTCGGGTTCGTAGAATTCACTCACCACAACCCCATCAACTAAAACCGCCACCGCGGTTCCGCTGCTGGTATCTATTGCAAGAAGAACCTGGGTCAATTGCTCACCCCAAGAAAATCTGCTGGATCAGAAAATCTTCCGGTTCCAGAAATCGACATGGTTCGAAGATCAGTTTCTAGATCACGTTCTATTTGAATCTCAAGCATCGAATCCGAAAGTCCTTCGGCAAAACCCTTGCCCCACTCAATCACCGAGATGCTCCCTGCAAAATCTATGTCCAGATCATCCAGTTCGGCAGGGGTAGATAGTCGGTAAGCGTCGATGTGATGAAAAGGAATTCCAGATCGGCTCTGGTGGGTCCGGGCAATCAAAAAAGTCGGGGAAGAAACATTTCCTTGGGCCTCTAGGCCTTCTCCGATACCTCGGGTCAGGGTGGTCTTGCCGGCACCAAGCGGGCCATTTAGGGAAAGAAGGTCTCCAGGTACCAAAAGGGAACCAAGGCGAACACCGAGCTGGTGCATTTGTTCCTCGGTGGCAATTTCAAGAACTACAGGGGCGGTTTCACCGCTCACTTGAATACCCGCTTTGCCCGTCCGCCGATTCGGGTAACTATCTCGTAGTTGATGGTCTCAGCTGCCAGCGCTAGTTCTTCGGCGGTTGGTTCGCCCTTTGCAGCATCTCCGAAGATCACAACTTCATCGCCAACTGTGACTTTGTCATTGCCAACATCAAGAATGAACTGGTCCATCGCAACTCTTGCAAGGATCGGGTAGCGCTTACCGTTCAGTAAAACGCTTGCTCTTCCAGTTGCGATACGCGGCATACCTTCGGCATAACCAAAAGGAACCAGAGCCAGTGTGCTTGGAGCAGTGGTTTTGTGAAGATAACCGTAGCTCACACCGTGGCCTGCCGGAACTTGCTTCACGGAAACAACTTCTGAACTAACTCTCATCGCAGGAACTAAACCAAAGTCAGAAGCTTTGATGTGAGGAGTGGGATCTAAACCGTAGAGAGCAATTCCAACTCGAACCATGTCAAGGTGTGCTG
>CAYVZV010000015.1:0-2130 GCA_964456485.1 uncultured Rhodoluna sp. | reverse complement strand
GTGGGATCTAAACCGTAGAGAGCAATTCCAACTCGAACCATGTCAAGGTGTGCTGCTGTGTTGTTCAAAGTCGCAGCTGAAGCAGCCAAGTGCCTTAGCTCAAAACTTGCACCTAGGGATTCGGCGGTTGCCACAGCCTGTTCAAAAACTGCAAGTTGATTAGCATCGTCATCGCTACTTGTCCCAGAAAGATGACTGAAGACACCAACCAGTTCTACAAGCCCCTCAGATCTTAGCTCAACAGCTTTTTTGATAACCGCTGGCCAATCACTTATCGCAGCACCGTTTCGACCAAGGCCCGTGTCAACTTTCAAGTGAAGCTTCGCACACCCAGAAACTTCGCGCGCAGCTTTAGCAACATTCTCTAGTCCCTGAACGGTGGAGATGCCAATTTGAATGTTGCTCTTAATCGCCTGGGCGAAGTTGGTCTCAGCTCCATGCAGCCAAGCCAGAAGTGGTGATTTGATTCCTGCGGCCCGGATCTGCTGCGCTTCTTCTAGGTCGGCGGTAGCCAGCATGTCTACGCCGATGGACTCTAGTTTTCTAGAGACTTCAATCATGCCGTGGCCGAAGGCATCGGCTTTCACGATGGCCATGACCTTGGCGCTGGTTAGCGACTTGAGTTTCTTGTAATTCGAAGCTATTGCCTCTAGATCCACTGAGATTGTGCGCATCAGGCACCTTCTGCAATCACGTAGGCAATAGCCATCTGGCCATCGTGGCTCAAAGACAGATGCAAATTAGCAATGCCCTTATCGAGAACTGTCTTTTCACTTGTTCCAGATAGTTCAAAGCCTGGCTTGCCGAATTCATCTTTGACGACTTGAACTTCCTGGAAGGACAGGCCCTGAGCTTTCCCGACGGCTTTCATCAGCGCTTCTTTGGCAGCAAAGCGCGCTGCAAGCGAGTAGCTGTTTAGAGATTTTTCACCATCAGTGAATAGGCGATCTTTGAGCTTTGGGGTGTTTGCGATCGCCGTTTCGAATCTGGCGACATCGACGAGGTCGACCCCGATTCCAACAATCATTACTCGACCGTGACCGACTTAGCCAGGTTCCTAGGCTGATCAACATCCAAGCCCTTGGCGTTGGCAAGACCCATAGCAAATGCCTGAAGTGGGATAACTGTTAGCACGGGAGCCATCAACCAGTTGGTTGCTGGAACATACCAAACGTTAGCCGCATACTTCGAAGCTTCTTTGTCGCCTTCTTCAGCGATTGCAATTACTTCCGCGCCACGAGCCTTGATCTCTTGAATGTTTGAAATCACCTTTGGGTGAAGTGGGTCGTTTGGCGAAGGCAGGATCACAATCACCGGTTGGCCTTCTTCAATCAGCGCAATAGGTCCGTGCTTAAGTTCTCCAGCAGCAAAGCCTTCGGCGTGGATGTATGCAAGCTCCTTGAGCTTTAGTGCACCTTCCATCGCAACGGGGAAGCCGACGTTTCGTCCAAGGAACAAAACAGTTCTGGCATCAGCCATCTTGGTAGCCAAGGAAGTTACCTGATCAAGAGAATCTAAAACTTCTGTGACCTTCGCTGGAAGCTTTAGAAGCTCCTTGCCAAGCTCAGATAGTTCAGATGCTGGAAGTGATTTTCTTCCCGTTGCAAGAAATAGTGCCAAAAGGTACACAGCGGTCATCTGAGCAGTGAGCGCCTTGGTGGAAGCTACCGCTACCTCGGGGCCAGCGTGGGTATACAAAACAGCATCAGATTCGCGAGCCAAGGTTGCACCCTGGGTATTGCAAATTGCCATAACCTTGGCGCCTTGCTCTTTGGCGAAGCGGGTAGCCATAAGGGTGTCCATGGTTTCACCGGACTGGCTAATGGCAACAATCAAGGTATTGGGGGTCAAGATTGGATCGCGGTAGCGGAACTCGTGAGCAAGCTCAACTGAAACTGGAATCTTTGCCCACTTTTCAATTGCGTACTTTGCAATCTCGCCTGCGTAGCTGGCTGTGCCACAAGCCACCACAATAATCCGGTCAATTGCCAAAAGATCTTTAGCGTCCAGGCCATCAATTTCAGGAAGTGTGACCATGCCTTCGGAATTGATGCGGCCCATAAGGGTGTCAGCAACTGATTGTGGCTGGTCAGCAATTTCTTTGGCCATGAATGATGGCCAGCCGCCCTT
>CAYVZV010000014.1:5960-19436 GCA_964456485.1 uncultured Rhodoluna sp. | reverse complement strand
ACATAGCCATCTCTTCTTCAGAAACGGTTGCTGCCATCTTTTCCTTGACCTGTGCCTTGTAAGCATCGTCCTGGTCCTGACGAGACTGCTTGTCAGCTACCTGGTAGATACGAGCGAGCTCGGCTTCGGTTTCCTTTTCAACCATTGCGTAGAACTCATCGGTGTAAGGCAAGAACACTGGGTACACGCCGCTTTCGCGAGATGCAACAGCAGCAAGCTTTTGCTGAGCAACAATCAATTCCTTGATGAAAGGCTTAGCTGCCTCTAGACCCTGAGAAACAACTTCCTCATTCGGAGCGATTGCGCCTTCGTTCTTGATTAGATCCCAGGCATTCTCAGAAGCTTCGGCCTCAACCATCATAATTGCGATGTCTTCTTTACCGTTTTCAACGATTAGACGACCAGCAACAACCATGTTGAATACTGCTCGCTCAAGCTGAGAGTACTTCGGGAATGCAACCCACTGGCCATCGATTAGTGCAACACGCACTCCACCGATTGGACCGGAAAATGGCAATCCAGCAATCTGAGTGGACATTGAAGCCGCGTTGATTGCTAGTACGTCGTATAGCTCGTCAGGCTCGATAGCCATAACGGTCACAACAACCTGGATTTCGTTTCTTAGACCATCAACGAATGATGGGCGAAGTGGACGGTCAATTAGACGACAAGCCAAGATGGCTTCAGTCGAAGGACGGCCCTCTCGGCGGAAGAACGATCCTGGGATACGTCCCGCGGCATACATTCTTTCCTCTACATCGATAGTCAATGGGAAGAAGTCGAACTGGTCTTTTGGCTGCTTGCTCGCGCTAGTTGCCGAGAACAGCATGGTTTCGCCGTCTAGATAGACAGCTGCCGAACCCTGCGCTTGCTGCGCTAGGCGTCCTGCTTCGAAGCGAATGGTTCGCTTTCCGTACTTGCCGTTGTCAATTACTGCTTCGGCTGATTTAATTTCTGGACCTTCCATGGTCCCTCCTCTTTGTTTATAAGCGCGTTCGTTTTTTACTCAACTGTTGAGAAAAACGCGCAAGTGCGAGGATGAGGCGAGAGATTTTATGCAGCTAAGACTTAGCTGCTGCCTGGTCGTCAGTAGAAAAACTTGGGGAAATTCCCAAGATCCACCACCGAGGACCAGCAAACCTATCCTCATCGCTCAAAATCAGCCTAACAGGGTAAGCCAAATAAGCCTAGGAAACTAGGCGAAATAGTTAGTTACTTACCTTTAGCGGCGGATGCCGAGGCGCTCAATAAGCGCACGGTAGCGGTTAATGTCTACCTTCTGAAGGTATCCAAGCAAACGACGACGCTGACCAACCATAAGCAATAGACCACGACGTGAGTGGTGGTCGTGCTTGTGCTCTTTTAGGTGCTCGGTTAGATCCTTGATGCGCTGAGACAAAACTGCAACCTGAACCTCAGGAGAACCGGTGTCACCTGGGTGAGTTGCGTACTGAGCGATGATGTCGTTTTTTACTTTTGCTTCTAGTGACACTTTGTATTCCTTCGATTCGCTGCGCGGCGCAAAAAACCTTTTGTCTTTTGCTCTATGGATCCGCGGCCGATACACGGCAACTTTGAAAGCTTACCTCAGCTTTGGCCTACAGCGCCAGCCCCGAATTAGGCCTCAGGAGCGTACTTATTGCCCTGTTCGCGTGATTTGGAAGGAAGGAGGCACAAAATCAGGATAAACACCTGGACACCGAAAGCAATTAGCAAGGTGGGTACGAAGTAAGCCACGGAGGTGGCCAACACCTCAACCTCAGGAGCAGAAGTGTTCTGCAGGTACCCAACTACACCAAGAATTCCCATAACCAAGGGGATGATCGGCAGCAGATACAAAAATAGCCACTTGCCAGACCATCCTGAATCCTGCATGCGTCTCGAAGTGACGCTCAAGGTAGGAATCAGCAAAATCAACGCCGAGATACTAGTAAGCGGAGTCGGCTGGTTTATCGCTTCAATCAAGTCAGCGGTTTCAATAGGTGGCCAAATAATTGACTCAATGGTCGATAGCACTATTCCAATTAGGACTGTTGCCAAAACAAAGAACCAGTACTCGCGCCTAGGGGCGGTGCCCTTGAACTTTCTAAAGTTCACAAACACGGACCTGACTGCGTCCACAAAGCTCATTTTCATTTACAGTCCTAACTGTTTTCTGACTATGTCTAAATCTAGATTGATTTGCCGTACTAGTGCCTCAACCCCGTCAAACTTAGCGGCGGGTCGCACAAAATCCACAAACTCCAATGAAACCACCTTGTCGTACAAATCAAGCTCAGTTTCATCCAGCACGTGGGATTCGACAAGCCTCGGAACAGCCTGGAAAGTTTCATTTATGCCCACCGAGTGCGCAGCCGGGTAGCGAATACCGTCGGCAATTAGCCAGCCGGCATAGACCCCATCCAGCGGTAGATAACCTTCGGCATCTCTAGCAATATTTGCTGTTGGAAAGCCGATCTTCCTTCCAATTTTCAAACCATGCTCGACCATTCCACTTACCTCGTGAACGCGACCAAGCATCTTGTTCACAAGCTTCACGTTTCCTAGATCAAGCAGCTCACGAACCAAAGTAGTTGAGACCACTTCCCCGTCAACTTGGACCCGCTTGACCTCGGCTACCTCAAAGCCGTGCTCTTTACCAAGGGCCTGAAGAAGTTCAAAGTTTCCGGAACCTTGGTTTCCAAATCTGAAGCCTTCTCCAACAAGAACAAGTTTGGCGTTTAGTCCCTGAACCAAAATTTGTTCCACAAACTGCTCAGGAGAAAGATCCGCTAAGTCCTGATTGAACTCAAGCTGCAGCATGGTTGCTACCCCGAACCCAGAAATTAATTCAGATTTTTGGCCAGGTCCAAGAATTGGCAACTTTGCTCGATCGGGACGAAGTAAGTGATCTGGGTGTCTATCGAATGTGACAACTGTTGGAACAAGATTCAAGTTGGCTGCTGCATCAACAATTTCAGCAAAGAGGGCCTGATGACCCAAGTGGATGCAGTCAAACTTGCCTATGGTCACCGCGGTTGGTCCGTGGCCAGAAGGTATCTCTGCAAGTGAGGTCAGGGTCAACAAACTACGAATCCTTGTGAGTTTTTCTAATCCAGATCAGCCCAAGAATTGGAAGTACCAGCGGAATGTATCCGTAGCCTGATCCAAAACCAGACCACACACTCGGGTGAGCAAATAGCTCTGGTGCAAAGAAGGAAAGGGCTCCAACGGTAAGCACACCAACCAACTCAAAAATCACTGACCATAGTGCTATTTGGCGCCAGCGCTTTCCTGCTTTGGCCAGAGAAACTGTGGCCAGGATGTAGACCAGAGCGCTAACCAAAGACAAGGAGTAAGCAAGAGGTGCCTCTTCAAACTTGGTCAGAATCTGAAAGCTTGCTCGAGCAGTAGATGACACGGCGAAAACCGCGTAGAAAACAATTAGCAGTCGCCCAACTCCAAGAGAGCGCTTCGGGCTGGAACCTGGTGCCTTAGACATAAGTCAAACTTTCTTTTTTTTGGTAGAACTAGTAACTGCCGGTCCAGATCTGATTCATGCGAACCAGCATCACAGCTACAGTCAATGCGGCAACACCGAGAATGACTGTAGACCAGCGATTTCTTTCAACCAGTGCCCAGAATCCAGCTCCAACCGGAACCATGATTGCAACCAGTAGGTAGGCATAAAACTCGACGGTGTCAATTGCCGCTTCGGCTCCGCCGATAACGATAACTGTGGTGTAAACAAACTGACCAATTAGTCCAAGAAGCACAACTGCAAGTGCGCCAACGCTCCAAAGGCTTGGAAGCTTGCCGATAAGCCCAAGTACGAGGCAGAACAATCCGGCAGCTACTGCAAACCAAAGCTGGGCTAGATAAAGCACTTCAATCATTTTTGCTCTCCTTGAAAGACCACAACTGATTTTAAGCCAGAACCAGCAGGTTCCAGGACCGCCACCAGGTCTCCTGATGGTGAAAGGCCAGCAATCAAGGAACCAGTGGTTGAAACATCAGAAAGTTTCTTACCGTGAACCAAATCAGTGACTTGTTGAGAGCTCAACGAAACTGTTGGAAATAGGTCTGTGGCTGCTTTGGCTAGTGGGGTTAGCTTTAGATTCTCAAGATCAGTAATCGAACTGGCATCTGAAACATCGAATGACCCAACCTTGGTACGTCTAAGGGCGGTGATGTGCCCCCCTACTCCAAGAGCTTCACCTAAGTCTCTGGCAAGTGCTCGGATGTATGTACCGGATGAGCAATCCACTCTCACGTCTAGATCTATAAAACCTTCAGTGGATTTAGAACTTGCCAAAAGCTCGAATTCGCTCACTGTGACTTCACGAGATTTGAGTTCAACTTCTTCCCCGGCTCGAACTAGATTGTAAGCCCGCTTTCCATCGACCTTGATGGCACTTACTGAAGAGGGTCTCTGGGAAATAACACCGGAAAGTTTGGTCATTTCCCGTTCAATCATTTCCGAATTTACTGATGCCAAGGCAGCCGGTGTTGCAGTCGTCAAAATATCTGATTGCGAGTCATCAGAGACTGTTGATACCCCAAGACGAATTGTTGCCAGGTAAGTTTTATCGGCACCCACTAGAAAGGTAAGTAGCTTGGTTCCCGACTCAATGCCCAGAACCAACAATCCAGTTGCCAACGGGTCCAGTGTTCCTGCGTGGCCAACTTTTTTAGTGCCCACGGCTTTTCTAACCTTGGCCACCACATCGTGACTGGTCCAGTCGGTGGGTTTGTCGATTAGAACTAGGCCAGGCTCGACCAAAGCTAGTCCTGGTCTTCGATTTGCTTTGGTTCTTTGTATGGGTTTGCATCCCCCGCAGGCTTTGCTGCAGCTGCAAGTCTGGCAACTTCTTCATCGCGAGCACGAGCGGCGGCTAATAGATCATTCATGTGAGCCGCGTTTTCCGGAAGCTCATCTGCGATGAATTCAAGAGTAGGAGTAAGGCGAATGGATAGGTTGTGGCCAACTTCTCCCCTGATGCGACCGGTGTTGCGCTTGATGATCTCGTTCGAGCGAACCCGATCTTCATCTGAACCAAACACCGTGTAGAAGATCTGGGCATGCTGCAGGTCAGGGGTGACCTTCACTTCCGTAATCGTCACAAAACCAAGGTCTGGATCCTTAACTGCTTTTTCAAGCGCTTCGGCAACCAGAACCTTGATTCGCTCGGCTAACTTACGAGCTCTTGCGACATCAACCATGATTAGACCCTTGGCTTCTCGCGCATCTCGAAGGTTTGAATGATGTCTTCAAGCTCGAGCTCGTTGAAACCACCAAGTCCGATACCACACTCAAAGTCAGTCTTGACTTCGGTCGCGTCATCCTTGAATCGCTTGAGTGAGTCAACCTTTAGGTTGTCTGCAATAACGACGCCGCCGCGTAGCACGCGAGCCATTGAGTTTCGCTTGATTGAGCCAGATCGAACAATCGAACCTGCGATGGTTCCAACCTTCGAGGACTTGAACAGTTCGCGAACCTCTGCGGTACCAAGCTCGAACTCTTCGTACTCTGGCTTGAGCATTCCCTTGAGGGCCTTTTCAATGTCTTCCAAAGCTGAGTAGATAACAGAGTAGAAGCGGATGTCCACACCTTCACGGTCTGCACGGTCCTTAGCCTTGTTATCCGGCTTTACGTTGAATCCAATGATGATCGCGTTGTCCACGGTTGCAAGGTTCACATCCGACTCGGTCACCGCACCAACACCACGGTGGATGATTCGTAGCTGGACAGAATCGTCCACCTCGATCTTCAACAGCGAGTCTTCAAGTGCTTCAACAGCACCAGATACGTCACCCTTGATAACCAAGTTGAGGGATTCAACCTTGCCATCTTCAAGTGCCTTGGTGAAGTCTTCTAGGCTGACGCGCTTACGAGTCTTGGCAAGAAGAGCGTTTCGATCTGCTGCTTCACGCTTTTCAGCGATCTGCCTTGCCTGACGCTCGTCGTCGGTCACAACAAATGTGTCACCGGCGCGAGGAACGCTCTGAAGTCCAAGTACCTGAACTGGTCTAGAAGGTGTAGCTGCCTCAACTGGCTCACCGTCTTCGTTGAACATCGCACGAACTCGACCGTGAGCACTTCCGGCAACAATCGAGTCACCAACGTTCAAGGTTCCGGACTGAATCAGCACTGTTGCAACAGCTCCACGACCCTTGTCAAGGTTGGCTTCGATGGCAACACCACGAGCGTCCTTGTCAGGGTTTGCTCGCATGTCCAATGCGGCATCGGCGGTTAGTAGCACAGCGTCAAGAAGCTCAGTGATCCCCTGTTTCTTCAACGCCGAAACTGGGACGAACATTACGTCTCCACCGTATTCTTCAGCAATCAAGTTGAATTCGGTTAGTTGCTGCTTGATCTTGTCCGGGTTAGCGCCTTCTTTATCAATCTTGTTCACGGCAACCACAATTGGAACACCAGCGGACTGAGCGTGGTTTAGAGCCTCAATGGTTTGAGGCATAACGCCATCGTCTGCGGCAACAACCAAGATTGCAATGTCGGTGACCTGAGCACCACGAGCACGCATAGCTGTGAAAGCCTCGTGACCTGGGGTGTCAATAAAGGTAATGGCTCGGTCTTGACCTTCGTGGGTGGTGTGAACCTGGTAAGCACCGATGTGCTGGGTAATTCCACCAGCCTCACCAGCCTGTACGTTTGCATTTCTGATTGAGTCCAGAAGTGCAGTCTTACCGTGATCAACGTGACCCATGACTGTAACAACTGGTGGACGAGGTAGCAAGTCTGCTTCATCGTCTTCGTAATCGGTTGAGATATCCAATCCGAAGCCCTCGAATAGCTCGCGCTCTTCGTCCTCAGGAGAAACAACTTCGATCTTGTATCCGAGCTCTGCTCCAAGAATCTGGAAGGTTTCCTCATCCAAAGATGCGGTAGCGGTTGCCATCTGACCAAGAGCAAAAAGCACCGTGATTAGCTGACCGGCATTGGCATCAATCTTGTCTGCGAAGTCTTGAATCGATGCACCGCGACGCAAACGGATAACGGTTGTTCCATCACCGCGTGGCACAACTGCGCCACCAAGGCTTGGAACACTTCTTTGTTCGAATTCTTCTCTCTTGGCGCGCTTTGACTTGCGAGCTTTACCGCCACCGCGAGCGCCGCCCTTACCGAAGGCACCAGCAGTTCCTCCACCAACGCCGCGACCGCGACCGCCGGCAGGTCCTCTACCTGGGAATCCTCCAGTTGGAGCACCGCCACCTAGTCCTGGCTTTGCTCCACCAAATCCTGGACGAGCACCGCCTGCACCGGCAGGTCTTGAACCAGGTCTTGATGGTCCTCCTTCTGATCTTGCGCCTGGTCTTGGAGCGCCCGGTCTTGGTGCACCAGGACGTGCCATACCTTGAGCTGCATTGAATGGATTGTTTCCAGGTCTTGCCATCGGACGAGGAATGCCCATTCCCTGAGTTGAGGCAAAAGGATTGTTTCCAGGTCTTGGAACTCCTGGCACTGACGATGCGGCCGGCGGTGCCTTAGGGGCATCGGTTATTGAACTTGGAGCAAGTCTGGAAGTCTTTTTCTTCGGAGGCTCAGTTGCTTCAACTGCCTCTGCGGTTTCGGCAGCTACCTCAGGCGCGTCTGTGGCATCTGCTTTTTTAGTTGCAGCCTTTGGCTTAGCAACTTTTTTGGTCTCTTCTTTTGGCTTGGCGTCAGGGAAGGCAGCGCGAAGTTTCTTAGCAATCGGAGGTGCGATTGTCGAAGATCCGCTCTTGACGTATTCGCCGAGCTCTTCCAGTTTGGCCAGAGCCACTTTGGTATCAATACCAAGTTCTTTGGCTACGTCGTAAACACGTGGTAGCGCCACTTACTTCTCCTGTCTGGGCCTTCCCAAACAGGGCAGGCCGTTAAAGCTGTTGGGTACTCATTTCGAGATACTCATTAGATTTCCAACATCTTTTCTGCCTACTTCTTCTTTTCTTGAAGGACCCAAACCAACTAAATAAAGGTAAGTGTCCAATTTGACCATTTGGTCCGTGGAGTTGAATCCACCAAAGGCCAGTCTAGGCCCAAAGAGCCTAAAGGCTCTAGTCGTCTTCCAAAATACTGTCGGGCTGGATGTCAATCTTGGCGCCGGTGAGCTTGGCTGCCAGCCTGGCGTTCTGGCCTTCCTTGCCAATAGCCAGCGATAGCTGGAAATCAGGGACTAGGACCCGCACCTGGCGATCTTCGGCATTGATGACAAATGAGTCGGAAACCTTAGCGGGAGACAGTGCGTGAGCTACAAATGTTGGTAAATCTTCTGAGAAATCCACGATGTCGATCTTCTCGTCGTTTAGCTCATTCTGGACGGCGCGAACCCTCTGACCCAGCTCGCCGATGCAGGCTCCCTTGGCGTTTACCGCTGGGTCATTTGCGCGAACGGCAATCTTGGTTCGGTGTCCCGCTTCACGAGCAACCGAAACGATTTCAACGACGCCCTCGGCGATTTCCGGCACTTCCATGGCGAATAACTTGCGAACCAAACCTGGGTGAGTTCTCGAAACAGTTACCTGTGGACCCTTAGTCCCCTTGGAAACGTTGGTGACGTAAACACGGATTCGCTTGCCGTGAGCATAGTCCTCGCCGGGAACTTGTTCTTCCGGAGGCATGATTGCCTCGATTGAACCCAAGTCAACGTAGACCATGTAAGAGCGCTGGCCCTGCTGAATGGTTCCAGCAACTATGTCGCCGTCTTTGCCCTTGAATTCCCCGAATAAACCTTCGTCGTTGATTTCCCGAAGTCGTGAGGCTATAACTTGCTTGGCAGCAGATGCGGCAATTCGACCAAATCCATCTGGGGTTGCTTCGGTCTCGCCGGTCTCGTTGCCTTCTTCATCTAAAGTTGTGGCAAAAATCTGAACATGTCCGGTTTTTTGATCCAGAACAGCACGGGCCTTATCGGTGTTGCCAACGCTGCGGTGGTAAGCGGCCAAGATAGCAGCTTCAATGATTTCAACGAGCTCCTTGAACGGAATCTCTTTTTCGCGCTCTAGTCCTCTAAGGACACTCAGGTCGATATCCACGGGCGACACCTCCAGACGCTATTAAATTTCAGACAAGGCTGATTCTAGCTTGATAGAACGCCTTTCCCCACTCCTGCGATTCCAAAGCTCAACCTCGCCGGTTTCAAGCCCCTTGCCAACAATCAAAACCTTAGGAATTCCAAGTAGCTCGGCATCGGAGAACTTAACTCCCGGTGAAACTTTGGCGCGATCATCCAGCAACACAGTTTTCCCAGTTGCCTCGATCTCGGTAGCTAGTTTCTCGGCCGCAGCAAAAACAGAATCATCTTTACCTGCCGCAACTACGTGTACATCGGCAGGTGCAACTGACTCCGGCCAGATAAGGCCCTTGTCATCGTTGTTCGCTTCAGCTAAAACGGCAACCAGCCTGGTCACACCGATTCCGTAAGAGCCCATAGTCACAGTGACAAGCTTGCCGTTTTCATCTAGGACTTTTAGATCAAGTGCTTCGGCATACTTTCTTCCTAGCTGGAATACGTGACCAATCTCAATTCCTCGTGCAAGCTCCAATGCTCCGGATCCATCCGGTGCCTGGTCCCCCGCGCGAACTTCGGCGATGTCTGCAACGCCATCTGACTCGAAGTCGCGTCCAGCAACCAAGTGGAACACGTGCTTTTGATCTACGTTTGCTCCAGTAATCCAGCTAGTTCCTTTGACCACTCTTGGGTCAAGTAGATATCTAATTCCTGAAGGGGCTTTCTCACCAAGGAATTGCTTTCCGTCTTTGGTCGGACCGATGTAGCCCTTAACCAGTTGTGGGAACTTTGCGAAATCCTCTTCGGTGGCTTGCGAAACTTCACTCGGAGAAAAAGCTGCCTCTGCCCGCTTTTCATCGACTTCGCGATCCCCTGGAATTCCAACGATCACTAGTGACCGCTTTCCTTCTGGGGAGACAAGGGCCAAGACAACGTTCTTCAAGGTGTCCGCTGCGCTCCAAGTAGAACCATCGGATTTTTTGACTTTGGCATTTGCTAGATCAACCAATGTCTTGATTGTTGGAGTGTCCGGTGAGTCGTGAATCTCGGCTGCAGGCTGAGAGCCAATTGCAATCTCATCTGGCACTACGGTCGCAACTGCTTCAACGTTTGCCGCATAGCCTCCAGCGGATCTAACAAAGGTGTCTTCACCAATTGGAGAAGGAGACAAGAACTCTTCGGATTTTGACCCACCCATCGCACCCGCATCGGCTTTTACGATTACGTATTCAACGCCAAGGCGCGTGAAGATGCGCTCATATGCTGCCCGCTGTGCTTGATAGGAAGCTTCTAGGCCCTCGTCGTTGATGTCGAAGCTGTAGGCATCCTTCATCACAAACTCGCGACCGCGAAGTAGTCCTGCTCTTGGCCTTGCCTCATCGCGGTACTTGTTTTGAATCTGATAGAGAGACAAAGGTAGATCTTTGTAGCTTGAGTACATGTCCTTCACAAGCAAAGTGAAAACTTCTTCGTGGGTTGGAGCTAGAAGGTAGTCGGCTTTCTTGCGGTCCTGAAGACGGAAGAGGTTATCTCCATACTCGGTCCAACGGCCCGTTGTTTCAAAAGGCTCTCGTGGAAGCAATGCCGGGAAGAAAACCTCTTGAGAACCTGCGTTGGCCATTTCTTCGCGAACGATCTTTTCGATCTTTGCCTTTACTAAAAGCCCTAGTGGTAGCCAAGTGTAGATACCAGGTGCGGCTCTTCTGATGTAGCCAGCGCGAAGCAGGAGTCTGTGACCTTCAACGTCAGCATCGGAAGGGTCTTCGCGAAGGGTTCGAAGAAACAGTTGGCTCAGGCGGATAGGCATGGGCTCAATGTTACCCGTTAGCTGCTATTTATCTTTTACTAGCACCTGTGGTGAGCCAACTAGAGATGGGTCCATCTCAGCGGCCAAGCGGTTGGCTTCTTCAATAAGGGTTGCAACGATCTCGCTTTCAGGCACAGTCTTGATAACCTCACCCTTTACGAAGATCTGACCCTTTCCATTTCCAGAAGCAACTCCAAGGTCCGCTTCGCGGGCTTCACCTGGGCCATTTACTACACAACCCATGACTGCAACACGAAGTGGAACGGTGAGCTTCTCAAGTCCTGCAGTTACATCGTTAGCCAGTTTGTAAACATCAACCTGGGCACGACCACAGCTTGGGCAGCTAACGATTTCAAGCTTTCTCGGGCGAAGGTTCAAAGATTCAAGGATCTGCGATCCAACTTTTACTTCCTCGGCAGGAGGTGCTGAAAGAGAAACTCGAATGGTGTCACCGATTCCCTTTGATAGCAATGCACCGAAAGCAACAGATGACTTAATGGTTCCCTGGAATGAAGGTCCAGCTTCAGTCACACCTAAGTGAAGTGGCCAGTCACCTCGCTCGGCAAGAAGCTCATAAGCACGAACCATAACTACCGGGTCGTTGTGCTTTACGGAGATCTTGAAGTCGTGGAAATCATGCTCTTCGAACAGGCTTGCTTCCCAAACCGCTGACTCAACGAGTGCTTCAGGAGTTGCCTTGCCGTACTTTTCCATCAGTCTTGGATCTAAAGATCCAGCGTTGACGCCAATGCGAATTGAAATACCAGCGGCCTTGGCAGCCTTTGCGATTTCACCAACGTGACCATCAAACTGGCGAATGTTTCCAGGGTTTACTCGAACCGCTCCGCAACCTGCATCAATTGCCTGAAAAACGTAGCGCGACTGGAAGTGAATGTCGGCGATTACTGGAATCTGAGATTTCTTGGCAATGATGTGCAGAACGTCAGCATCATCCTGAGATGGGCAAGCAACTCGAACGATATCGCAACCGGTGGCGGTGAGCTCTGCAATCTGCTGAAGGGTGCCGTTAATGTCGGTAGTTGGAGTGGTGGTCATGGACTGCACTGAAATTGGAGCGTCTCCCCCAACTGGAACTTTGCCGACCATGATTTGACGTGTTTTACGTCTTGGGGCAAGAACTGGAGGTGGGCCCTTTGGAAGACCAAGATTTACCGCTGGCACAATGCTCCTGACATCTATAAAGCTATTTACTAGTTAAAGCATAAGCAGTATTTGTCTAAACCCCGAAGCTCTAGCCAAACAGCGAGATAGGGTTCACTAAATCCGCGGTAATCAGCAACACCGATACCACCATCAGGGCGATAAAGACAAAGTAAGTCAAGGGCATAAGTAGTGCGGTGTCGGCTGGGCCCGGGTCTTTTTTGCCAGCGATTCGGTAAAGCCCGCGCTTGATGCTCTCGTAGATTCCCCCGGCAACGTGACCACCGTCTAGTGGCAAGAGTGGAAGCATATTGAAAACAAAAAGTGCAAAGTTCAAAGATCCAAGAATCTGTATTCCAGTTGCAAGCTTGTCAACAAAACCTGCTTGATCTGATGCCGCCACTTCCCCAGCGACCTGACCTATTCCAACAATCGAAATTGGCCCGTTCGGATCTCTCTCTCCTCCGCCGAAAGTAATCGCTGTCACTTCGATAACTTCCTGCGGAAGTCTCAAAATCAGTGTTCCGATCTGCGCAATCGTTGAACCCGATGCTTCAAGCGACTGCACAAATGGAACTGGCTTGCGCTCAGGAGTAAGGAAGACACCAAGGAAAGGCTGCGGCGCGTAAACCATGTCGCCTGCCTCGTCCAGAATTGGGCTACCTAGCGAATCAAACTGTGGGCGCTGTTGCAAGACGGCAGTGACGGTCATCTTCATTAGCTGACCGTCGCGAAGAATTTCAAACTCGGCAGTTGGGGTCTTTGTTAGTAGGTCTCTAATCTGAGACCAATCAGTTGCAGGATTTCCTGCAACTGAGACAACTTCGTCTCCGGCCTTTAGTCCCGCGATGTGAGCGGGGGTCTGCTCAGAAACGGGGCAGGTGATGCTCTTGTTATCAAGGCACACTGAAACTGCCTCAATCTTCAGTGAGCTTTGGTAAATACCGAATCCTGTTAGTGCAATGGCAGTAAGCACTACGCCAAGCACCAGGTTCATAAATGGACCACCGAGCATGATGATCATGCGCTTTGCTACCGGAAGTTGATAGAACTTTCGGTTGGCGTCTTTGGGGGTTTCGTTTTCAGAATGAGCAAGACGAGCCTGGCTAATCATGTCGTAGAAAAAACCTGTTTTGGTTTCTGGTTTTTTGGCTGGTGGATACATACCCAACATGGCGATGTATCCGCCAAGTGGAAATGCCTTCAATCCGTACTCGGTCTCCCCGACCTTCTTGGAATAAAGAGTTGGGCCAAAGCCGATCATGTATTTGGTGACCTTGACGCCAAATAGCTTTGCGGGAAGCAAGTGACCAATTTCATGAATGCCGATAGAAACACCAATACCGAGCAGGATAAACACGATGCCGGCTATGTAAAGAAGGGTTTCGCTCACGCCACCAAATCTAGCTCAGGCGGATTGCAATTCAGGGGTAGCTTTTGCGATTCTGGGGAAACTAACAGGCCTTGGCTATTTGAGCGTCAGTTCTATCCCTTGCCCACTTCTCAGCTGCCAACACA
>CAYVZV010000014.1:0-5860 GCA_964456485.1 uncultured Rhodoluna sp. | reverse complement strand
GAATCCAATCGATCAGGCCAAGAAAGACCTAGTGCAATCGGAAGCTTCATGTCCGGCGGTGAGGCTTGCGCAATAACCGAACCATCAACGAATTCGACCATGGAGTGAATTACGGATTGTGGGTGAACAGTCACCTCAATGCGCTCAAATGGAACATCAAACAAGAGGTGCGCCTCGATAAGCTCAAGGCCTTTATTTACCAGCGATGCTGAGTTGGTAGTGACTACCTGTCCCATAACCCAGGTTGGATGAGCAAGCGCCTGCGCAGGCGTCACTTTTGAAAGCTGCTCTTTACTGAATCCTCTGAATGGTCCGCCCGAGGCGGTCAGGATTAGTTTCCGTACTTCTTGTTTCGTTCCAGATCGAAGGCACTGAGCAATCGCAGAGTGCTCGGAGTCAACCGGGACGATTTGACCAGGGGAAGCAATGCTGGTCACTAGTTCCCCACCGACAATTAGAGACTCTTTGTTTGCGAGCGCCAAGATCTTGCCGGTTTTCAGTGCCGCAAGGGTTGGGGCTAGGCCAATGGAGCCAGTAATGCCGTTGATAACAACATCCGCTTGCGTTTCTTCAACCAAAACCGTGGCTGCAGCAGAGCCCAAAACCGCTTTGGATTCAGGGAGTGAAAAGTGCTTGCGCTGAGCCTCTAAAGCATCGGAATTTGATCCGGCCGCTAGGCCCACGACCTGAAACTTGTCAGGGTTTTTATCAATAACCTCAATGGCCTGAGTGCCAATTGATCCAGTGGATCCAAGGATTATGACGCGACGCATTTACCCATATTGGCATGCCAGCGCCTTTAAAAAGACAGGCGTAGAATCAAACCATGACAACACTAGAAATCACCCAAGAGCGCAAACTAGTCACCTCTATTCCAGGACCTAAGTCCCAGGAACTGCACAAAAAGAAGCTTCAGGAAGTAAGTGGCGGCGTTGGCACCCTACTTCCGGTCTACATCGACCGCGCTCACGGAGCAGTTCTGGTTGATGTTGATGGAAACCAGCTAATCGACCTAGGTAGCGGCATCGGTGTTGTCACCATCGGTCATACCAACCAGCAGCTAGTTGATGCTGTTATGGAGCAGGTCCAAAAACTTACCCACACCCTCTTTACTGTCACCCCATACGTTCCCTATGTACAGGTTTGTGAAATCCTTAACCGCCACACCCCAGGCAATTTCGAAAAGCGCTCAGCTTTGTTCAATTCCGGTGCCGAAGCAGTCGAGAACGCTGTCAAGATTGCCCGCAAGCACACCGGTCGCGGAGAAATCGCAGTATTTGACCACGCCTACCACGGCCGTACCAACTTGACCATGGCCATGAACTTCAAGGCTCATCCTTACAACACTGGCTTTGGTCCATTTGCTCCAGCGGTGACTCACGTTCCGATGTCTTACCCTTTCCGCGACCCACAGGGAATGACCGGTGAAGAAGCAGCACGTCGCGCAATCACTTACATGGAAAAGCGCGTTGGAGCAGAGTCTTTGGCTGCGGTCGTCATCGAGCCAGTTCAGGGTGAAGGTGGATTCATTGTTCCTGCCCCTGGTTTCCTAAGAACGATTGCTGAGTGGGCAAAGAAAAACGGCATCGTGATGGTAGCCGACGAAGTTCAGTCAGGTATAGCACGAACCGGCAAGTGGTTTGCTAGCGAATGGGAAGAAGGCTTCGAGCCAGATCTAGTAATCATCGCCAAGGGAATCGCTGGAGGTATGCCGATTTCCGCAGTCACAGGTCGCGCCGAGATTATGGATGCCTCTCACCCAGGTGGACTCGGTGGTACCTACGGAGGAAACCCGGTTGCAGCAGCAGCCGCAGTTGCAGTTTTGAGCCAGCTAGAAGCTGGCGGAGTTTTGGAGCAGGCCGAAAGAATTGAACGCATTCTCAGACCTCGCCTTGAGGCCATGAAGGCCAAGTACCCAGTTATGGGAGATGTTCGCGGTCGCGGTGCGATGCAGGCCATTGAGTTTGTTGAGCCTGGCACCATGAATCCAAACGCTAAGGCAGTGGAGCTAGTTTCAAAGCACGCTCACTCAAACGGTGTTGTGATCTTGTCAGCTGGAACCTACGGAAACGTGATTCGCTTCCTACCTCCGCTTGCAATCACTGACGAGCTGCTCAATGAAGCACTTGATGTTGTAGAGGCTGGAATCGCAGCCCTCTAAGCGAGGAATCTATTTATCATGACCTCTTTTTCAAATCCTGAGCGCCTAAAAAAGCTATTTGACGAAGAGGTCAGCCTCTTCGTAAGCCGCAACCCAGAGTCAAAAAAGCTCCACGATAAAGCCGCGGGACCCATGATGAACGGTGTCCCGATGTCCTGGATGGCCAAGTGGCCTGGTCCTTACCCGGTTTATGTGAAGAGCGCCAAAGGCGCTCACTTCTCTGACGTTGACGGCAACGATTACGTTGACTTTTGCTTGGGCGATACCGGTGCCATGGTTGGTCACTCCCCCGATGCATCCATCAACGCAATAAAGAACCAGATTGAAAAAGGCATCACCTTGATGCTGCCAACCGAAGATGCCGCTATCGCAGCCCAGACTCTGGCAGATCGCTTCGGTGTTGAGAAGTGGCAGTTCACCCTTACCGCTACCGATGCCAACCGACACATCATTCGCTACGCCAGGCACATCACCGGTCGCAAAAAGATACTGATTCATGACTACTGCTACCACGGAACAGTAGATGAGACCTTTGCAAACTTGGATGAAAACGGCAACACCGTAAGCCGAGTGAACAACATTGGCGCTCCGGTGGACCCAAAGGAAACCACTTGGGTGGTTCCCTTCAACGATCTAGCCGCAGCCGAAAAGGCTTTTGCATCAGGCGAAGTAGCTGCAGCGCTAATTGAGCCAGCGATGACCAACATCGGAATTGTGCTTCCAGAACCTGGCTACCTAGAAGGTCTTCGCGAACTGGCAACCAAGTACGACGTGATTTTGATTCACGATGAAACCCACACCCTTTCCGAAGGTGTAGGCGGTATGACAAAAAGACGCAACCTAAGGCCCGATGCTGTGGTTCTTGGAAAAACCATTGGAGCTGGTATTCCAGCTGGTGCCTTTGGTATGACAAAGGAACTTTCAGCGAGAATCTCGGCCTCATTGCACTTAGAACACATCGATGTTGGTGGAGTCGGTGGAACCTTGGCTGGAAACGCCCTTTCAATGGCTGCAGTTCGTGCAACCTTGACTGAAGTGCTAACCGAGGAAGCCTTTGCTCGAATGGAAGATCTTTGCACTATTTGGACAAATGATGTTCAGGAAATCATCGATGAGTACAAGATTCCTTGGCAGGTATCACAACTTGGTTGCCGCGCTGAATACAGCTTTAGGGCAACGGCTCCTAGAACTGGAAAAGAAGCTGCGGACGCCGATGATTTCGAACTCCAGCAGTACTTGCACCTTCACGCGCTAAACCGCGGAATCTTGATGACCCCGTTCCACAACATGGCTTTGATTTCGCCTGCGACAACACTTGAAGATGTAAAGCGTCACGCCGAGCATTTCAAAGATGCAGCAGAGGCGCTATTTACTTAAGCTTGGCGTGTCTCTTGCGCTTTAGCGCACCGCCCAGCTGGAAAACCAGAACCAGGGCAATTGCAAAGAAGAACACGGCGGAACCAATAACGTTTGCCTCGGGTGGAATTCCACGAAGCGCTGCCGCGTAGACATACTTCGGGAAGGTGATTTCAGTTCCCGAGTTGAATGCAGTCACGATGTAGTCATCAAAGCTCAGAGCCAGCGAAAGCAGAGCTGCCGCCATAATTCCTGGAAGAAGTAGTGGGAAAGTAATCTTCATAAACACCTGAGCTGGAGGCGCGTACAAGTCGCGACCTGCTTCTTCAAGCTTTGGATCGAGAGTTGCGATACGTGCCTTTACAGTGACGACTACGAAGCTCAGAGTGAAAAGAATGTGGCCCACGATGATAGTTCCCAATCCTCGTGGAACACCGACGTTGAAGAACTGAGCGGCAAGACCAGCTCCCATTACTACCTCTGGAGTTGCTAGAGGCAAGAACAAAAGCAAGTTTGTTGCAGATCTGAACCTGAATTCGTATCTAGTCACTGCAATCGCAAGCATGGTTCCAAGGATTGTCGAGACGATGGTCGCCACCACAGCAATGAGGACAGAGTTTCCAAACGCCTCACAAACAGCTTCGTTGTTGCAAACCCCAGTCCAGTTATCAAAGGTGAAGCCCTGCCAGCCGGGGGTGTTCTTGAATGGATCGTTGAACGAGAATACAAAAGTGTAGGCAATTGGAAACATCAGGAAAATGAAAGCCAGCACCACATAGGTAGGAAGCAGGTACTTACCCAAGCTAAAGCGCCTCACAGTAGGTCCTCCGTTCCAGTTCTACGAATGTAGATCGAAACCAGCACAACAATCGCTGCCATCAATAGCACGGACAACGCAGAGGCGCTTGGGAAATCCTGAATCGTGATGTAGTTGGCCTCGATAACGTTTCCAAGCATCGAGGTATTTGGACTACCGAGGAAGTTTCCGCTAGCGGTGACATAGTCACCGGCGATCGGGATAAAGGTAAGTAAAGTTCCCGAAGTGATTCCAGGGATCGACAGCGGAAAAGTCACCTTCCAGAAAGTACTTGTTGGGGTTGCGTACAGGTCACTGCCAGCCTCCAAAAGCGCAGTGTCCAGACGCTCCAAGTTTGTGTAAAGAGGCAGTGTCATAAACGGAATGAAGTTGTAGGTAAGACCAAACACAACAGCGAAAGAACTACCTAGCAAGAACTGATCATCGGCCATCAGACCGGTGTCACGAAGGATGGTTGAAAGCCATGAGTTTTGACCGAAGACCTGCTTCCAAGCAAAAGTTCTTAGAAGAAAGCTGATGAAGAACGGGGCGATAACCAGGGTAAGAAGTAGCGCCTGCAGAACTGGCTTGTTTCTTGCCTTCACCGCTATGAAGTATGCAATTGGGTAGCTAATTGCCAGAGCCAACAGAGTTGCCAGTGTTGCGTAAACGAATGATCTGATGATTTGGTCAAAGTACTCGGTCACTACAAATACATAGTTCCCAAATTCCAAACCTGGCTGATAAACACCAATTCCCCCGCCAAGAACTGGAGCCTGAAGCGAGGTTGTGATCAAGGAAGCAAACGGTGTAATGAAGAAAAGTCCCAAGTAGAAGATTCCAGGTAGCAAAAGCAGCAGGGCTACTTTGGAATTTTTTGACTTCCCTGTGGCCTTTGACTTCTTGACCAAAACCTGGGTTGACACTTGCTTACTGACCTTCGGGCTTTGCAACAGGAAGATCCGCAAGCCCAAAGGTGTGCTCAACCTTCCAGCTAACCCAGACCTTAGCGCCCAATTCAGTCACTGGTGACTTACCAATGTTTTGCGCAAAGACAGTGACGTTTCCAAGGTTTGGAATCTCAATTAGGTACTGGTTGCTCACTCCGGTGAAACGAATGTCGATAATCTCACCTGGGCCAACAACGTTCAATCCAGCGTCAGCCTTAGGTTCCGCATCCTCGTGGAAGAAAGCCTTCTCAGGGCGAACACCCAAAGCGATTGTTCCAGTGGTCTTCTCAGCGCGGTTGGTTGGAACCTTGATCTGGCGACCGGCAACACTGATGCTCACTGAATCACCTGATGACTCAGCAACGTCTCCAACAAAGATGTTTGACTGACCTAGGAACTTGGACACAAAGATTGTCTTTGGTCGTTCATACAGCGCCTCAGGAGCACCCATTTGCTCGATGCGACCCTTGTTCATAACCGCAACAGTGTCGGCCATGTCCATGGCTTCTTCCTGGTCGTGGGTTACGTGCAAGAAGGTAAGTCCAACTTCCATCTGGATTGCCTTTAGCTCAACCTGCATCTGACGACGAAGCTTTA
>CAYVZV010000013.1:1485-19824 GCA_964456485.1 uncultured Rhodoluna sp. | reverse complement strand
TGGGTTCTGTTTGTGCTTCAACTTTGGCGATGCTAAACGCTGGTGTGCCACTTCGTGCGCCGGTTGCAGGTATCGCTATGGGGCTTATCTCCGACGAGGTTGATGGAAAGACCCGCTACGCGGCTCTAACCGACATCCTTGGTGCAGAAGATGCACTGGGAGATATGGATTTCAAGGTTGCCGGAACCAGTGAGTTTGTGACAGCTATTCAGCTGGACACCAAGCTTGATGGAATCCCAGCTTCTGTTTTGGATGGAGCACTACTTCAGGCTAAGGAAGCAAGACTTCACATCCTGGGAGTAATGAATCAGGCAATCTCAGAGCCTGACGAGATGGCGCCAACTGCGCCTCGCGTTATCTCAGTGAAGATTCCTCTGGACAAGATCGGTGAAGTTATCGGCCCTAAGGGCAAGATGATCAACCAGATCCAGGATGACACTGGAGCCGACATTTCGATTGAGGACGACGGAACCGTTTACATCGGTGCCGTGGATGGACCATCCGCTGAGGCTGCCAAGGCTGCCATCAACGCGATTGCCAACCCACACGTTCCAGAGATCGGCGAGCGTTTCTTGGGAACTGTTGTGAAGTTGGCCACCTTCGGTGCCTTCATCTCACTAGTTCCTGGTCGCGATGGACTGCTACACATCTCGGAACTAAAGAAGATGGCTGGCGGAAAGCGCGTTGAGAACGTTGAAGACGTTCTTGAAGTTGGCCAGCGTATCCAGGTTGAAATCTCCAAGATTGACGACCGTGGAAAGCTTTCGCTTTCACCGGTTGACGTTGAGGAAGCGTAAGCCAACCCTTTATGACCGAGATTATTCTCCCGTTAGAACAATCTGATCTTTCGTTCACCGCTTCGGGGGGCTCTTCTGTTCGCAGAAGCGTCCTCCCAAGCGGTGTTCGCATTTTGTCAGAGCAAGTTCCAGGTAGCCAATCTGTCTCGGTTTCTTTTTCGGTGGCAGTTGGATCAAGAGATGAAACCAATAACCACTATGGCTCGACTCACTTTTTAGAACACCTTTTGTTCAAGGGCACCAAGACCCGAACCGCGATGGACATAGCAGTGGCATTTGACTCGGTTGGCGGATCTTCAAATGCCTCTACGGGCAAAGAGCACACTTCTTACTACGCCAAGGTTCAGGACAAAGCCCTGCCTATTGCCGTTGAAGTTATTGCTGACATGCTCACCTCAAGCCTGATTGATGAAACAGAGTTTGAGAATGAACGCCCAGTAATTCTTGAAGAGCTGGCGATGAACGATGATGACCCGCATGATGTGGTGCACGAGGCATTTTCCGAAGCTGTACTTGGAGATCACCCACTAGGTCGACCAATCGGTGGAACGATTGAAACCATCACAAACGTCAGCCGAGCTGCCGTTTGGGAGCACTACCAACAGAACTATCGCCCGCAAGATTTAGTTGTTGCTGCCGCTGGAAGCGTTGACCACCAGGAGCTAATTAATCTAGTTGAGCAAGGACTGTCTGCTGCTGGTTGGGATCTTGGCCTTGAAGCCAAGCCCGTTCCAAGAAGATTATTGAATCCTGCAAGCTTCGCTCCTGGCAGCAAGCTAAAGGTGATTCATCGACCAATCTCTCAGGTGAACATCTTGGTAGGTTCCGAAGGTTTGTATGTTGATGACCCAAGACGATACGCAATGGGAGTTCTCAACACCGTTCTTGGCGGAGGTATGAGCTCAAGGCTGTTCCAAGAAATTCGCGAAAAGCGCGGACTTGCTTACTCTGTTTACTCTTTCAACCAGGGCTACTCTGACGCTGCAACATTTGGTCTTTACGCCGGATGTTCACCAGCTAAGGCTAAAGAGGTTACTGAGTTGATGATCGCTGAGCTTGAGAAGGTTGCGCAGTCTGGAATCACCAAAGACGAGTTGGAGCTTGCCAAGGGAAACATCTCAGGTTCCCTGGCCCTGAAGTTTGAAACCAACCAAGCTCGGATGTCCAGGCTAGCCAGCGCTGAGATTGTGGCGGGGGAGTTTATGGACCTAGACGAGACAATCGCCAGATTCGACGGCGTTTTGCTTTCTGAGGTTCAGGCCTTAGCGAAGGACTTGATTGATTTGCCAAGGTCAATCGTTGCTGTTGGCGACGTCACTGAAGACATGTTTGAAAGTTTCGTCCGCTAGGTAGTTCTGGGTAGGTTTGTAGTATGGCAATCAAAATTTCGGTTATCGGAGCATCCGGTCGGATGGGCCAGCTGGCCCTGTCTTTGATCGAGAAGAATCCAGATCTCGAGCTTCATTCAGCGCTAAGTTCGCATAATTCTCCCGCTGAAGCAATAGGGGCCGATCTTCTAGTTGATTTGACCAAGCCCGACGCATCAGTTGGCATCGTGGATTTTGCCATTCAGAACAACCTTAAGATTCTGGTGGGCACCAGCGGCTGGAGCAAAGAAAAGCTCGATACCCTTCGAGACAAGATGGTTGGCAAGCAAGCAACAGTTGTTGTTATTCCGAACTTCTCGATTGGTTCCGTTTTAGCAACCAAGTTTGCGGCAGAAGCAGCCAAGTACTTTGATGCAATTGAAATCATCGAAACTCATCACACCAAAAAACTCGATGCTCCTTCAGGGACCGCGCTGTTCACCGCTCAGGAGATTTCTAGGGCAAGAAACGGGCGAGATGCAAAGCCAGTGACAGCGGGTAATCAAGCCCCGGTATTCAATGGCGTGCCAATTACTAGCTTGAGAATTGAAGATGCGCACGCTGAGCAGGAAGTGCTAATGGCGGGCCCTAACGAGAGCCTGTATTTCAAGCACGTTGTTGACTCTCACGAGGTGTATTCACAAGGACTATTGCTCGCTATGCGAAAGAGCCCAAAGCTAACAGGCTTGACCGTTGGGCTCCTAAGTCTTTTAGAGGAAAAGTAGTTGACCTCGGCCAAATTTGGCGCGCTCTTTATGAGCGCACTTGTTGTTATGTACCTAGTCCTGGTTGCCGAGAGATCATTTGCACTGATGGGCTCTGGTGAGCCAATTGGTATCGCCATTGGTTCACTGATGATCTTTTTGCCGGCGGTAGCTTTCTGGGGGATTGCCATGGAGCTGCGCTTTGGTCTTCGTATTGAAAAGCTCGGTGAAGAGCTAAAGCGAGAAAACGCCTGGCCTCAGTTTCCCTTTGAGCTTCGTCCAAGTGGCAGACCAACAAAGGAATCAGCGGAAGCGGTCTTTGATCAGTTCCGAGAGCAGGTTCGCTCCGATGAGAGTAACTGGAAGAGCTGGTTCGCACTCGGCCTTGCTTATGATGCGGCAGGGGATAGGCCAAGAGCTAGAAAAGCTATGCGCCAGGCAATATCTTTAGCGAATGACTCCAAGGCGCTTTAGCCCCAAGTACATCTGACAACCTATGCAATAGGCGAAAACTGCATTCACAAACGCAGCCAAAAACGCAAGTGCAGCTGAAATTGGTAGAGCATTTGGAACTCCAAGGAAATGAAGCGCAAGACCAGACCCAGTAACCACTAATCCAATTACCTGGGCGAAGTGCACTGGCTTTGCTGGTTCTAGAAAAGAGGGAGCCTTGAGAAACTTACTCAGAGTTAACTTGTAAAGGTAGCTGTAAGGATGCTTGGCAGGGCCAAGAGTAGAACCGAATACAAACATCACAACAGCAAAAGCCATCACGGAAAGCGCAGCATCAATCGTGTTCGCGTCAAGCGAGAGGTAAATAACAATCAACATCAAAACTGATGTGATACCAGCCCCAAATCTTGGGCCTCTCGGATCTAACTGACCTGGCTTCATTTTTGCTCCAATTTCTTGATTTCTGCTTCGATTACATTCTGCCTTGGGGCGCCACCAATTCGAGCTCGAACCATACCGTGCTTATCGAGAATCAAGGTTGTGGGTGTTTGCATGATCGAGAAGTGAGCGGCCAAGTCCATTCGGTGCGTTATGTCTACTTCGATGTGCTTGAGTCCCGGAGTTGCTTTTTCGATTTCCCCGTAAAGCCTGGAAGTTGCAACGCAAATGCTGCAAACTTCGGTTGAAAACTGTAGCAATGTGGCGAGAGTGCCGAATGCGTCCACTGGCTTTCCGTCTTTGGTTGCCTTGAGCTTTTCTAGGTCGACAAGCTTTCCCGAGCGAACGAGTTTGGCTCTACCGGTTCGGGATTTCCATAAGAAACCAGCCGCAGAAGCCACCAGCAGCAATAGGCCGATAACCCATATTCTGTTGTCCAAGGTTCTCCTCTTGCGTTTCTTAGCGGATCCATAAACCTCAACTCGGAATGTGTCCAGATTATGCCCAAAAGTCCTGAGTTTTTCAGGCTCGGCGTGGGCTTGGTTTGAGCCGATTAGGACAGTAGCTAAGCTAGTGGGAATGTCTGACGTAATTTTTAGATCCGATGTAACGGTTGAACTGGTCCGCGCAAACGCTAGCGACCAGGATGTTCTATTTGCTGCTCGCGTCTCCACTCAAGGTGAGCAGTCCCTCGAGGCTGCCCAGGCAAATAAAGACGCCGAAACTGACAAGCGCGATCGCGGGCTAATCAACTATCTGATGCGCGATCGTCACGGTTCCCCTTTCGAGCACAATTCAATGACTTTCTATGTACAGGCGCCAATCTTTGTCTTTAGAGAGTTCATGCGGCACCGCATCGCAAGCTACAACGAAGAGTCGGGTCGCTACAAAGAACTTTCACCTGTTTTCTATGTTCCAGGACCAGATCGCAACTTGGTGCAGACCGGAAAAACTGGCCACTACGAATTTCTTCCGGGATCTGCTGAGCAGATTGCATTGGTTGAGCAGGAAGCAAGAACTGCTTCTGCTACCGCCTACGAGTCTTACAAGCGCATGCTTGAAGCAGGGGTTGCAAGAGAGGTCGCAAGAATTGTCTTGCCGTTGAACATCTACTCGAGCATGTACGTGACCATGAATGCGCGTGCCCTGATGAACTTCCTTTCGCTTCGAACCAAGCGCGAGGGCACTCACTTCCCATCTTTCCCACAGCGCGAAATTGAGATGTGTGCCGAGAAGATGGAGGATGAGTTCGCAAAGCTCATGCCCTACACCTACGAAACCTTCAACCAAAACGGACGAGTAGCACCATAACTTGCCCTTGGGCTAGGGTTTAGACATGGCAAAAACCAACAAGGACATCTTCGGCCAAGTTTTGGTTGCCCTTGTGACGCCCATGACCCCTGAAGGCGAAGTCGACTGGGCCTCAACTGAGAAACACATCGACTACGTAATCTCTAACGGAGCCGACGGTGTGGTCGTCACCGGAACAACCGGTGAAACTTCAACCTTGACTGACGCCGAAAAGATCAAACTCGTAGAAGTGGGAAAATCTGTCGCTTCTGGCCGAGCCAAAATCATTACCGGTGGTGGATCTAACGAAACCGCTCACGCCATGCAGCTCTATAAGCAGAGTGAAAAAGCTGGCGCTGATGGCGTGATGATCGTCACTCCTTATTACAACAAGCCAACTCAGGCTGGCATCTTGACCCACTTCAGGTTGATAGCAGATGCAACTGATCTTCCGGTGATTTTGTATGACATCCCAGGTAGAACCGGCGTTGCAATTTCACAGCAGACTTTCCACAGAGCAGCTAAGCACCCAAACATTGTCGCCGTCAAGGACGCAGTGGGAGATCTTGCTCAGGCTTCAAGGCTTATGAACGAAACAGACTTGATGTATTTCTCAGGTGACGACTCAAACGTTTTGCCGCACATCTCGATTGGTGCAACCGGCCTAATTGGAGTTACCGCAAACGTAGCCCCTGCTGCCTACCGTGAATTAGTCGATGCCACTAACCGCAACGACTTCCATCATGCGTTGAAAGTGCACAACGCACTTGAGCCATTGCAGCGCGCAATCATGACAAATGTTCCAGGAACTGTAGCCGCCAAGTACGTCCTTCACGGCCTTGGTCAAATTGGCTCTCCTCGTGTTCGCCTACCGCTGGTTGGTCCAGAGGATGACGAAGCCGCAAGAATTGAAGATGGAATTGAAAAGGTCGGAACAGTTCCGGGCTTGTCGTTTGCAAACTTTAGACCAGATAGAAATGCTGCCGCTGGCGGTGCCCTGCCGAAGGTGGCTGGCACAACTAGGTAGCGTCAAAGAAAGAAGACTGTGGTTCTAACCCTGCCTCATCCGGCTCCACTCAAAAAAGACGTAATGCGAATCATTCCACTTGGTGGAATTGGTGAGATCGGTCGCAATATGACCGTGTTTGAAATAAACGGCAAGATTCTGATTGTTGACTGCGGCGTGCTCTTCCCAGAAGAACACCAGCCTGGTGTTGATGTGATTTTGCCTGACTTTGGGTATCTAAAGAACCGACTTAGCGACATCGTCGGAATTTTCCTGACCCACGGTCATGAAGATCATATCGGGGGAGTCCCTTACCTGTTGCGCATGCGCGGAGACATTCCAATCATCGGGTCTTCCCTAACTTTGGCCTTTATTGAGGCCAAACTCAAAGAACACCGCCTACCCGCCTACACTCACACCGTTGCCGAGGGCGATGTTGAGGTCATGGGTGATTTTGAACTTGAGTTCATCGCCGTGAATCACTCGATTCCAGATGCCCTTGCCGTTTTGATCAAGTCCAAAGCCGGAACCATCCTGCACACGGGGGACTTCAAGATGGACCAGATTCCACTTGATGGCAGGATCACAGACCTTCGAGCTTTTGCTCGAATCGGAGAAGCAGGTCTTGATTTGTTCTTGTGCGATTCAACCAATGCCGATGTTCCTGGATTCACACCCCTAGAAAAGGACATCGGTCCAGTCCTACATGATGTGATTGGCCGGGCAACCAAGCGCGTGATTGTTGCGTCGTTCTCATCTCACGTTCATCGTGTTCAGCAGGTAATTGATGCAGCAGTTAGCAACAACCGTAAGGTTGTTCTGGTCGGTAGATCCATGGTTCGCAACATGCAGATCGCAGCCGAGCTTGGATTCCTAAAGATTCCGGACGATGCGGTTGTTGATTTAAAGGACTCGAATAAGTACGAGCCTTCCGAGTTGGTATTCATGACAACCGGTAGTCAGGGCGAGCCAATGGCTGGGTTATCTAGGATGGCAAAGCTTGAGCATGAGATTGAAATTGCAGAGGGCGACACTGTGATTTTGGCTAGCTCATTGATTCCTGGAAACGAGAACGCTGTCTATCGAGTAATTGATGGACTGACCAAGCTCGGAGCAAACGTAATCCATAAAGGAAATGCCAAGGTCCACGTTTCAGGTCACGCTGCAGCCGGAGAGCTGATGTATGTCTATAACATCCTGAAGCCAAGAAACGTCTTGCCGGTGCACGGGGAGTATCGCCACCTCGTTGCAAATGCCAGGGTTGCAGAGCAAACCGGAATCAGCCGGGAAAACATTATTTTGGCCGAAGACGGGTTTGTCATCGACTTAAGCGATGGCGTGGCCAAGGTTGTCGGCGAAGTTGAATGTGGGCTTTTGTATGTTGACGGCAAGACAGTCGGAACAATAACCGAGGAAGATCTGAAAGATCGCAGAGTGCTTAGCGAAGAAGGGTTTATCTCGGTCTTTGTTGTGGTGGATGCCAACACCGGTTTGATCACGGCAGGACCCGAGATCCGAGCTCGAGCTTTTGCCGAGGAAGATCACGTCTTTGATGATGTGAAGCCGCAAATTGAAAAGGCATTGCTGCAAGCAGCTCGTGAAGGAATTAGAGATACTCACTCCTTGCAACAGGTCATTCGAAGAAGTGTTGGTGGCTGGGTGTCTAAAGCGCATCGCCGTAAGCCAATGATCATCCCGGTGGTCATTCACGGCTAGCCGCCCTAGGTTACGGGGGTTTTGGACCCCCCGCTAGTAGTTTTGAAGCCATGGCAACCAGAAAATCGCCTCCCGCGAGAAAACGCGCCCCAGCCAAGACGCAGGTTCTAAAACCCAAGGCTGCCGGCTCTTCGCAGCCTCACCCGCTGGTTCGTTTTTATCTGGCTTTGGCCCATGGCTTTGGCGGGGCAGCCAGAGCGCTTTCTCCAGACCAAATTTCCAAGGAAGACCGTCGCGACGGCTTTCCCTTCTTTATGGCAATCCTTGGTGTCCTTGGAATCACTTTCGGCTGGTTCCTGATTCAAGAGAGCTGGGCCCAGACTCTAAACGCCTGGAGCTTTGGTCTTTTGTTTGGCCCAGTCTCATTTGGACTTCCAGTTGTCATGATCATCTTTGCTATCTTTTTAGCTCGCCATCCATCAAGCGTGCAGGACAACTCTCGCATCGGCGTTGGTGTTTTCTTGATGCTGATTACCATCTCCGGTTTTTTCCATCTGTTTAGCGCTCAGCCGCAGCCAACCGATGGAGTAATTGCATTAGCTAATGCCGGAGGGCTCTTTGGCTGGCTGATAGCAATACCTTTCCTAGCAACAATCACCATCTGGGGAGCGGTGCCTGTTTTGGCAGCTATTGGGTTTGCCTCAGTTTTGATTATGACCAAGACCGCACCAAACAAGATTGGTGAACGACTTGGCGAGCTTTACGAGTACCTGTTTGGTTCAGCCCTTAGAGGTTCGCACCAGGCTGATGAGCCGGAGGAAATCCCAGACGCCTTTGATGGCACCAAGGTGCCTTGGTGGCGTAAGGGTAAAAAAGACGAGGGTTCATTTGATTCAGCCCTGATTCAGCAAGAAGATGCAACCGATGTGGTTTCGGATCTGTTTGATAACCCAACGCCTCGAACTCGTGAGATCCCCATTGTTCCCGAAGTTCCAGCCGAACCTGAGGCTCTGTTTGAAGCTGAAGAAGGGGAGAAGCCGGTAGCTCAAGTTGGTAGAACTAACCGCACCTACAAGCTTCCAGATCAGTCACTGCTGGGTGCTGGAACTGTTCCAAAGCTGCGCTCAGAGGTCACTGATGAAGTGGTCGCTTCGATTAGCGCGGTTTTCAAAGAGTTCGATATTGAAGCAAGCGTCACAGGTTTTTCCAGAGGGCCTACTGTCACTAGGTATGAAGTTGAGCTTGCGGCCGGTGTGAAGGTTGAAGCGGTCACGAGACTCGCCAGCAACATCTCCTACGCTGTTGCCTCCAACGAGGTTCGCATCCTGGCTCCGATTCCAGGCAAGAGTGCAATCGGTATTGAAATTCCAAACACTGACCGCGAGACAGTTTCCCTTGGCGATGTACTCAGATCCCAGAACGCTAAGTTATCTCAACATCCTTTGACTATCGGCATCGGAAAAGATGTTGAGGGTGGGTTCGTGGTTGCAAACCTAGCCAAGATGCCTCACCTTTTGGTTGCCGGTGCAACTGGTGCTGGTAAATCCAGCTTTGTAAACGCCATGATCACTTCGATTTTGATGCGCGCCAAACCTGCTGAAGTAAGGCTGGTTCTGATTGACCCGAAGCGAGTGGAGCTGGCGGCTTACCAGGGTGTACCGCATTTGATTACTCCGATTATTACTAACCCGAAAAAAGCCGCCGAGGCATTGCAGTGGGTAGTAAAAGAGATGGACATGCGCTACGACGATCTCGCGTCCTTCGGATTCAAGCACATCGATGATTTCAACCGCGCGGTTGTTGCAGGGGAGCTTTCGGTTCCTGAAGGCTCCACCAGGAAACTTCAGCCCTACCCATACCTTCTTGTGGTGGTTGACGAGCTTGCCGACCTGATGATTGTTGCCCCGCGCGATGTGGAAGATTCAATTGTTCGAATCACCCAGCTAGCTCGAGCCTCCGGTATTCACCTTGTGCTTGCTACTCAGCGTCCATCTGTTGATGTCGTAACTGGTTTGATCAAAGCCAACGTGCCTTCCAGATTGGCGTTCTCAGTTTCTTCCGTCACCGACTCAAGAGTTATCTTGGATCAGCCTGGAGCTGAGAAGTTAGTTGGCCAAGGTGACGCACTGTTTTCACCGATGGGAACCAATAAGCCAATTCGCGTTCAGGGAGCGTGGGTTGGCGAAGCGGAGCTGCAAGCTGTTGTGGCACACGTCAAGGCCCAGATGGAGCCGGAGTATCGAAATGATGTGGCTGCTACCGCAACCGCAAAGGTGGTTGACGCTGACATCGGTGATGACCTCGAAGTGCTTTTGCAGGCAACCGAGCTGATTGTTAATTCACAGTTTGGTTCGACTTCGATGCTGCAGCGAAAACTCCGTGTTGGATTTGCTAAAGCCGGTCGCTTGATGGATCTTTTGGAATCTAGAAATATCGTTGGCCCTTCAGAAGGTTCGAAAGCCAGGGACGTGCTTGTGAAACCAGAAGAGCTGGCAACGGTTCTTGGCCAGCTTCGCGGTGATGTGCCACAGACCATGGCGGTGGATTCAGGTGTGATCCGCACCACAGGAGATGACGATGACGGCGATGAGGATGCGTGGCAGCTGACGGGCCGGCCGTGAATCTCCCAAACTCCATAACCATCGCTCGAATTGGCCTTGCTCCGCTTTTTGTTTACCTGCTTCTGATTTCTCCTGAGCCAAACTCTTGGCAACACTGGCTGGCTACTTTTGTCTTCATATTTGCAATATCCACTGACGGTGTTGACGGAGCGGTTGCCCGAAGAACTGGAAGAGTTACCAACCTCGGCAAGATTTTGGACCCGATTGCCGATAAGGCATTGCTTGGAAGTGCGCTGGTCACTCTCTCATTCCTTGGAGAGATTGACTGGTGGATTACAATCTTGATTTTGGTTCGAGAAATCGCTGTGACTTTTTATCGGGTTCTAGTTTCAAAAAACAGAGTGATTGCTGCAACTGGATCTGGAAAGCTAAAGACTGTTTTGCAAGGTGTGGCAATCGGCGCCGTGCTGGCACCTTTTGAAGTTTGGGTTTCCGCCTGGAGCTTTGTTGAAGAGGGGCTGCTGTTTATCGCTCTGGCTTCAACTTTAATTTCTGGTATTCAGTTCTTTTTGGCTGCGAGTAAAAAGTGATTACCGCAGAGCAGATTCTTGATGAGCTCAGATCTCAAGGTAAGAAACTAGTTCTTGCAGAGTCCCTTACTGGGGGATTACTTACTTCAGAGTTTGCGAAAGTTGCTGGCGCTTCAGATGTGTTATTGACTGGAATAGTTGCCTACGACAGCACACTAAAACACGAGCTACTCGGAGTTTCGAAGCAGCTTCTAGAAAACCAAGGTGCAGTTGATCCTGAAGTGGCCGCACAAATGGCCGAGGGGATTCGAAACAAGATTGCCCAGAAGCTGGGCTTAGAGCTTGGTTCTTTGGTGGCAATTTCGACAACGGGAGTCGCCGGCCCAACCGAACAAGACGGAAAACCAATCGGAGAGCTTTACATTTGCGTTTCCAAGGGCCCAGAACAGGCAGTATCCAGCAATGTCTTTGCCCATCAGCTGGAGGGGGATCGGGCCCAGATTCAGAATTCTGCGGTTTTGCTGGGACTTGGTCACCTGTGGGAAGAAATTGCGGAATAATCTAGTTGTCAGTAGTCATAGCTAGAGTTGAGCTTCGGAAGGAGGGTCAGATGACATTAGTTAGAACAGAAATCGGAGACGTGCTCCGCGATTTTAGGCTTCAGAAGGGTCAGACTCTCCGCCAGGTAGCGGCCCGCGCCAGCGTGGCTCTGGGCTACCTGAGCGAGCTAGAGCGAGGCCAGAAAGAGGCCTCTTCAGAGATCCTTTCGGCTGTTGCTGAGGCCCTAGAGGTGCCACTTTCAGTGGTTCTACGTGAGGTTTCCGACCGAATTGCCCTAGTTGAAGGCGTTCTTCCTGAGGAGTTCATGGCCCAGGCCACTGGCGCTCGCGAAGTATCTGATTTGACTGTTCCGATCGGCTTTGTCCAGGACTTCAACGAGCAGCTTGAAAAAGACCTGCTCGGCGGCCGTATCTAGGCCGAAAAGCCACTATTTTGCGCCTAAGCCAGTTCTACGAGCTGATGGCCGATGAGTTCGGCAAGCCCCATTCCGAGGTAATCATCAAAGATTTCGCCCTATTCGAGCTGGGGGACCAGACTGCAGCCACACTGTTGGCTAAAGGTGAGGACCCTCGCCAGATCTGGCTGGCCATCTGCCGGGCCCAGGCCGTTCCAAAGGAACGCTGGAGCGGACTGGACAAAAAAGCTAAAAAACAACACGCCGAGTAAATAAACACTCGAAATCTTGTTCGAATCCTGCTATGGTTCATTTAAGGCAGTTGAAAGCTCAAAGTTATGCACAGATTGGTGTTTTGAGCCCAGAAGTGTCGGTAGCCAAAAGTAATGTCGGAAGCATCACGAATCGAAAGAGGAACAACAAGATGCCATCAGCTTCAGATCGCGAAAAAGCACTAGACACAGCGCTAGCCCAGATTGACCGCCAATTCGGTAAAGGCTCAGTTATGCGCCTTGGTTCCGATGAGCGTGCACCGGTTGAGGTCATCCCGACTGGATCCATCGCTCTAGATGCAGCCCTTGGTACCGGAGGCCTGCCCCGCGGAAGAATTGTTGAGATTTACGGCCCAGAGTCTTCAGGAAAGACCACACTGGCCCTTCATGCTATTGCCAACGCCCAGCGCGCTGGTGGAATTGCTGCGTTCATTGACGCCGAGCACGCCTTGGACCCGGAATATGCCAAGGCGCTCGGCGTTGACATCGATGCTCTACTGGTCAGCCAGCCAGACACCGGTGAGCAGGCCCTTGAGATCGCAGACATGCTGATTCGCTCAGGCTCAATCGACATAATCATTGTTGACTCGGTTGCCGCTCTGGTTCCTAGGGCAGAAATCGAAGGCGAGATGGGAGACTCCCACATGGGTCTTCAGGCAAGACTTATGTCACAGGCTCTTCGCAAACTAACGGGTGGACTCAGCAACACAAATACCACCATGATCTTTATCAACCAGCTTCGCGAAAAGATCGGTGTCTTCTTCGGAAGCCCGGAAACCACCGCTGGAGGAAAGGCGCTGAAGTTCTACGCTTCGGTTCGACTAGATATCCGTCGAATTGAGACGCTAAAGGACGGTACCGAGGCGGTTGGAAACAGAACCCGCGTCAAGGTTGTCAAGAACAAGATGGCTTCGCCATTCAAGCAGGCCGAGTTTGACATTATTTACGGAACCGGAATCTCTCGCGAGGGAAGCTTGCTGGACTTCGGTGTTGAACACGAGATTGTAAAGAAATCCGGTGCCTGGTACACCTACGAAGGAGACCAGCTTGGACAAGGTAAAGAGAACTCCCGTAACTACCTGATTGAAAACCCAGAGGTTGCAAACGAAATCGAGAAGAAGATCAAAACCAAGCTTGGTGTTGGTGTCCCAAGAGCGGTTGCTGATCTTCCAGTTGAGGAAGTACCGGCAACACCTAAAAAGGCAGCTAGCGCGGGCTAATAATGCTCTCGTCGGTAGATAACCTCGAGGAACGTGCTCGAAACATCGTTCTGAGGCTTCTCGAGCGAGGACCCAAGTCCTCGTCCGAGTTAGCCTCGGCGCTTGAAAAGCACGAGATACCGGCTGAAATTGCAAATCATGTGATCGCAAGGTTCACTGAAGTCGAACTTATTGACGATGCTGCATTTGCTCAGCAGGTAGTTGACGCCTCTAGGCGAACCAAGGGGCTCGCTCGCTCAATGGTCAAGCGCAAACTCGCTGACAAAGGCCTGGATAAGGAAATCATCAACCAGGTCGCTTCCGAGATTTCAGACGAAGACGAGCTGGCTGTTGCGACCGAGGTAGCCATTAAGCGCCTGAGCCAGCTGTCGAAGCTCGATCCAGAAGTGAGAAACCGCCGTTTGATTGGGTTCTTGCACCGACGTGGATTTGGGTCTGGAGTAGTTTTTGCAGCCATTAGGGAAGCAGAGGCCCAAGCGGTAAAATCAGGATTCTGATGCTTACCCAAACCCGCAGCTACGAAGTGAGAACTTACGGCTGTCAAATGAACTCCCACGACTCGGAGCGCCTATCAGGCCTGCTCGAGGACGCTGGATATCAACAGGGGACACCTGGGGAAACCGATGTTGTGATCTTCAACACCTGTGCTGTTCGAGAGAACGCGGATAACAAGCTCTACGGAAACCTTGGAACAATGCTTGCCAAAAAAGAGGCAAACCCTGATTTTCAGATTGCCGTAGGTGGCTGTCTAGCACAGAAAGACCGCGACACCATAATCAAGAAAGCACCATGGGTTGACGTGGTCTTTGGCACACACAACATGGGGTCACTTCCTACTTTGCTGGAGAGAGCTCGTCACAACCGCGAGGCTCAGGTTGAGATCATTGAAGCGCTTGAGACCTTCCCATCCAACCTTCCAACAAAGCGCGATTCGCTTTACGCAGGGCTGGTATCAATTTCAGTCGGGTGCAACAACACTTGCACTTTCTGTATCGTGCCTCAGCTTCGGGGTAAAGAAAAAGACCGCAGACCTGGCGAGATCCTCAGTGAAATCAAGGCACTTGTTGATGATGGCGTGATCGAGATAACTCTCTTGGGTCAAAACGTCAACACCTACGGAGTTGAGTTCGGCGACCGTGGCGCATTTGCCAAGCTACTTCGTGCCTGTGGGGAAATCGAGGGCTTGGAGCGCGTGAGATTTATGTCGCCTCATCCGGCAGCCTTTACCGATGACGTGATTGACGCGATGGTGGAAACCCCAAACGTTATGCCGCATCTTCACATGCCACTTCAGTCGGGCTCCAACGAAGTTTTGAAGAACATGAAGCGCAGTTATAGAAGCGATAAGTACTTGGGGATTCTGGAACGTGTTCGCAAGGCTATTCCCGATGCTGCAATTACCACTGACATCATCGTTGGATTCCCAGGGGAGACCGAACAGGATTTCCAAGACACGATGAATGTTGCAACCGAAGCAGCATTTTCAATGGCGTACACCTACCAGTACTCAATTCGTCCTGGCACCCCAGCAGGTGAAATGACAAATCAGATTCCTAAGGAAGTAGTTCAGGATCGTTACGAGAGATTGATTGCTCACGTAAACGAAATAGCTTGGCAGGAAAATAAGAAGCAGCTGGGCAAGAGCGTTGAAGTACTTGTGGCTAACCACGAGGGCCGCAAAGATTCTCAGACCCAAAGACTTACCGGCAGGGCTAGGGATAACCGCTTGGTGCACTTCGAGACCCCCGCTAATCAAACCGAACCTAGACCTGGTGACTTAGTTACAGTCACTGTCACCGAGGCAAAGCCTTACTTCTTGTTCGCCGATCAGCCGGCTGCAGGTTTCTCAGTTCGCGCAACTAGAGCTGGAGACGCCTTCGACAAAATGAGCGCAACATCATGCGAAACCGACTCTACGGCTGCACCGAGCGTAAATCTTGGATTCCCAACTCTTCGCGCGAAGTAAATGAGCTCAAAACTTATTGCCGTGGTCGGTGCTACTGGCACCGGTAAGAGTGAACTGGCAATTGGAATTGCTGAGCGCATTTCAAAACATGGCCTAAAGGCTGAAATCATAAACGCCGATGCTATGCAGCTCTATAAGGGTATGGACATTGGCACCGCGAAGCTTCCTATCCCTGAGCGTCGAGGAATCCCTCACCACCTAATTGATGTTCTGGAAACATCCCAGGAATCAACTGCTGCTGAGTATCAAAAGCTCGCACGCGCCAAGATACTCGAGCTTCAGGACTCAGGAGTTATCCCAATTCTTGTTGGCGGCTCGATGTTGTACGTGGCTTCCAGCTTGAACAACTTTGAGTTTCCAGAACGTGACAAGCAGTTGCGTGCCGAACTAGAGCAAGAACTTGAAGCTCATGGTCCCCTTCACATGCACCGCAAGCTTGCCGAGCTTGATGAAATTGCGGCCAGTCGAATAATCCCTGAAAACGGAAGACGTATTGTTAGGGCACTAGAGATTGTAATGATCACGGGGGAGCCTTTCGCCGCTGCTTTGCCTGACAAGACAGACTCCTGGCAACCAGTGCTGGAATTCGGGTTACGCATGGAGCGTGAAGCATTGCTACCAAGACTTGAACAGCGAGTTCTTCGGATGTGGGAGCAGGGTCTAGTAGAGGAGGTCGAGTCGCTAATTTCAGTTGGGTTTAGACAGAGCAAGACGGCCTCAGTTGCCATTGGGTACGCTCAGGCTCTTGGTCAGATCGATGGCGAGTTTTCACGCGAGGAGGCGATAGCCTCAACTGTCTCCTTGACTCAGCGCTACGCCCGAAGGCAAGTTAGTTGGTTCAAAAGAGACGAGAGGATTCAGTGGCTAGAAGCTTTGGATGAAGATGTATTAGATCAGGCAATGTCTGTCGTTGTTGAAGATGGAATCCTAGGGAATCGGTCCTAGGCTTTACACATGTCCAAAATTTCATTCACTAAAGGCCACGGAACCGGCAACGACTTCGTCCTTGTGCTGGATGCAGAGGGCGATCTGTCTTTGAGCAAGTCTCAGATAGCAAAGATTTGCGATCGCCACTTCGGCATCGGAGCCGATGGTTTGATCCGGGTTGTTAAGTCTGAGAACTTGCCAGAAGGAAAAACCGTTCTAGCCGAGGAGCCAAATGCCATTTGGTTCATGGACTATTACAACGCTGACGGTTCATCCGCTGAGATGTGTGGCAATGGAATTCGGGTCTTCGCCAAGTATTTGTTGGACCGTGGCCTTGCGGAAATCATCGACGGTGGAACACTTCCAGTTGGAACCCGAGATGGTGTAAAGGACATCACCAAATCAGCCAACGGCTTCGCTGTTGACCTTGGCCGTTGGCGCCTAGAAGCCGAATCCCTTGTTGAAGTCAACGGTTTGGATGTAGCGAGACCAGCCCAGGGAATTGATGTTGGAAACCCACACGCTGTAGTTGCTCTTGCCAGTGACAGTGAGCTTTCGGCATTGCGTTTACAGGATGCGCCTTCAATTGATCCAGTTCCGGCAAACGGTGCGAACGTTGAGTTTGTTGTTCCAAAAGAACCTATGGTGCAGCAAGGTGTCGGCCACATTTCAATGCGGGTTTTCGAGCGCGGAGTGGGGGAGACCTTGTCTTGTGGCACTGGTATCGCAGCAGCAGCTCTGGCTACACGTTTTTGGGCTGGAGCTGACGCGCCAAACCAGTGGCAGGTAAGCGTTCCAGGTGGAGTCGTGGGAGTAAGAATGTTCGCAACAGAAGATGGCGAACATGTTGGTATCAGTGGGCCAGCCCAGCTGAGCTTCGACGGTGAAATAGACCTAGATAGTCTCTAGGAGTTTTTCTTGACCTTGATAACCCTGTAGGTCTTGATCGATGTGTAGCGAGAGACTTCGTAGTTTCCAGCTAGTTCTGCCGCAAGCCACTTCTGCAATGAATCAGAGCCTAGGTTCTTTTGAACCACTAGGTAGGCTTCTGCTCCGGCAGCAAGCCTTGGTAGCCATTTCAGCAACAGCTCATGGAGCTCTTTCTTTCCGATTCGAATTGGGGGATTAGACCAGATGCCACTAAAGACCAGATTTTCCGGAACTTGTTCTGGAACGACTGCTGTGATGTTTGTAAGACCAAGATCTTTGGCGTTTTTTGAAGTCAGTTCAACTGAACGCGTGTTTACATCGACTGCCCACACCTTGGTACTCGGCCGAAGCTTTGCAAGGTTCAGAGCGATGGGACCCCAGCCACATCCAAGGTCAAGAATATCGCCGGATTCCGGGGCTAGATCCATCTGCTCGATTAGTACTTCGGTACCAAAATCAAGTTGGGCAGGACTAAAGGTGCCGGATGCCGTTGTGACGGTAACCATTTCACTGGCAACGGGAATAACGATGGATTTAGGTTTTAGGGCACTGCCAGGTTCCTGTGAAAAGTAGTGGTCCTCGGACATAAGGTCAATCTATCCCAATTCTGATTACTAGGGTTGAAGTATGGAATCCGAACCAGAACGCGCATCAACGATGATTGATCGCATCCTTCGCCGCGAAGAGCGCGCGAAACGATTTGGTGCAGGAGAAAAATCAAGCTTTGATGGAGATCAGCTTGATCTCGAGGAGCGCGGCGCTCTAAAGAGAGTTGCAGGGTTATCCACTGAGCTTCAAGACATTACTGATGTTGAGTATCGTCAGCTCCGTCTGGAAAAAGTGGTCCTGATAGGCGTTTGGGGTAAGGGCACCATGCTGGAAGCAGAGACCTCCCTGCGTGAACTTGCTGCGCTAGCTGAAACTGCTGGAGCCGAAGTGCTTGATGGCTTGTTGCAGAGAAGAGATTTTCCAGATCCTGCTAGCTACCTAGGTAAGGGTAAAGCTCAGGAACTCAAGGCAGTGGTTGCAGCATGCGGTGCTGACACAGTTATTGCCGATACGGAGCTTGCACCGAGCCAGCGTAGAAACCTCGAGGACATCGTCAAGGTAAAAGTTGTTGACCGCACCGCAATTATTTTGGACATCTTTGCCCAGCATGCAAAATCACGAGAAGGTAAGGCGCAGGTTGAGTTGGCTCAGCTTGAGTACCTTCTTCCTCGTCTTCGTGGTTGGGGTGAGTCGATGTCCAGGCAGGCTGGTGGACAAG
>CAYVZV010000013.1:0-1385 GCA_964456485.1 uncultured Rhodoluna sp. | reverse complement strand
AAGGAAATGACTCCAGCCAGAGATACCAAGCGCGCGTCAAGATCAAAGAATCAGGTGCCTTCGGTGGCAATCGCCGGTTACACAAATGCAGGTAAGTCATCCCTGCTGAATCGAATTACTAGCGCCGGAGTCTTGGTTGAAAATGCGCTCTTTGCGACCTTGGACCCAACCGTTAGGCGCACCGAAACTTCGGATGGGCGGGAATACACGATTTCTGACACCGTGGGGTTTGTAAGGAACTTGCCACATCAGTTAGTTGAGGCTTTTCGCTCAACAATCGAAGAAATCTCTCATAGCGACCTGGTAGTACATGTAGTTGACGCCTCTCACCCTGACCCGGGTAGCCAGATTCAAACTGTGCGCGATGTATTGGCTGAAGTAGAGGCAACTGACATTCAAGAGCTAGTGGTTTTCAACAAGTGCGATTTGATTGATGAAACCGAGAAGCTTGCCCTTAGGGGAATGGAGCCTGGTTGCCTCTTGGTATCTGCTTCTACGGGAGAAGGCATCAAAGAGCTACTTGAGAAGATCGAGGCTCTTCTTCCTAAGCCGGAATTGTTTATGAAAGTTTTGGTGCCGTACTCAAGAGGCGATCTAGTTTCAAGAATTCACTCCGAGGGAAAAGTTGCAAAGCTAGAGCACCGAGAAACGGGAACTTACGTTGAGACCCTTGTAAAGCCAGGACTGGCCAGCGAACTTGCTGACTTTGTCTTAGATGCTTCTTAGGACCGCAACTACTTTTCCGAGAATGACAGCGTGATCTCCAAGAATCGGTTCGAAGCTGGAGTTTCTCGGAAGTAGCCAAGTGTGGCCATCTCTCTGCTTGAAAGTTTTTACCGTTGCTTCTTCTTCTAGCAAAGCGGCAACAATGTCGCCATTTTCTGCCGTCTGTTGTTGACGCACTACGACCCAGTCACCATCGCAGATAGCGGCATCAATCATCGACTCTCCAACGACCTTGAGAAGGAAGAGGTCACCTTTTCCAACAAGCTGTCTTGGCAGCGGGAAGATCTCTTCGATGTTTTGCTCAGCTGTGATTGGTCCACCTGCTGCGATTCGACCAACCATAGGAACCATGGCTGCATCGCCAATTGGAGTCACGTTATCGATGTCATCGCCTGGGTCAGCCTCTAGACCAGGAACCTCAATGAGTACATCGATTGTGCGAGGACGCTTTGGGTCACGGCTTATGTAGCCGGCGAGCTCCAGCTGGTTGAGCTGGTGAGTGACCGAGGAAGGGGAGGACAGGCCGACTTCGTCGCCAATTTCCCTCATGCTCGGGGCGTAGCCCTTATCCAGCTTGGATCGTTGAATGGCCTGCAGGATACGCTCCTGCATGGCGCTCAGGCTCGAGGCCCGGCGGGTCGGCTTTTTGGCGTCCATTT
>CAYVZV010000012.1:13676-22109 GCA_964456485.1 uncultured Rhodoluna sp. | reverse complement strand
TTGCATACCTTGCAGGTTTTGAATGGGCGTTTAGTCGAGAGTTTGATTACATCGTCGAAATGGATGCTGATGGTTCTCATCGCTCTGAAGATCTAGGAATCCTTTTGCAATCCAGTTCTGAATCGGACTTGGTAATAGGCTCACGCTGGGTTGACAGGGGAGAGGTCTTGAATTGGCCTGCCTTTAGGCGACTGATTTCCAGGACTGGGAATCGCTACGCCAAGTTTATGTTGGGAACAAACATTCTCGACATGACTTCCGGGTTTCGTGTTTACAGGACCAAGTTTTTGCAGGAACTAGTTGCTCAGCCAGTTTCTTCCCACGGTTATTCGTTTCAGGTCGAGCTTGCCTATCGCGCGTCCAAGCTTGGGAAGGTGATTGAAAGGCCAATCACTTTTGTTGAAAGAGTGGACGGGAAATCAAAAATGACCTTGGCCATAGTGCTCGAGGCACTGACCAAGGTCACCTTTTGGGGACTAAAGAGAGTATTTAGTTAGAGGTCTGCTTTTCCGGCTTTTCTTCTAGCCCGGATGTAGGAAATTCGTTCTTTCAGGATTTCCTCTAGTTCCTCTTTTGACCTTCGTTCAAGAAGCATCTCCCAGTGAGACCTAGGGGTTTTGAGCTCGTCGATTTCTAGCTTCATTAACTTGCCGTCGGTAAGCAAGGTGGCTTGTGATGGACAAGATTTGCACTGCCATGCGTTTGGAAGTTCAGCATCCTGAGCAAAAACCAGTTCACTGAGGTGTCCGTTTGGGCATTGATAGCTGTGCTTGGTTCTAGGGGAGTAGTTGACTCCCACTTCGGACTCGAGCGATTGCGCTCCCAATCTGATGCCGCGCATTATCTGTTGGGCCATGATTTCTCCTGGTTGCGTTTGGTTGACCAATTGGCCAACATTTGGTGCAACCAGTCGGCCTTGGGATTTCTTCCAGAAAGTGCCCAGTTAACAGAAATCTCTCAGCTAAAGCTTTGCACTGCGAGATCGGCTCGATCGGTGACGATTCCGTGTGCGCCTAGAGAAAAAAGCTCCAGCATGAGCTTTGGATCATTGATAGTCCAATAATGGATTTCAATTCCTGTTGGGAGGATCATTTCTAAAAACCGTGGGTGAGTAAAATCAATGCCATAGCGCTTGATTGGAATCTGCAGAGCATCAATATCCTGAACTTCACGCGCAAGAGCTTTTTCCATTCCACAACGTGCTAGCAGGTAGCTTTTGAGAACTTTCGAACTTCCTGCCGATGAAGCCAGGGGAGTAGAGGTTCTGGCGAGCGCCCGTTTTCTTGATGCCTCACTAAAGCTTGAAATCAAGACTCGGTTCTGTGCACCAAGCGACAGTATGGCTTCTATTCCGACTGTCTCAGCCAAGGGTGTTTTGATATCTAAATTGAACTTGGCCTCCGGAAACTTCTCCAGAGCTTCGACCAAAGTTGGAATCTGGCCTGAGTGAGGTAAACGAATCTCCCGCAGCTGCGAAAGAGATATCTCTGAAATCAGGGTCTTTTTGCCAACCAGTCTTTTGAGATCGCTGTCGTGAAACAGAACCGGAACATGGTCTTTGGTGACTTGGATATCTGATTCCAGATAATCGGCACCAGCAGCCAGAGCCAGTTCGAAAGACTTGAGGGTGTTCTCATCAGCTACCTGGTTGTTGCCTGAGTAGGTGAGCCCTCGGTGTGCAAAAATACGCGGTCTGGTGCCCGGATGGGTGTCTAGATACGCAGTAGTCTTCATGGGTGCTTCCTGAAACCAACCGTAGCCTTCCTTTCAGGCTTGTCGTTCTTATCTTCGGCCTGTTTGTTTATGGGCTAGGTGTTGCGATGACTGTTCACGCCAGCCTTGGAATCGCACCGTGGGATGTATTTGCGCAGGGGATTTCCATCCAAACTGGTCTGAGCTTTGGGGTCTCCACGGTTGTTGTCAGCGCCCTGGTGTTGCTGGCATGGATACCACTCAAGGTAAAGCCAGGAATTGGCACAATCGCCAACGCCGTCTTGATTGGGCTTTTTGCAGACTTTTGGCTCTTAGTCCTACCTGATACTTCGATCTATTGGCAAAGATTAATCATTTTTCTCATTGGGGTAGTGATCGTGGCTATCGCCACCGGTTTGTACATCAGCTCAGCGCTGGGATCTGGGCCAAGAGATGGCCTTATGCAGGGCACTGCAAATGCCCTAGATAAGCCCTTCTGGATGGTTAGAACGGCCTATGAGGGCACAGTTTTGACCCTTGGGGCCCTCATGGGTGGTCAGGTCCGCGAAGGAACCCTTATCTTTGCCTTGAGCATCGGCTATCTGGTCCAGTTGTCCATGAAGTTCTACAAAATCCCCAAAGGTTAGCGGTTTTGGGCCTTATCCGTCATCGAGAAACCGCCAGGGTCCTGCTGCAGGCCAGCTCAGGACGCTTTCTGCTGATGTTCTCGCTCTGGAGCCCAGAAAGCGGCCTAGAACCGCGCTGGGTAAGCCCTGGAGGCGGTTTAGAGGGCTCGGAGGCTTTGAATGTGGCTGCCAGTCGGGAATTGCTCGAAGAGACCGGCTTGCAGGTAAATCCGGAGATTCTGGGCGAAAAGATAAGCTCCATTGAATTCACTCAACCCTGGCCATCCGGAGATTTTGAGACTGGAGTCGCTCATTTTTTCAAATACAAAATTGCTGACGAATTTGAAGTTGATCGGTCTATGTGGACGCCTGAAGAACATCGAGACATCTTGGATGTGCGCTGGTGGGATCCGTCAGAGCTAAATGAATCTGGCGAGTCAGTTGGCCCGCCAGGGCTTATTGATCTTCTGGTTGAGCTGGGTTAGCTAAGTCAGTGCGCCGATAATGTACATTATGTCAAGTAATGATTATCTAGCCTGGAGAGGCACTCCCCGCGGGTATTGTAGTTTTACTGCTGGGTAGCTGATACCCATTGCTCGAGCTTGGATGAAGCTTTGCCAGAATCCAGAGCATCAGTCACGGACTGAATTGCGGCCTCAAATTGGGCCTTGAGACCCGATCCGGCCAACTGAGGGTTCTTGGCAGCCCGATAGGCCACTACTCCCCCTGCGGCATTCAAAATGACGATGTCCCGGACAGCTCCGAGGTTGTTTTGGGTCTTCCCGGCGAACAAATCCCTTGCCACCTGGGCATTGTGCTGGGCATCTCCGCCAATCAAGGCATCCTGAGGGACCGTTTTTATGCCAAAATCCGCTGGGTCAAGCTGCTGGCTCTCGACTCCTTCTGGGGTCACTAGCCAAACAGTGCTTGTTGTGGTGGTCGTTAGCTCGTCTAAACCATCATTTCCCCTAGAAACCAGGCCAAAACGGCCTCTTTCGGCCAATTCCTGGGCCATTAGGGGGGCAATTTGGGCATTTGCGACCCCTAGTGAGGTAGCAATTGGTTGTGCAGGGTTTGCCAGTGGCCCAAGGAAATTGAAGGTTGTTGGAACCCCGAGCTGCTTTCTGATCGGTGCCACATGCCTCATGGCTGGGTGAAAAACCGGAGCAAAGAAAAACGTGATGCCGGTTTGCCTAAACACTTCAGCTACTCGCTGTGGGGAAAGATCCAACTTGATTCCGAGAACCTCGAGCATCTCCGACGAACCGGTTTTGCCGGAGGCAGATTTTGAACCGTGTTTCATCACTGGAACACCTGCTGCCGACGCAAGAATCGAGGCCATGCTGGAAACGTTTACGGTTCCAACAAGATCACCGCCGGTTCCAACAATATCGAGCGCGTCATCCCCGGTATCCAAAAGCACGGCTTGCTTGAGCATCACATCGACCAGTCCTGCGAGTTCAGAAACGGTTTCGCCTTTTGAACGAAGGGCTAACATGAACGCAGCTATTTCGGCTTCGCTGGAATCCCCAGCCATGATTTGACTCATGGCCCAGTTCGCTTCGGATCTGTCAAGATCGGATTTCGCGATTAGCTTTGCCAAGATGCTAGGCCAGCTCGGTTGCGGATTCATGTGTCTCAGCTTACTGTTCGAAACTTGCACGAACTAAGCCCAAATTGCCTAACTGTCGCGGATTCAGGGGTTATCATTAATGCATGACCTCGACTCCTTTGGCCCAAAACAGCGCCGTAGTGATCAATCGCCCAAGCGCGACCTCTGTTGGAACCATTGTCTGGCTGGCCAGCGAGGTTATGTTCTTTGCAGGGCTATTTGCCATGTACTTCAGCCTTCGCGCCAATGCCCCCGAAATTTGGGCCAATGATACTCAGATTCTTGATGTTCAGTTTGCTCTAATCAACACTCTGATCCTGGTCGCGTCCTCTTTCACAGCCCAATTTGGAGTCTTCGCTGCAGAGCGTATGCAGCCTCGCGCAACCGGTAAGTCACCTGCCAAATGGGGTCTAGTTGAGTGGTTCTTCATTAGCTATGTGCTGGGTGCGATTTTCGTAGCCGGTCAGGTCTATGAGTACGCGATGTTGGTCTCTGAGGGAGTCACCATCAGTAGCAACTCCTACGGCAGCGCCTTCTACATCACCACCGGTTTCCACGCTCTCCACGTCACCGGCGGATTGATTGCGTTCTTGCTAATCATCGGAAAAACTTACGCGGCCAAGAAATTTGGTCACGCTGAAGCCACCGGAGCAATTGTTGTTTCTTACTACTGGCACTTCGTCGATGTTGTTTGGATCGGCTTGTTCTTGATCATCTACGTACTGAAATAGAAAGAAGTCATGGGAAATCGGTTTAACCGCTCGCGCAGAAAGCCTCTTGCAGCCACCCTTGTGATTGCAGCTGGATTGCTATTTTCGGGAGGTGGCTACGCAGTAGCGACCAACGTCACTGCAAACACCATTGCAACGGAGTACACCGCCGAGCAAATTTCCGAAGGTCGCAAGCTATTTCTTGCTAACTGTGCAAGCTGTCATGGATTAAATGCCGAAGGAACCGCAGCTGGACCAAGCATGATTGGTGTTGGAGCAGCATCAGTGGACTTCCAAGTTGGAACTGGCCGTATGCCTGGTCAAGGATCTGGCCCTCAGCTTCCAAAGAAGAAAGTTCAGTTCACTGACGAGCAGATTTCCCTAATGGCTGCCTACGTTGCCTCTCTTGCTCCTGGCCCTGCAATTCCAGATCAGAAATACCTGGAAGCAACTGGCGATGCAACTCATGGTGGAGAGCTTTTCAGAATTAACTGCGCAATGTGTCACAACGCCGTTGGTGCAGCCGGTGCTTTGACCGAAGGCAAGTACGCTCCAAATCTTGATGGCGTAGAAGCCAAGCACGTTTACGAAGCGATGTTGATTGGCCCGCAGAACATGCCAGTGTTCAACGATGCCAACATCACACCCCAAGACAAACAGGACATCATTACCTATCTCGCATACATAGAAGAGAACCCATCCGCAGGTGGGTTTGAGCTAGGAAGCTTGGGTCCTGTTGCCGAGGGACTATTTATTTGGATTTTTGGGTTGGGCCTGATTATTGCCATCACTGTGTGGCTTGGCGCCAAGTCAAATTAGAAGGAGAAAACTAATTGGCAGGTAAGGACTTAGAGAAGGGCTCAGAAGCCGAGGGCTTTGAGCACGAGTTCGAATCTGGTCTGGCTGTGATTCCACCGGACAAGATCAAAGACCCAGGTCTCGAACCTCATCGCGTCCGAATGACTGACAAGTCCCCCGCTAAGGCAAAAAACGCCGAAGTACAAGTTGCTGCGCTGTTCATGGTTTCCGTCGTGGGTTCCTTCTTCGCTCTTTGGGCTTACGTTGCCTTCCCAATCACTGAAGACCTTTCGACCGTTCGCGCCAACAACCTTTTCTTGGGCCTTGGTATGACACTTTCACTTCTTGGAATTGGTATCGGTGCTGTTCACTGGGCCAAGACCTTGATGCCTGATTTTGAAGTCACGGAAGCTCGTCACCAAACCCGCGGCAGCGAAGAAGTTAGAGCTCGCGCAGTTGAAATCGTAAAGCTTGCAGATTCAGAATCTGGCTTCAGCAGAAGAAAGCTCATCCGCAGAACTTTGTATGGAGCACTTGCTTTGTTCCCGCTTCCAGCGCTAATTGTTTTTGGAGATCTTGGCCCTCAAGTTGGCAACAGCCTTCGCCAAACCATGTGGAAAGCCGGAACCAGGCTCACAAAGGACCCAACCGGTATTCCTATCAAGGCATCTGATGTAACTCTTGGATCTGTATTCCATGTAATTCCTGAGGGGCTTACTGACTTGAAAGAGCACAAGCTGGAAGAAAAAGCGAAGGCCGCTGTTCTTCTCGTGCGCCTGAACCAGCTTGACCTAAAGGAAGATCCAGAAAAGACCGGCTGGTCCTACGACGGAATCGTTGCTTACTCAAAGATTTGTACACACGTTGGATGCCCTGTGGCACTGTATGAACAGCACACGCACCACTTGCTGTGTCCATGCCACCAGTCAACTTTCGATGTCACCGAGCACTGCAAGGTTGTATTTGGCCCTGCTGCTCGTCCCCTACCGCAGCTGCCAATCACGGTTGATGCGGAAGGTTACCTGATCGCCCAAAGCGATTTCTTAGAGCCCGTCGGACCAAGTTTCTGGGAGCGTTAATAAATGAGTAATGCAGTACAGGAAAAGAAGCAGGGTGGCGCACTAGCTGCCACAGCAAACTATCTCGACGAGCGCGTCGGCGTCGGAGGAATCCTAAAGAACTTTGGTCGTAAGGTCTTCCCCGATCACTGGTCTTTCATGCTTGGTGAAGTCGCTCTCTACAGCTTCGTAATCTTGCTTATCACCGGAACATTCCTAACGTTCTTCTACCAGCCAGCTATGACCTACGTCACCTACGACGGATCATATGTTCCGCTCAAGGGCTCTCAAATTACGATTGCCTACGCTTCCACATTAGATATCTCATTTGAAATACGTGGCGGAATGCTAATGCGCCAGGCGCACCACTGGTCAGCACTTCTGTTCGTCGCCGCCGCGGGTCTTCACATGCTTCGCGTTTTCTTCACTGGAGCTTTCCGCAAGCCTCGTGAAATCAACTGGCTAGTTGGTTTCATGCTCTTCGTTCTTGGTATGGCTGCTGGATTCACCGGATACTCTCTGCCAGATGACCTGCTTTCCGGAAACGGTCTTCGCATCATCGACGGAATGATCAAGGGAATTCCAGTTATCGGAACAACCACCTCTTCGTTCCTGTTCGGTGGCGAGTTCCCAGGAACCGAAGTAATCGCGCGACTCTATGGTCTGCACATCCTTCTAGTACCTGCCTTGATTGTTATCTTCATCGCGATCCACTTGTTCATGGTGATCATTCACAAGCACACCCACTACTCAGGCCCTGGACGCACTGACGAGAACGTCGTTGGGTACCCGTTGATGCCTGTTTACGTAGCTAAGGCCGGTGGATTCTTCTTCATCGTCTTTGGTGTGGTCATGGCAATTTCTGCAACGTTCACAATCAACCCGATTTGGAACTACGGCCCTTATGACCCGTCCCCTGTTTCAGCAGGTACGCAGCCTGACTGGTACATCGGCTGGCTTGACGGTGCCCTAAGACTTGCGCCGAGCAACCTGGACTTCGTGATCTTTGGTCACACCTATCCATTCGGTGTTTTGATTCCGCTTGTTGGATCCCTTGTGTTCCTGGCTCTCGTTGCGGTCTACCCGTTTGTAGAGGCTTGGGTCACTGGCGACAAGAGAGAGCACCACGTTCTTGACCGTCCAAGAAACGCCCCAACCCGCACCGGCATCGGTGCAGCTGGTGTGACTTTCTATGGAGTTCTATGGGCGGCTGCATCAACAGACTTGATTGCGGTGTTCTTCCAGATGTCTCTAAATCACGTTCTGACCTTCATGCAGGTTCTATTGATTGCAGGCCCTATTGCGGCTTACATCATCACAAAGAGAACCTGTCTGGCACTACAGCGTAAGGACCGAGAGATCGTTCTCCACGGTCGCGAAACTGGTCGAATTGTTCGTTTGCCACACGGTGAATACATCGAAGTTCACGAGCCACTAGACAAGTTTGAAATGTACAAGCTGGTCGACTTCAAGGACTACCGCCCAACCGTTGTTCGCCCTAACAAGAGGGGCAAGATCACAGTTGGCACGAGAATCCGCGCTGCGCTATCACGCTTCTACTTCGAAGACCGTATTGCACCAGTGACCCAAACTGAGCTAAACGAAGCTCAGGCACACGATCACTCCCCTGCAGTTGCTGCACCAGCTTCTCAGGAGCAGCTAACTAAGTAATTCAGCTTCAAAGAAAAAGACCCCGATCGGAAATGGTCGGGGTCTTTTTCTTTTCCAAAGATTATGGTTTATAGGAATCCACTTCGATTTCTACGAGCATCAACGGGTTTATGAACTTTATGCCAGCCAAGATGGTTGCAGCGGGTCTTATCTCCGAGAACAGCTCCCCGTGGGCCTTGCCGACAGCATCCATGTCTCCTGCGTTTGCAAGATACATTCGCGTGCGCACTACATCAGCCAAAGAGTGTCCTCCTTCAGCAAGTGCT
>CAYVZV010000012.1:0-13576 GCA_964456485.1 uncultured Rhodoluna sp. | reverse complement strand
CCGTAGGTGAGGAAGTACCAGAGGTGATAGCCGCCGGTGACCAACGCATAAAAGCCCGTCAACAACATCCAGAGTAGGTAGTTAGCTTTCATTTTCTACTTCTTTGCTGCAGCTTTTGCTTCAGGTGCTGCGTAGTCGGGGTGGTGAAGGTCGAACGCTGGAGACTCTGAACGAATTCGAGGAATCGAAGTGAAGTTGTGACGTGGGAACGGTGTTGCTGTTGCCCACTCCAAGCTTCTTCCGTAGCCCCATGGATCATCCAAAGTAACCTTTGGAGCGCTTCTGTAGGTAATGTATACGTTCCACAGGAATGGGATGATCGATAGCGCGAGCAGAATCGAGCCAAGGCTAGAGACCATGTTCATCCATGTGAAGCCATCTTCCGGCAAATACGTTGCGTAGCGACGTGGCATTCCAATGACGCCAAGCCAGTGCTGAATCAAGAATGTGATGTGGAAACCAAAGAAGGTCAGCCAGAACTGAATGTAACCTAGACGCTCATTCAGCATCTTTCCGGTCATCTTTGGCCACCAGAAGAAGAATCCGGCGAACATCGCAAACACCACTGTTCCGAACACTACGTAGTGGAAGTGAGCCACAACGAAGTAGCTATCAGATAGGTGGTAGTCAAGTGCAGGCGATGCCAAGATAACTCCGGTTAGTCCACCGAAGATAAAGGTAGTCAAGAATCCTAGGCTCCAAAGCATCGGGTTCTCGAAGGTAATTGACCCTCGCCACATAGTTCCAATCCAGTTGAAGATTTTCACACCGGTAGGAACGGCGATGAGCATCGTCGTGAAGGCAAAGAATGGCAGTAGCACAGAGCCGGTGACGTACATGTGGTGAGCCCAAACAGTCATCGACAAAGCTGCGATGGCAATAGTTGCGTAAACCAGAGTCTTATATCCAAAGATTGGCTTTCTACTGAAAACCGGGAAGATTTCAGAAACGATTCCAAAGAATGGAAGAGCAAGAATGTAAACCTCTGGGTGACCAAAGAACCAGAACAGATGCTGCCAAAGCATGGCACCACCGTTTGCTGGATCAAAGATATGAGCATCTAGGCGCCGGTCGGCTCCTAGTGCAAACAATGCGGCTGCAAGCGGCGGGAACGCCATGATCACAAGAATCGAAGTCACCAGCGTGTTCCAAGTGAAGATAGGCATACGGAACATGGTCATTCCAGGTGCGCGCATGGTCAGGATGGTTGTGATGAAGTTGACTCCTCCGAGAATGGTTCCGAATCCACCAAGCGCTAATCCAAATACCCATAAATCTCCACCTATACCCGGCGAGAACGTTGTATTCGATAGCGGCGCATATGCAAACCACCCAAATGAAGCAGCTCCTTGAGGTGTGAAGAATCCTGAAACTGCTACGAATGAGCCGAAGAAGTAGAACCAGTAAGCAATTGCGTTAAGTCTTGGGAACGCAACGTCAGGTGCACCAATTTGCACTGGCATCAAAACGTTCGCAAAACCTGCGAAAAGCGGAGTTGCAAACATCAAGAGCATGATGGTGCCGTGCATTGTGAACAGCTGGTTGTACTGCTCTTTAGTCTGAACGATGTCCAGACCAGGGGCAGCAAGCTGAGCGCGAATAACTAGCGCCATAACTCCACCGATTAGGAAATACGCGAAAGAAGTGATCAAGTACAGGTAGCCGATCTTCTTGTGATCGGTTGTGGTTAGCCAGTCAACGAGAATCTGACCCTTGGTCTGCTTCTTCTTGGATGGGAAGCTTCCGCCGCTGGATGGACGGGTTTCAGTTAGGGTTGCCATCTTGACTATCCTCTAATCTCTGGGTTGTCGCCGGGAAGGTTCTGGTTTCGGTCGTAAGAAGTATCGAGCTGACCAGTTTGTCCCTTAGCAGCAAGGGTTGCCAGGTAGCTGTCGTATTCAGCCTGGGAAACTACTTTTACCTGGAAAAGCATTAGCGAGTGATACTCACCGCAAAGCTCAGCACACTTACCAGCGTAGGTTCCCTCTTTCTGAGGCGTGAAGTACATGGTGTTGGTCTTGCCTGGGAACATGTCCTTCTTGTACAAGAAATCGATAACCCAGAATGAGTGGATAACATCTCGCGCTGAAAGGTCAATCTTCACGCTCTTGTTTACTGGAAGATAAAGCGTTGGAAGAGTCTCTGGGACTCCCTCTTGGCCATCAAATTGAGCCTGAATGCCTGATTCGAAAACGTTGGCGTCCACATAGTTGAAGTCCCAGCTCCACTGCTTTGCGATGACCTGGATGGTGACATCAGGATTCTCGGTTGGCTTCTCAATTGCTGCCATGTCTCTTGCAGTAAAAGCAAAAAAGCCGATGACCAAGATCAGTGGGACAACAGTAAAAAGAACCTCAATTGGGTTGTTATACCGAAGCTGGGCAGGCAGTCCAGTCTCGCCCTTACGCCTGCGGTAAACCAGAATTGCCCAGCCCATCAAGGCCCATGCAACGATTCCGACAATCCACAACACAATCCAGGCCGTGGTCCATAGTCCAGTGATTCGGTCGGTGTGGTTGGTCACGCCCCACTCGCCTGGCAAAAAACCTCTGGCAAGCTGGTCAGAACATCCCGAAAGAAGCAAAACCATAGTTGCGGCTAGCGGGATACTGGACCACTTAAAACGATTACTCACTGGAAAAACAAACCCTTCGGCTTATGAAATCTTATGTATTTAGTCTAAGCGAGGAAAATCCATCGAGTGCGCCAAAACACCAATAAATACGCGGTTTTCTTAAGGACTTGAGTAGCTGAGAGTTAGTTGAAAGAGTCTCCGCAGGCACATGAGCCAGCTGCGTTTGGGTTGTCGATTGTGAAACCCTGCTTCTGGATAGTGTCTTCGAAATCAATTGATGCGCCTTCCAAGTAAGGCACGCTCATCTTGTCGACAACAACCTGGACGCCATCAAAATCGGCAACAGCGTCGGACTCTTCTAGAACTTCATCGAAAAACAGTTGGTAGATCAGACCGGAGCAACCGCCAGGCTGAACCGAAACACGGAGTCTGAGATCGTCGCGCCCTTCGGCCGCCAGCAAGGTCCGAACCTTGTCCTTAGCGGTGTCTGTGAGGCTAACTTTGTGGCTAAGTGTCTGCTCCATGCTTGCTCTCCCTCGAAGGTTTGATGTTCTAACTCTAACAAGGGTGAACCTAGCTAGTGGTGATCTGATTCCCACCCAACAAGAACAGCAGCTGGGCCAAAATGGCTGACCTGAATCCTTCCAAGTGCAGGCTCTCATTTGGCGAATGAGCCCTGGAATCTGGGTCCTCAACCCCCGTCACAAGCACCTGGGCGCTCGGAAAGACCCGCTCTAACTCGGCGATGAATGGAATTGAGCCCCCGATGCCAATATCGACCGATTTCTCGCCATAGGCCAGAGTGAGGGCCTGCTCGGCAAGGGCTTTTCCCCAGTCAGATTCGCCCAGACTGAAGGGTTTTCCTAGTTCTACGGCCCCAAAACGAATCTCGGCACCAAGGCTGTTGTTTGCCAAGATATGGGCTTTCAGGGCCTCCAGAGCCCGTTCTGGGACGTCTCCAGGGGCTATTCGAAGGCTCAGCTTGGCTTTCAGGCTTGGAACCAGAGTGTTTGAGGATAGAGCCACGCTCGGGTAATCAAGGCCAATCAGGGTCAGAGAGGGCTTGGTCCAAATCCTTGGTAGGATTGGGCCTTCACCAATGGCCAAAGTGGAGGGCAAAAGCCCTGAATCTGCCCGCAATTGGGTCTCCGAGAAGGCCAAATCGCTACTTTCTGACGAAATTAGCCCCGAAATGGAGACTGACCCCTTTTCGTCCCACATCGAGCCTAGAATCTTTACCATCGCCAACATGGCATCCGGCACTGCTCCCCCGTACATACCGCTGTGAACCGCGTGGTCCAATGTTCGGACCTCAAACTCAAGAGAAACCAACCCTCGCAGAGTCGTAGTAATCGCCGGAACAGTAGTGCTCCAGTTACCAGAGTCGGCTACAACGATTACATCTCCTTCCAACTTTTCTTTGTAGGTTTCAAGGAAGCTCCCGAACGAAGGAGATCCGGCCTCTTCTTCACCCTCGATGAAGATAGCCAAGCCAAGATCAAAATCTCCAGCTAGTTCCGACAAAAGCTTCACGGATGAGTAGTGCGCGATTATGCCGGCCTTATCGTCTGCCGCACCGCGTCCATACATTCGACCGTTTCTTATCTCAGGTTCAAACGGATTGGATTCCCATAGTGCTCCCTCCCCTGGCGGCTGAACATCATGATGCGCGTAGAGAAGAATTGTCGGCTTGGAATTTCTTGCCTGGCGAGTAGCAACAACTGCTGGAGCCCCGACCTTAGAGTCCCCGTATTCGGCCCTTAGGATTTCGACTTGATCAAACACCCCGGTACTTTCAAAAAGCTGCTTTACGGCTTCGGCGCTTTTATCCAGCTGAGCGGCATCGAAGGCTTCCCAAGCAATTCCTGGAATCCTCACTAAATCCTGAAGGGTTTCAAGCATCGAAGGAAAAATGGTGTCGACTGCTTGGCCTGCCTTGGCAAGCTGGTCAGGGGTGATGGTCGGTGGGTTCAATCTCATGAGGGTAATCTTAAGCGCAAGCGACCTAAAACAAAGGAATCCCATGCCAGAACAAGCTCCGCAGTCACAACAGCCTAAGAAAGATGGCAAGGGCAAGCCGACCCCAGCTCGCAAGCAGCAAGAGCAACTTCGCAAAAAACCGGTCGTAGGTAATCGCTCCCCCGAAGCCAAGAGACTAGCCAAGCGAGCACTCCAGGCTGAGCGAGCTAAAGCACGAGAGGGGCTAGCTAACGGCGAAGATCGTTATCTAACCAGCCGTGACCGAGGACCGCAGCGCAGACTCGCTCGCGACATCGTGGACTCAAGATTCACAGCCGGAGAGCTTGTGCTACCTGCATTGTTCCTGGTGATCATCATCTCTTCGATTCGCACTGAGGATGTCGTGCTGGATTTGTACATTCAACTTGGAACCTTGATTGCCATGTGGGGGCTATTCGTAGCCGTTGGACTAGATGGCTTCATTCTAGGAAAGAAGACTCAGAGGATTATGCAAGAGAAGTATGGTGACAAGGTCGAAAAAGGCCTGCGCTGGTATGCAGCTATGCGATCAATTCAAATGCGCGGAATGAGACTTCCAAAGCCTCAGGTCAAGCGCGGCAATAAGAACTTCTAGAAAGAAGAGAAACCCAATGAAGCATCGTTTTCTTGGCAACAGTGGATTCAAAGTCAGTGAACTCACCTACGGCAACTGGCTTACCCACGCTGGACAAGTAGAAAACGATATTGCGATCAAAACCGTAAAAGCAGCAATAGAAAGCGGTATCACCTCTTTTGACACCGCCGACGCTTACGCAAACCTGGCGGCCGAACCAGTTCTCGGTGAAGCACTAAAGTCCGAACGTCGCGAAGGTATCGAGATCTTCTCCAAGGTGTACTGGCCTGTTGCAGAAAAGCGACCAAACGATCACGGTCTTTCCCGTAAACACATTATGGATTCGATCAACGGATCTCTGAAGCGGCTAGGAACTGACTACCTGGATCTTTACCAGGCACATAGATTCGATTACGAAACACCGCTTGAGGAAACCATGCAGGCATTCGCTGACATTGTTCGAAGCGGTAAAGCCCTTTACATCGGTGTTTCCGAATGGAATGCGCAGCAAATCAAAGCTGGAGCCGAACTTGCCAAGCAAATGAATTTTCAATTGATTTCGAATCAGCCTCAGTACTCGATGCTTTGGCGAGTAATTGAACAAGAGGTTATTCCTGCCTCAAGAGAGTCCGGGATGACCCAGATTGTCTGGTCTCCCCTCGCGCAGGGAGTGCTAACAGGCAAGTACCTGCCTGGAGCCAAAGCTCCTGCCGGATCCAGAGCTGATGATCCAGAGGTAGCCGCCAGGATGGGTGGCTTTATGAAAGAAGAAGTTCTTTCGGCCGTGCAACAACTTCTACCAATTACTAAAGAGCTCGATTTGACTCTGGCTCAGTTTGGTCTGGCCTGGGTACTGCAGAATCCAAATGTCTCAAGCGCCATCATCGGTGCATCCCGACCTGAACAGGTAACTGATAACGTCAAGGCAGTCGGTGTCGAGATTCCAAAGGAAGTGATGGCTAAAGCTGAAGCAATCATGAAGCCCTTTGTTGTTTCTGACCCGGCAGAAACAAAGAGTCCGCCGAACCGACTGGTCTAACTAAACCAATCCTCGGTTTATTTTTCTGGCCCAAAGAGGTCCTTCGTAAACGAACCCTGTGTATCCCTGCACCAGACTCGCACCTAGCTGAAGTCTCTCAGAAACATCTTGGGCACTGAAGACTCCCCCGACGGAAACAATCGCCATCGAGCTCGGTAAGTTAGCTCGAAGCAACTTGAGAACCTCGATAGATCTTGATCGAAGCACAGGTCCTGATAAACCTCCAGCACCCATCGTCTCTACCGCCTTAGACGGTGTCTTCAAATTCGATCTAGCAATTGTTGTGTTTGTGGCAATCACGCCAGCAAGTGAAAGCTTGGTGGCAAGTGCAGCCACGGCAACCACATCTTCGTCAGCTAGGTCTGGGGCAATTTTTACAAGCACTGGCTTTCCAGCAGCTTCAGCTTGCACGGCCTTGAGGATTGGCTCCAGCTGATCAATTGCCTGCAGGGATCTCAGGCCAGGGGTATTCGGTGAGGAAACGTTAACGGCGATGTAATCCGCATAAGGGGCCAGCAGCCTTGCGCTGTATTGGTAGTCCGAAACTGCATCTTCAAGCTCGGTAACTTTGCTTTTGCCGATGTTTACGCCGACAACAGGAAGCTTCACACCTCTAGCTCGAAGCTGCTTTAATTTTTGGGCAATAACATCCGCGCCGTCATTGTTAAACCCCATGCGATTGATAAGGCTTAGATCTTTCTTGAGCCTGAAGAGCCTCGGCTTTGGATTTCCAGCTTGTGCGAATCTAGTGACAGTTCCAATCTCAACGTGAGAAAAACCAAGCTGCCCAAGCTCTCGCACTACTTCAGCGTTTTTATCGAAACCAGCTGCCATACCAAAATATCCATTGAAGGAAAGTCCAAACGCTTCGATACGCCTCGACTTCACGCCAGCCTGGCTCAACGACGCAAGGCCGGTTGCTCCAAGAATCTTGATTAGGAGTACTCCTAGATGGTGCGCTGCTTCTGGATTGAAGCGAGAGAAGATGAGGTTGAAAAACAGGCGATAGATCAAAACGCTAGATCACGCTAGCCCTTGTTGCCCTCAGAAGAAATTGAATTACTAGCCCGTAGAACGCTGATTGCAGCTTCAAAATCTTCTAGGGATTCCCAGCCCTGATAGACGCTGGCGAACCGCATAAAGGCAACCTCATCAAGGGCACGAAGTGGCTCCAGGATTGCAAGACCAATCTCATGTGCTTCAACTTGTGCTGCGCCTGAGGAGCGGATGATTTCTTCAACCTGCTGAGCAAGAACTGCCAAATCCGCATCGGAAACCGGGCGGCCCTGGCAAGCCTTTCCAACGCCGCTGACAATCTTTTCCCGACTAAAGGGTTCAGTGACACCACTGCGCTTGATTACAGTCAGGGAGGCAGTTTCTGAGGTAGTAAATCTCTTGCCGCACTCCGGACACTGGCGGCGTCTTCTGATGGCGGATCCATCTTCGCTGGTTCGAGAATCGGTCACGCGGGAATCGGCATAACGGCAGAACGGACAATGCATCGTGGCTCCTTCCCTTGGTCTCAATTTTAGAGCGAGGGAACCGAATTGGCATCTGTAATGCTTGGATTTCACGGATTAGGCATTGGCACCTAGTGCCTTAGTCCTCGGCTAACCTTGTAGGCGATGCTTGAAAAAGAGATAAACCACGACCCGAGCGATGCCCTGAAGGCTGCCTTCAGAAGGCACGCATCGGGAGTCGCGATCATTACAACTAAATCCGAATCCGGCGATCCGGTTGGCTTTACCGCAACCTCAATGACTTCACTTGGTTCAAATCCGGCAATGGTCACATTCAATGTGGCAAGAGGGTCATCATCTTGGCCAGCTCTTTCAAAAGCAACACACCTCGCTCTTCACATGCTTGGTGAGAACAATCTTGAGCTTGCAAGGAAGATGGCGGAAGATCACACCAAAAGATTTTTAGATTCTGATTGGGAATTCTCCGAGTATGGTTTACCGGTCTTTACAGATGTGACAGCCGTATTGTTTGCCAAAGTTCGAGAGTTCCATGCAGTTGAGCAAAACGCTGTTTTCGTGACCGAAGTTGTCTCAGGAAAGCTTGGGGCCGAGAACAAGGCCTTGCTTTACAACCAACGTTCTTATTTCACTCCGGCCGATACGCCACTCTGAGCCAAACAGCCCGAACCCAGTAAGGCTTTGAGCTCGCCAATTAGATCATCACTAATTTTGACCTTAGGCGATAACTTAAAACTCCTAGGGTTAGCCTCGTCAATAAACGTCAGCTGAACTTCCTCTTTACCGGGATGAGCTTTTAGCGTCGCATCCAAATTCTCCAAAACTGACCTTGTTGCATCTGATTCTTGAATCTGCAATCGAAGTGGCCCTTGGTTTATGCCTTCGGCGCCCAAGGCAATTGTTTCCATGGAGAAAGCTGAAATGGCGTATCCGTCATCTCGGGAGTTTATTCGGCCACGTATTACGACCACTTCGTCATTCACTAAAGCTTCGGAATACTCCTTGTATGTCTTGCCCATGAACATCACGGAAATCTCACCCTCAAAATCTTCTATCGTGACATTGGCGTAGGGATTTCCTGAAGCCCTTGCCACGCGATGAGTGACGCTAGAAATAAGCCCCGCGATAGTAACTGTTTCGCCGTCTCGAATTTCTTCGCTGGTCAACAAATCTCCGATGGTGAAATCGGCGAACTGGGCAAGCTGTTTCTCTCTTCCGCCAAGTGGGTGATCGGAAACATAGAGCCCCAGCATCTCTCGCTCGTGAGCTAGCTTCTCGGTTTTAGGCCACTCAGGACGATCTGGAATAACTAACTGAGAGTCAGAGTCTTCAAAAAGATCTCCGAAGAGGTCAACCTGACCAGTTGACTCGTTCTTCTTGATGACAGACTGCGAGTCAACGGCTTCTTCGTGGATTTCAAGCAAAGAGCGCCTGGTGTGGCCGAGAGAATCAAAAGCACCGGCTTTGATTAAGGACTCGATGGTTCGCTTTGAACAAACCTGCTGAGGAGCTCTTCTTAGAAAATCAGTGAAGGATGCAAACGGCTTGTCCGCTCGGGCTGCAATGATTCCATCAACGACGTTGTGACCAACGTTTCTAATGGCCCCAAGACCAAAGCGAATCGTGTCTCCGACAGCGCTAAATGGACCGATGGACTGGTTAACATCAGGAGCCATTACCTGAAGATTCATTCGGCGACATTCGTTTAAGTAGATTGCCAGCTTGTCCTTCGAATCACCGACGGAGGTTAGAAGCGCAGCCATATATTCAGCCGGGAAGTTTGCCTTTAGGTAAGCAGTCCAATAACTCAAGACTCCATAGCCAGCACTGTGTGCCTTATTGAAGGCGTAGTCAGCAAAAGGAAGCAGTGTCTTCCAAAGTGTTTCGATGGCTGGTTCTGAGTAGCCTTGGCCTGCCATGCCTTCACTGAAATCCTTGTAGGAACGATCTAGTTCTTTCTTGTCCTTCTTACCCATCGCTCGACGCAGAAGATCGGCTTGAGCCAAACTAAAGCCCGCAACCTTTTGCGCTACCGCCATTACCTGCTCCTGGTAAACAATCAAGCCGTAGGTCGGATCCAGGATCTCTGCGAGCGGCTCTGCAAGTTCAGGATGAATCGCTTCGGATTTTTGCAGACCGTTTTTACGTAAGGCGTAGTTGGTATGCGATTTCTCACCCATAGGTCCTGGGCGATACAGGGCAATCACAGCTGAAATGTGCTCGAACTCACTTGGCTTAAGCATCCGAAGCAATGAGCGCATCTGAGCACCATCGAGCTGGAAAACTCCAAGTGTGTCGCCTCGAGACAGAAGTTCAAAAGTATTTGCATCCGAATTCAAGTCAAGCTCCTCGAGCACAACGCTGACACCTCGGTTTGCTTTGATGTTTGCAAGGGCATCATCCAAAACGGTCAGGTTTCGAAGACCCAGAAAGTCCATCTTCAGCAAACCGAGTTTTTCGCAAGGTGGTTGATCAAACTGAGTAATCACCGCGCCGTCGTCCTCCCGGCGCATAATGGGGATTACATCCAGTAGCGGCTCGGCCGACATGATCACACCGGCAGCATGAACACCCCACTGCCTCTTAAGGTTCTCTAAGCCTCTGGCCAATTCAAAGATTTTTGCTGAATCCGAGTCGCTCTCCAAGGCATCGCGAAACTCAGCCGCTTCTTTGTATCTGGATCCTTGTTCTGCTTGCTTGTCTTTTGGTTTCTCGACTAACTCACCCAGGGTGACGTCACGCCCAAGCACCATTGGCGGCATTAGCTTGGTTAGCTTCTCTCCAGCCGCGTAAGGCATTCCTAGTACGCGCGCGGAGTCCTTAAGGGCCTGCTTAGCTTTGATGGTTCCAAAGGTCACAATCTGAGCAACTCGGTCTTCGCCGTATTTCTGGCTAACGTAGCGGATCACTTCACCGCGTCTTCGATCATCGAAGTCCACATCGATATCAGGTGGGGATACACGTTCAGGATTCAAAAAACGCTCAAAGATCAGTCCGTGAACGATTGGATCTAGTTCTGTAATTCCCATGGCGTAAGCAACAATTGACCCCGCAGCCGAACCACGTCCTGGCCCAACGCGGATACCCTGAGCTCTGGCCCAGGCGATGAAGTCTGAAACTACAAGAAAGTATCCAGGGAAGCCCATCTGGGCAATTACGTTTACTTCGTACTCAGCCTGCTTGGCTTGACGTTCTGGAACTACCTCGCCGTAGCGACGCTTCATGCCTCGGTCCACTTCTTTAGCAAACCAACTGGCTTCGGTTTCACCTTCTGGAAGAGGGAACTTGGGCATCAGATCACGCTTTTGGAACTCTACGTTGCACCGCTCAGCAATCAACAACGTGTTGTCACAGGAATCTGGATAGTCCCGGAAAAGCTCTCGCATCTGTTCGGCAGATTTTAGGTAGTACTCGCGCCCATCAAATTTGAAGCGGTTTGGGTCGAGCAGGTTGGTTCCTGACTGAACACACAGCAAAGCCTCGTGGCTCACGGCATCGGCCGCGTGTGTGTAGTGCAGATCGTTGGTAGCTACCAGCGGCAAAGACAGCTCTTTAGCCAGTCGCAAAAGATCAGGCATCGCTCGACGCTCGATGTCGATGCCGTGATCCATAATCTCAACAAAGTAGTTGTCTTTACCAAATACGTCCCGATAGAACGCAGCTGCTTCAAGGGCCTTATCGTACTGTCCAAGTCGAAGCAGAGTCTGCACTTCTCCCGATGCACAACCCGTGGTTGCAATTACTCCCTTGGAGTACTCCTGAAGGAGCTCGCGGTCCATACGTGGTTTGAAATAGAAGCCATCAAGCCAAGCCTTTGAAGACATCTTGAATAGGTTGTACATACCCTCGGTGGTTTCAGCAATCATAGTTAGGTGCGTGAATGCTCCACCGCCTGAAACATCGTCCTCGCCACCACTACCCCACTGAACTCTGGTGCGCTCGGTCCTCTTTGTTCCTGGAGCCAGATACGCTTCGATACCGATGATTGGCTTTACGCCATTAGCCTTAGCTGTTTGGTAGAAATCGTAAGAACCGAAATTGTTGCCGTGATCAGTGATCGCGATTGCAGGCATGCCCAGGCGGGCAGCTTCTTCAGTTAGGGGCTTTACCCTCGCAGCGCCATCGAGCATCGAGTACTCGCTGTGCACATGAAGGTGCACAAAGGAATCCTTAGCTGACAAGTGGGCCTCTAGAAAATAGCTGTGGTTGTTTGGATTTTTAGCCTAAGGGTTTCTAGGCCCGAAGCTTTACAAGCACTTCGGCCAAGTCCTTTGGATACTCCGAGACAAAGTGCATCTGTTCGCCCGTTATGGGATGGGCGAAACCAAGTTCCTTGGCATGCAGCCACTGGCGGTCGATACCGAGCTTCTTTGCCAACGCCGGATCTGCCCCATACATCGTGTCACCTAACAGCGGGTGCTTGAATGCCGAGAAGTGGACTCTAATTTGATGGGTTCTTCCAGTTTCTAGATTGACTTCGCAAAGCGCAACAGCCGCGAATAGTTCTAGGACTTTGTAGTGAGTGACCGATGGCTTGCCATCTTCCATAACAGCGAACTTGAACTCGGCTTTTGGATGTCTGCCAAGCGGTGCATCAAAGGTGCCCTCCATTGGATCTGGGTGACCCTGAATGATGGCGTGATAAATCTTGTTTACGGTTCTGTCCCTAAAGGCCTGTTTGAGTCTAGAGTAGGCAAGCTCTGACTTGGCGAGCATCATCAACCCGCTGGTTCCAACGTCAAGACGTTGAACTATCCCTTGGCGCTCTTGTGCTCCTGAAGTTGATAGTTGAATTCCTCGAGCCAACAATGCTCCGGCGACCGTTGGCCCCTCAAAGCCAACAGTTGGGTGGGCAACTACCCCAGCAGGCTTGTCAACGATTACTAAGTCATCATCCTGATAGATAACTTGAAGATCATCCACAGGCGTTGCAACAACCTTTAGCTCCTGCGGTGGCCTTGGGGGTTCTATCTCCAGCTGATCGTCAAAGTTGACTCGATCAGATTTCCCAAGAATTTTCTTACCTACTCGAGCTCCGCCTGATTCACAGACCTCGGCTGCGGCAGAGCGTGAGATGCCGAGCAGACGAGCAATTGCGGTATCTACCCGCTCCCCTGCCAGAGCGTGATCAATAACGAAGAGTTGGCTCATTTGACTCGAGGAGCAACGCCGCCAAGGTTCTCACCGCGGAATACTCGAATAACTGTCAGTATCGCCATCGAAACAATAAATATGTCGGCAAGGTTGAACACCGGAAAATTGAATGGAATTTTTATGAAATCAACCACGTGGCCGTTTCCAAAAGATGGCTCTCTAATTAGTCGGTCAATTAGATTCCCAACTACACCGGCCAAGAAAATGCCGGCCATAACAGCCCAAGACACCGATGTGATTCTCATCGAGTACCAAATAGTTGCAAGTGTCGCCGCTGCTGCAATAACGGCAAGTATCCAAGTCTGACCAAAGCCAAGTGAGAAGGCGGCTGAGTCGTTGTATATCAAACGCCAAGAAAGCACTTCACCTAGCACCGGATAATCAATTCCAAGTTCAAGCGTTGCAATGGCTAGATTCTTGGTGAACTGATCAATAGTTATCAAAAAAACTGCAATAGATACGAACAGCCAGCGGCTAACTGCTGCTTTTGACCTGTTCAACTACTTGCACTACCCGCTGATGCCGGGTGTGTATCCAGGTGCCTGCTGTGAAGGAGCAACTCCTGCTGAATCAAGCTCAGTGAGCTGAGATTCGATGTAGGACTTTAGACGAGTTCTGTACTCACGCTCGAAGCTACGAAGCTGCTGGATGCTGTGCTCGATAACTGCCTTTTCCTGCTCTAGGCGGTTCATGTCCGAACGCTGCTGAGCCTCGGCTTCACGAACAAGACGAGCAGCTGTTGCGTGACCTTCGGCGAT
>CAYVZV010000011.1:0-22250 GCA_964456485.1 uncultured Rhodoluna sp. | reverse complement strand
CTTCCAACAAGGGACTCCAGGTAAAGGGTTCTTACCGAGCGCTTGGCTTCAATCAGGTTGTACATCAGAGGCTGAGTCATCGAAGGATCGTCACCTTCGTTGTGACCACGGCGGCGGTAGCAGATTAGGTCGATAACCGCATCGTTCTTGAACTCCTGACGGTATTCGAAGGCCAGTTGTGCAACGCGAACAACTGCTTCAGGGTCATCTCCGTTGACGTGGAAAATCGGCGCCTGAATTGATTTGGCAACATCGGTTGAGTAAACCGTTGAACGGGACTCGGATGGAGGAGTTGTGAATCCAACCTGGTTGTTGATGACAAGGTGGATTGTTCCACCGGTTTTGTAACCACGAAGCTGTGCCATGTTCAGGGTCTCAGGCACAACGCCTTGACCAGCGAAAGCCGCATCACCATGAATTAGAACTGGAACAACCGGGAACTGATCCCTTGGTCCGTCAATTCGATCAAGCTTCGCGCGAACAATTCCTTCTAGAACAGGGTTCACAGCTTCCAAGTGAGATGGGTTTGCAGCTAGAGAAACCTTAACTTTGTTGCCCTCTAAGCTCTCAAAAGTTCCCTCAGTTCCAAGGTGGTATTTCACATCTCCTGAACCCTGAACAGTCTTGGTGTCTGTGTTTCCTTCAAACTCCTTGAATACTTGACCGTAGGTTTTACCTGCGATGTTCGTCAGAACATTGAGGCGACCGCGGTGAGCCATTCCGATACAGACTTCTTCAATACCTGCGTTGGCAGCGGATTGCAGAATCTCATCCATGGCTGCAATCGCACCTTCGCCACCTTCGAGGCTGAAACGTTTTTGACCTACGAACTTGGTCTGCAGGAAAGTCTCAAAAGCTTCGGCTTCGTTTAGCTTGTTTAGAATTCTCAACTGCTCTTCACGAGTTGGCTTGGCGTAAGGCTTTTCGAGCCTGTCCTGGAACCATTTGCGTGCAGCTGGGTCTTGAATATGCATGTATTCAACACCAACGGTGCGGCAGTAAGAGTCGCGAAGCGTCTTCAAGATTTCGCGGAACGGGGCCTTAGTCTTACCACCGAATCCAGCAGTTCTGAAGGTTCGATCGAGATCCCAGAGGCTTAGCCCGTGGTTAAGTACGTCTAGGTCTGGGTGAGTGCGCTGCTTGTACTCGAGGGGGTCGGTATCAGCCATCAGGTGACCACGGACTCGGTAAGCGTTAATCAGTTCTTGGATTCTCGTTGACTTGTCGCGGTCGTCGGCGCCATCGCGATCAAAGTCAGGAACCCAGCGAACCGGTTCGTAAGGAATTCGAAGATCGGCAAAGATCTGGTCGTAGAAGCCATCTTCTCCAAGCAGAAGTCCGTGAACAATCTTTAGGAACTCGCCGCTTCCAGCACCCTGAATAACTCTGTGATCGTATGTCGAAGTAAGGGTGATGATCTTGCTAACACCCAGCTTTGCAAGTTGGGCATCACTCATACCTTGGAACTCTGCTGGGTACTCCAGCGCTCCAGCACCCACGATGCAACCTTGACCCTTAGTTAGGCGGGGAACTGAGTGGACAGTTCCAATTCCACCTGGGTTAGTTAGGGAAATAGTTGTTCCTTGGAAATCGCCTGCGGTGAGAGTGTTAGTTCTTGCCTTTGCGACCAAGTCTTCGTAAGCAGTCAAATACTCTGCGAAGTTTAGGCGCTGAGCTCTCTTGATGTTTGGAACCAATAGAGCCCTGGAGCCATCGGGCTTTGGAATATCAATCGCAAGTCCGAAGTTGATGTTGGCAGGTTGAACTACAACTGGCTTCTCGTCAACGATGTCGTAGTAAACGTTCTGGCTGGGGAATTTCTTAAGCGCCTGAATAATTGCAAAGCCAATTAGGTGCGTGAAGGAAATCTTGCCGCCGCGTGTTCTAGAAAGGTGAGAGTTAATAACTAGTCGGTTATCAATCAAAAGTTTTGCTGGAAGTGCGCGAACGCTCGTTGCGGTTGGAATCTGAATTGACAAATCCATGTTGGTAGCAAGGGTCTTTGCCATTCCCTTTAGGGCGGTGACTTGATCCTGGGCATCCTCATCGGAAGATTCTGTAACTACGGCGATTGATTCGGTTATTGGGGCCTGCGCTGGAATTGGAGCCGGCTTGGCCTCCACACGAGTCGTCTTCGCAACTACTGGGATGGACGAAGTTGCATCCGATACCGGCGCTGTTGGGGCTGGGGCACTCGGTGCTACTGCGCCCTGTGTTGACTGATAGTTCTCAAGGATTGGCCACCAGGCCTTATCGACGGAGTCTGGGTTCTGCTTGTACTTCTCGTACATTTCTTCTACTAGCCAAGAGTTGGCTCCGTAGTCATCTTGCAATCCTTCACCGGACACAGAAAAACCCCTTATTTGTTGGCTTGAATGACTCCTATATCTTACGCTCTGGGGGCATTAGCAATTTGGGCCTTGGAATCTAGCGGTATTTCTGGGGCAGCTGGGAAGCTACCGCTTCGGCCACTTTCCGCGTTCGTACTGCTCGGGCCAGCTAATCTCAACGCCTAATTCATGGGCTGCCCGAAGCGGCCAGTAGGGGTCTCTTAGGCTGGCTCGCCCAATCATGATCACATCCACTTTCCCCGACTGCAGAATTTCTTCAGCCTGCTTAGCCTCAGTAATTTGACCTACCGCACTAACTGGCTGCTTGACTCGTTCGTACACGTACTGCGCAAAAGGAACTTGGTATCCAGGTCCGGTTGGAATCTTTACACCCGTAATCAATCCACCGCTTGAAACATCAATTAGGTCGACGCCAGCTTCTGTTGCCCAGCCCGAAACAATCGCTGTTTGTTCTTGATCCCAGCCGCCTTCTGCGTAGTCGGTTGCCGACAAGCGGAGGAAAAGTGGCATGGATTCAGGAATCGCATCTCTTACTGCCTTGATGGTTTCTAAAAGCACTCGAGCACGATTTTCAAGCGAGCCGCCGTATTGATCGCTGCGAGTGTTCGATAGCGGTGATAAAAACTGATGAATCAAATAACCGTGGGCGCCGTGAATTTCTACGGCGTCGAAACCTGCAGCGACAGATCTTTTAGCAGCCGCCGCAAATGCCTGGACCAGCTCAGCAATCTCTTCTACCGTCAATGCCCTTGGAGCCGCGTAATCTCCGAAGGCAACGTCTGTTGATGAAACGCTCTGCCAACCACCTTCGCTGATAGGAACTGAACCAACACCACTTGATTCTCGGTGCACTGACGCTTTACGACCGGCGTGAGCAAGCTGCATTGCAACTTTTGAGCCGTGGGTGTGACAAATATCAACAATCTTCTTCCAGGCCGCTGCCTGCTCGTCGTTCCAAATGCCGGTGCACCACGGAGTGATACGACCTTCTGGGGTAACCCCAGAAGCTTCAACGATGATTAGCCCTGCTCCACCAACAGCCCTTGAGCCAAGATGAATTTCCTGCCAGGTTCCTGGCATTCCATCTTTTTCTTCAGCTGAGTACATGCACATCGGAGAAATCCAAATGCGGTTTTTAACCTCAAGGCCTCGAAGCTTTATCGGCTCAAATAGTTTTGGCATCAGCATTCCTTCTTTTGATCACTAAAGTACCCAGTGCAGTAAAGAGCCCAAGGATTACACCCAGCCCAATTGCAATGTTCAGCGGAACTAGTTCCGTTAGGAAGCCAATGATTGCAGGTCCTGCTAAGACTCCGGCATAAGTGATTCCAACCACCTTGGCCATGTTTCTGCCGGTGTGCGAGGACTCTCCAACTTCAGCCGAGTAGGCAAATATTTGTGGGACTACGCCAGCAATGCCGATACCGGCAATGACCCAACCCATTAGTGCAATAGGTGATGTTGTTGAAATCACCACGATTGAAGTTCCAAGTGCAGAAACTAATGAACCGAAACGAATTACAAAAATTCTTCCTTTGGCTGCGACAACTTTGTCTATGACAAGACGTGTTGTTCCCATAGCACCGGTGTAGGCAACCAACGCAATTGCGGCCTGGGCGTCAGAGGTACCGATTACTCGAGCGTGATGCAAGCTGGACCAATCAACCCCAGTTCCTTCGGCAATCGCAGCAGCAGCAGACATTGCACCCAAGAACAAAACGTAGCCAAGCACTTTTCGATTTGAATCATTGAGCTGTTTGATTCTGGCTTTATCAGCACTCTTGTCATCACCAGAAGACTGCTTAGCCGATTGGTGGTTTGGGCTGTCTGGAAGCATCCAGGTTCGCATGGTGATGGCAATAAAGAGCGTTGCAATTGCGGCCCCAGAAAGAGTGGTTTGCATATCCAGCTCATTAGCTAGAGCAACACCTCCGATGCTCGCTCCAATTAATCCACCAAATGACCACATCGCATGAAAGGCAGAAAAAATCGGACGCTCATAAGCCTTTTCGACATCAACTGCATGCGCATTCATCGCAACATCGGTAGCACCAACCCCAATTCCAAGAAGGAAAAGAGCAATTCCTAGAAACAAAGGTGTGTCCGCAAGCCCTGGGAGAAAGAGCATGACTCCCATGAAGGTGCCCGACAAGAATGTGGCTGTTCTAGAACCGACGCGATCGATTAGGTTTCCAACCAACTGAATTGCGGTTAGTGCGCCGCCTCCAAATACCAGGAGCAAAGTCCCGATAGCGGCGTGCGAAATATCCAACTTGTTCTCAACAAAGGGAATGTGTACTGCCCAGAAAGTAACTGCTGCTCCAGCAATTGTGAAGTAGGCAAAGACCGCGAATCTAGCCTTCTGTAATGCGGACACGAAGTTTTCTCCCTTGAAAAAGGCCCTTGAGGTGGCAAGACCTATCTTAGGTAGGCAAAGCGCCTACAGAGCCGGCTATGACTTGGCGGAAAGCAGTCGCTTCAAGAGCTTTCCGACTTTATCGGCTTCAATCAGAAAGCCGTCGTGACCGAAGTCGGATTTGATAACAAATAGCTTGTCGCCAAAGAGTTTTTTTGGATTGCTGTCAGCGATAAGTTCCTGGCTTGGAACAGGAAAGAGTCGATCGCTATCAATTCCAACCAGCAACATCTCCGCCTTGATTTTCTGAATAGCTTTTTTGATTGAGCCACGCCCACGAGCAACATCGTGCGAGTTCATGGCCTCGACCAACGTCAGATAGCTGTTGGCATCAAAGCGGCGAGTGAATTTGTTGCCATGAAAATCTAGGTAGCTTTCAACTGCGAACCGACCACCGTCGCCAAACGGATTTACCTTTGATTGCCAAGCCCGCTCGAATCTGACGTTTAGCTCTTCGGGGGACCGATAGTTCAATAGCGCCATACGTCTGGCCAATGCCAGACCGCGGTACGGACCTTTACCTGCAGCCGCGTCGTAGTAGTCGCCTTCGTTGAAGGCAGGGTCAGCCTTAATTGCTTCGAGCTGAACAGAGTTCAGAGCAATTTGATCCGCATTGGAAAAAGCAGGGGCCGCGAGCACAGCAATTTTTTCCATGGCGTCTGGGTATTCAATTGCCCACTCCAAAACCTGCATGCCACCCATCGAGCCGCCGATGATGGCTTTCCACTTCTTGATGCCGAGTTGTTTAGTTAGCTGTACCTGTGCACTCACTTGATCGCGAATAGTGATGTAAGGAAAGCGCGCGCCGTACTCTTTACCTTTTTTATCCAACGAGGTGGGTCCAGTTGAGCCTTGGCAGCCACCGAGCATGTTTGGTGCCACTATAAAATACTTGTTTGTATCGATTGCTAGACCAGGTCCAATAACGCCGTTCCACCACCCGGCGGTTGGATGAGCCCTAGTTGCAGACCCGAAGGCATGTGAGTCACCGGTTAAGGCATGAAGAATCAAAAGGGCATTCGAGCCATCTGATTTGAGTTCGCCCCAGGTTTCGTAGGCGATCTTGACCCCATCAAGTTTTTTGCCGCTTTCAAGCTTTAGATCAAATGAAGTTGTGAACTTGCGATCGCCCGCAGGGTCGCCATCGCGCCAAGCACCAGAGGCTGGTGGTTTACCGATGAGCTTTCTGGCCATCTCGTCCGTGATGAACTCAGACGGGATGCTGTCGCCAGATACTTGAAATTCCATAGTTGAGAAAGAGCCTATCTAGCCGAGGGCATCGATAGCTAGGGAAGCGAGCAGAGCAGCGCCATCACCCAAGACTGAATCATCAAACACTGCCTTATTGGAGTGGTTGGTTGCGGCGGTTGTGTGATCCACACTCGGCGGGCAAGCCCCCATGAACACAAATGCTCCAGGAACTTCGCGAAGTATCGAGGCGAAGTCCTCACCACCTGCAATAGGAGTCGGGAGATTGATGTATCTTCCCGGCCCAAAGACCTCACTTGTGACTTTTTCAACCGAGGCAATGGCCGCAGGGTCATTTACCAATACTTTGGTTGCTCTTGTGAATTCAACTGTTGCGCTCAATCCAAAACCTGAGGAAATCGATTCAACGAGCTGTTGGGTGTACTGCTTTAGCTTGGTGGCGTTTTCTTCTGAGAACACTCGAACAGTTGCCCCGAAAGAAGCAGTCTCTGGAATCACGTTTGTGGTTGCGGTATCTCCAGCTCTTACCCAGCCGATGTTTACAATCACTGGATCGAATGCGCTAAAGCGCTTGGTCACCATGGTTTGCAGGGCAGACATAATCTCGTTCAGCACGCTGATTGGATCTTTGGATAGCCAAGGCATGGATCCATGTCCGCCACTCCCAGAAACTGTAACCAGCAGGTCTCCCGCTGAAGCCATCAGCGGGCCACTTCTAGACCCCATCATTCCCAGCGGGTAGGAGCTAAACACGTGCAGACCGTATGCCCGAATTGGTTTGGTTCCAGAAACCATGAGCGCTTGCTCTTCGATCATGACATCGGCGCCGTGGTGACCTTCTTCTCCTGGCTGGAAAAAGACGATTACCTCGCCCTTAAGTTCTGATTTTCTTGAAGCCAGAATCTTGGAAGCCCCAACCCCTATTGCCATATGCAAGTCGTGACCGCAGGCGTGCATGAAACCGTTGGTAGATGCAAAATCGAGTCCAGTGTCTTCGATAACTGCCAAAGCGTCCATGTCGGCACGTAGCAAAACAGTTGGGCCTGGCAGATCACCCTTTATGTGAAGTACCGCCGAAGTGATCGACTTTCCAAGTGTGATCTCACCAAGGTCAGATACTTCATCCAGGATAGTTTTTAGAGTATTTGGTAGCTCAAGACCAAACTCTGGGATCTGGTGAAGTCTGCGCCTGAGGGCTATAAGTTCAGGCTGCATGGCTCGAGCTTGTTCAAGAATTGACTGCGTCATGGAATCATTGTGCCACCACCGAAGCCATACCCTTTATACATGTTATTTAGCGCCATGCACCCGTCTTGGCAGTCAAGGCTTTCGGCCAGTAACGACCTGCTAGCCGAGATCGAGGAGCGCTTAAATTCCGAGAGGGACACCACCCCTGATAAAGCTCTGGTGATGAGGGCTTTTGAGCAACCCTTTGAGTCTGTCAAGGTCTTACTTATTGGTCAGGATCCGTATCCAACTCAAGGAGTAGCCTGCGGTTTGGCTTTTGCGGTTTCCAGTGGGGCCAAGCATCCGCAGAGCCTAAAGAACTTGATGAAAGAACTAGCCACTGATCTTCCGGCGGTTTCGAACTCGGGGGATTTATCCCGCTGGAGTAATCAAGGCGTGATGCTTCTGAACTCTTCCCTAACAACCAAGATCGGTAATGCGGGTGCTCACGCCAAAATCTGGAGTAGCTTCACAAAAGCCGTTATCCAAGAGCTGGATTCCAAAGACTTGGTGTGCCTCAGCCTTGGAGAGCATGCCAAGAAGCTCAGCCAGGCAATTGTTGTGGGAGAGGTCGTTCAAGCAACCCACCCAAGTCCTCTTTCTGCGTCACGAGGCTTTTTTGGTTCTCGGATTTACTCGAGAGTCAACTCTGCCCTTCAGGCTAAAGGCTTAGCCCCGATAGATTGGTCTTGTTAGGAGCTCGCGTGGGTCTAGATTCATCATCTCGTTGGAGACTGATTAAGCGCTTTCGCGCTCGCGGGTTTCGAGAGGACACCGACCGGCCACTAAGCGTAAATCTCAGGGCGGCTGAGGCTAAAGACTGCTTTGCTATTTGTGAGATCTATAACTTCTATATACAAAACTCAGTGGTGACTTTTGACGAGCAAACTATGGAAGTTAGTCAATGGGAAGAAAAGCTAACTTACCTAAACAAACAAAAGCTACCCTTCATAGTTGCCGAAACTGACAACGGCGAGATTCTGGGCTTTGCCTACGTTGCCCCTTGGCGCCAAAAGTCTGCTTATCGAACAACAGTTGAAGACAGCATCTACCTTCGCGCCGCAGCCACTGGAAAACGTGTGGGAACCAAGTTGCTTGAAGAATTACTCACACTCGCAAAGCAAGCTGGTGTCAAGGAAGTAGTCGCTGTGATATCAGACAGCGGAGCGGATTCTTCCGTCCGCCTTCATGAACAGTTTGGGTTCAAAAAGCAGGGACACCTTGCCAAAGTGGGCTTCAAGTTCGATCGTTGGCTCGGCACAATCCTGATGCAAAAAAGCCTCTGATAGGTTGGGTTTATGAACCTCAGGGGATTGTTCGCGTCCTTAGCCGCCTCCGCGTTGTTGCTAACCGGCTTTACTCCTGCTGCTAGTGCGAGCGTGGATTCCTCAATAGAGAAGATATCTGGAGTGCTAGTCCAATACGCCGAAGGTGTAAATTCAGTTGCTCCGAACGGTGAACCTACCGGTGCCAATTTGCTTCGCGGACAAGTAGTTAGCGAAGATCTTGGAGCAGGTCTTTATGTTCTTAATTTTTCACCTTCGGTGGATAAAGAAATAGCCAAAGGCTGGACCAAGCGGATGGTTCTTGATCCAAGAATTGTTTGGGCGGAGCCCAATCTGGCGACTCAGCAAGCTTCGGTCGGAACTTCTGCATTGACTAGGCCGATACTCACACAGGCTCGCCCAGCTACTGGACCAAGATCGCTGGTTGCGAAACCAGCTGTTAGCTCTACCTCTCGGGATAAAGCCAGAATTCGACTCACTTGGAAAGCGCCCACTAATCGCTTCGGCGCCAAAATTGTTGGCTACCGCATTCAGTACTCTTCCAATAACGGAGCGAGTTATCAGACTCTCATTTCAGATACCGGAAGCGATTCCACCAGAATCTTCGTCAGCGATGGAATAAGGGCTGGCGTCAATTATCGTTTTCGCGTGCGTGCGCTCACCAACGATGGCTCTTCGGTAAACACAGTCGGGGCATCTTCAAACACTGCCTCAGCGTCCGTAAGAACTGCCCCGAAACCTGTGTTCATTACATCTGCTCCCAGAGTAGGTCCAGGAAACATCACTTACCTCGCCCAGTCGGTTTCTGACCGTGGAGGATTTGCGGCCAACCAAGTTCGTTACCGAGCTGTTGCCACTGCTGCCGACATCGAATCGGTCGAGACTTCTTTATGTAATGCAACCAGCTGCCGCTTCCCAGGGTTGCTCCCAAACACGGCCTACACAGTTGAGGTTTTTGCAACTAACGAACTTGGAAGCTCAAGCTCCAACGCTTCAGTTGCAGTCAATGACCTTTACTTTCCTCTTCAGTGGCATCTAACCGGCAGGTTCGGCATTTCAATGCCAGCAGCCTGGAAATACAGCCAAGGAGATGGCCACAAAGTTGTTGCCGTTATAGACACTGGAATCAAGGCTCACCAGCAAATTGACAAGAGCCTGACCAGAAATCCTGACGGCAGCATCTACGGATACGACTTTGTGTCAGACCTTGCAAGCTCAGCGGATGGAGACGGCGAAGACTCTAACCCTAACGATGAGGGAGGGGATGATTCTGGCGGAAATAGTTTCCATGGCACTCATGTTGCCGGAATCATTGCAGCCGAACACGATTTCATCGGAACTGCCGGCGTAGCCCCGAACATTAAGCTCTTGCCAATCAGAGCCTTGGGTGCTGATGGCGGAACGATTGCGGATCTTGTTAGGGCTGTGAACTGGGCATCGGGAGTGAAGCTTGATGGAATTCCACAAAACAGATATCCAGTTTCCGTAATCAATCTCTCTTTGGGAGCTAAGGAACCGGTTCCTTGCACCGGCGCTTACTCTTCAATTTTTGAGGCGGTCACCGCAAGAGGGATTACGGTTGTTGCCGCTGCAGGAAACGAAGGAAGAGCATCACTATCTTTCCCGGGAAACTGTCCTGGAGTCTTAACGGTGGTTGCTACACAGGCTCTTGGAGATAGGGCAAGCTACTCCAATTACGGTGAAGGTGTTGCACTGTCAGCTCCTGGCGGAGAGTTTAAAACCGGATCTACCGAATCTCCAGATTCACGTGGAGGAATCATCTCTTCTTGGGTTGATTCAAGCAACCTTCCTTCTTATCGACTTTCAGAAGGCACCAGCATGGCAGCACCAATTGTTTCTGGAATTGTGGCTTTGATGTACTCGATGCAACCTGAAATCACTCCAGCGCGTGTTCGATCGATCCTGCAAGAGTCAGTGCGACCATTTGCCCCAGCAAGCAATTGTGCGGTATTTGGAGGCTGCGGTTCAGGAATAATCAACGCCCAGCTAGCGCTTGCCCGCACCAGCGCATTGAAGTAGCAGATTAATATCTAGCTAAATGAAAAAGACCCGCAAGCAGCGGGTCTTTTATCTTTGGTGCGGAAGGTGGGACTTGAACCCACACGTCCTTTCGAACGCTGGAACCTAAATCCAGTGCGTCTGCCAATTTCGCCACTTCCGCGTTCCTCGAATAGTCTAGCCAATTCCCGCTGTGGATAAATCCTCCCTCCTAAATTCCCCAGCGGGCAAACTTACCTTCCTGGACCTATGTCAAGGAGGCAGCTTGTCCGAACTGGTTTCCGCCCTGTCGACCCTTGCCCGACGAAGAATCGTCACTGGGGGCTTAGAACTAACCCGCGCCATCGATGAGGTCTTCGATCAAGCGGTTGAGGCGGATCCAAGGGGGGAGCTGGCTTCCAAGGAAGCAGACCTAAGGGTTGAACTAACCCAGCACCTCAGCGCTTATGGACCGCTCCAACCACTACTTGATGACCCGGAAGTTGAGGAGATTTGGCTCAACAGTACCTCGGAGGTTTTTGTGGCTCGTGCCGGGGTTAGCTCCGAATTGGATATCAGGCTTGACCAAGAACTATTGCAGACGCTGGTTGAAAAGATGCTGAGAAATACCGGCAGGCGACTAGATCGATCCACACCATTTGTCGACGCATCTCTAGAAGATGGCTCGCGACTGCATGTTGTGATTCCCGACATCACCAGAAACAACTGGAGCATCAACATTAGAAAGTTTCCTACCCAAATCTATTCGTTGGAAGCTCTTTCGAACATGGGGACGCTAAGCAAGTTTCACGCAGATTACTTGGCGGATCAGATTAAGCAAGGGCGAAACATTTTGGTTTCAGGTGCCACCCAAGCGGGTAAGACAACACTTCTATGTGCACTTCTAAACGAAGTTAGCCAGACCGAACGAGTTGTGTCGGTGGAAGAAACCTTTGAGATCAGATTCAAGGGTAAGGATTGGGTCGCTATGCAAACTCGGCAACCCAATCTAGAGGGAATTGGAGAGATTTCTCTTCGCAGATTGGTCAAAGAAGCTCTCCGCATGAGGCCAGCTCGAATAGTAGTTGGGGAGGTAAGACAAGCCGAGAGCTTTGATCTTTTGATAGCGCTGAATTCAGGATTGCCAGGTCTATGCACCATCCATGCAAACTCAGCACAGGATGCAATATCAAAGCTGTGTACTCTACCTTTGTTGGCAGGAAGCAACATAAGGTCTGAGTTTGTAAATCCAACAGTTGGTTCTTGCATCGATCTAGTCGTTCACTGCCGCCTGCTGCCTAACGGTGAACGTGTTGTAGAAGAAATTGCAACCGTTGGGTGGAATAAGAAGACATCAAGTATTGATGTGATTCCGGTTGAAAAATGAGACCTCTGCGTCTGATGCTGGAGGCCGCGGGGTTCTCTAGATACTCACCAGTGCAAGCACTAGCTCTTGTGTTCTCATTAGCTCTACTTATTGCCAGTTGGGTGCATTTGAGCTTTGAAGTGATTGGACTGACTATCTTTAGCGCCTTGGCAACACTTGGAACCAGCCTCGAGGTTTTGAGGCTACGAGCCAAGCAAAGAAGTGATCAACTTGCAAAGTTGTGGCCCGAGGTGCTCGATTCACTCCAATCAGCCGCTAGCAGCGGGTATGGAATTGTCGATTCTTTAGATGAGCTCTCACGAACTGGTCCTTTGGGAATCCGACAAGTTTTTCAAGAATTGGTTCAGCGGATTGATTCCGGTTTTGGGATGAATCAGTCTTTGGATTGGTTCAAGTCGCAAATGGGACAAATTCAGGCGGACAGAATTGTTGAATTGATTCGAATTGTTCACAGTTCGGGCGGAGTCGGATACCTTGACTCGCTTCGTGACCAAGCACTACGAACCAGGTCTGAGATTGCTATTTGGGCAGAACTTGATTCAAAGCAAGGCTGGGTGACTGGAACAGCAAAGCTGGCAATTGTTGCTCCTTGGATTGTTGTTGGAATGTTGGCAGCACGATCTGAAAACGTTGCAATCTACAACACGGCAGAGGGAACGGGTGTCCTGGTTGTCGGGCTACTGGTTTCGCTTATCGCTTATCGAATAGTCGGTTTGTTAGGTTCGCTTTCAAAACCAGGTCGGGTGCTCACACGGTGAGCCTTGAGTTTCTTCTAGCTGTTACTTTCGGTCTTGGGGTCGGGGGAATAATCACCAAGTCGCTTAGTCTAACTCGCAAGAGTCTGGTTGCCCGGTTGAGCGGAGCAACTGTTGTAGTTCAACCTGAAACTCCAAGAAACTTTAGAAGATCAAGCGTGTTGCTCCTCAGTCAGGTTCGTTCGGAAACTTCATCCAAGCTGGAGCGTGCACTCTTTGAACTGCCTGAGATTATCGATTTATTGGTAGTTAGCCTTCGCGCAGGTAATGGAATCTATCGAAGCTTTGCAACGGTTATTCCCCGCTCCGATGGCGCACTTGCAAATGAACTGACAAAGGCACTCAAGGCGGTGGAATTCGGGGCCGCATTTGGAACCGAGATAAAGCAAGTGTCGAAAGCACTCCCGCATCCGCAAGTCTCGGAGTTTGTGCGCAAAGTTGCTCTATCCCTTGAACGAGGGACACCGTTAGCTCAAATGTTGAGCGAGCAGGGGGTAAGCGTACGTGAGGAAATCAAGAGCAGGCTGTTGAAACAGGCTGGTAGAAACGAAACCAGAATGCTAATACCTTTGGTTTTTCTAATTCTGCCCATCACTGTGTTATTCGCCATCTATCCAAGTCTTGAGCTACTCAACTTTGGTTTCATCTAAACAAAAGGAGAAAAGAAATGACAAAAAAGCTATTTCATGACGAGACCGGCGATGTGCCGGGGTGGGTGCTGATAACACTGATGACGGCTGGGCTAGTGGTAGTCATGTGGTCATTTGCGGGACCTGCCCTGCAAGGAGTATTTCAGCAGGCGATGAATCGTGTGGTCAGCTTCTAAGGCTGATGGGTCTGCAGTCACCGACTTTGTCTTAGTTGCATTTCCAATGCTGGCAATTTTTGTGGCATCCACATCCATCACTTTGGGTTCTTACGCGCGAGTAGTACTTCTTGATTCCACTATTGAAGGAGCTAGGTACGCCGCACTTGCTGACCAAGACATTGCTTCGGGGATAGCTAAGACCAAGCAACTGGTAGCTGCGGCGCTAGGACCAGGAGTGGTAGTGGATGTTTCCGGAAACCTCTACAGAATTTGGGACGTTGAATCAGTCAGGTTGGTTTCTAAGCTTGGGTTGAGTTACTTTCCTGGAAGTGACCTATTGAACGTATCTTCGGTGGCAACCCGTGAGAACGAGTACTAGCTTCAGATCCGAGCAAGGCTCGGCGTTAGTAGATCTAATTGGATTCGGCGTGCTTCTGCAAATACCGATTCTGGTGTTCGCCACTTTTGCTGTATCGATTCAACAACAAAGCTTTGCGGTGGAATCAATCGCAAGACACGCACTACGAGCCCACGCTCTCTGGCCAGATTCAGAGAGCACCAAAGCTGTTATTCATTCGATCGCCAAGGACTTTGGTATTGATCCTGCACGCGTGAGCTGGAGATTGTGGTGCAGCCCAAACCCAAACTGCTTGGAGCAAAACACCACCGCACGAATTGAGGTTAGGTATGGGGAGCTCGTTGCGTCCGCAAGCCAGCGATTCTGAAGATAATCAGCGGGGTTCATTAGCGCCCCTTGGAATCGGCTTGGCCATACTTTCGCTAACAGCGGTTCTAGCCATACTGTCCTCGGGAAGCTTGTACCTGACTGAGAGGAGACTGACTACCGTTGCTGAGTCAACGGCAATTGCAGTTCTGATCGATGCGCAGGGAAATCTCTCACAACCACTTAGTCCGCTTGCTCGAACCTGGCTTGGGCAACAGGAGCTTCGAGGGTTATATCAAGTAGAACTCATGGACGCTTTTTCAGTTGATCAGAAAACCGTTCGGGTTAGGTTGTGCATCAGCTCTCGGCCGATTTTTGCGAACTACATGTTTTCTGAGATAGGCAGAGTCTGCTCGGAGGCTTTGGCCCGGCGCGGAAGATAGCGGTGAGCCATCGCCGCTCCAATAACTCCTGCACCTGTTAGTGCAAACATCGCACTAGCCAATCCAAAGACGGCTGTGGTTAGTGAAATAAAAATTGGAGTAGCTGCAACACCGGCGTCTACCAGGAGTCTGTAAGAGGCTAGGAATTCGTTTCTTTCTCCCTTGGGGGCTAAGTCGGATCCAATCACGAGGATGATGCCGCTACCAACTCCGTTGGCGAGAGACATGACTAATGCCACTGCCAAAAAAGTGGTGGCATCAGTTGCCACAGTTAGAAGTGAAAAAGTAAAGGAAAGTCCAAGCAGCGTTGGCAAAGCTGACCAGCGGCGACCGAATCGATCCATTATCTGTCCCGAAGTGTAGGAAAGAGCTAAATCAAGTGCGCCTGCGATACCCATGTATAGCGCGGTGGTCGCCGGCGATAATCCGATGTGCAACGCCCAAAGTGGCAGCCCAACAATTCGAGCCGTGCGAAGACCGCCCATAATCGCAGAGACCACACCTAGAGTCGCAAGTTTTTTAGACTCTCGCTTAGCCACCATCCAAGTTGCCCCAGGTTTAGTGCCAGGGGTATTTGGCATTAGATCTGGTTTTACAAAAACCAAAACCAGCGCAGCTAAAGCGCAGAAGATAACTGCGTTCCAGTAAACAGCCTGAACATCAAAGAGCGTAATAAGGAGTGCACCAATCATCGGTCCGAAGAAGTGGCCTGCTCTAAAAACCCCACCAAGAATTGAAAGAGATCTGGCGCGATGCGAGTAAGGGACTGTTTCAGTTAGAAACGAGTGCCTCGCTAGCGCAAAGACTGAAACGCTGGCACCGAGTAGGAACATGCCAAGCCCCAGCATCCACAAACTTGTCGAAAGGAGAGAGACAAAAACTCCCGTGCTTCCAACAGCCGCCGCAGAAAGCATCGCCCTGCGCTCTCCGATTGAGTTGATTAGCCGAGCTGCAGGAATGTCTGCTGCAAGGGTTCCAACCATCACTAAACCCGTGATGATTCCTGCGGTAGGGAGGCTTGCACCTAGAGCTTGAGCACTGGCGGGAATAATCGGCAGCAGGCTGCCTTCGCCGATGCCAAAAAGCAATGATGGGGTGAATACTGGAAAGTTCAAGCTTGAGATCTTGAAGTCCTTGGTGTTTGCAGGCACCTCACAATTATGCTCCTGACTTAGACTTGGAAAATCATGTCGGAACTAGATCTAGCAACTGAAATCAAGACGCTTCGGCAGCTGTTCGCAACTATAAAAGAAGTAATCAACCCCTCTGCCCTTCAGGTTGAAGTGGATTCCTTGCGAGATCAGGCTTCTGCTGGCAACTTGTGGGATGACCCAGAACGTGCCTCCAAGATAACCTCGCTCTTGTCCAGATCTCAGGACAAGTTGGACATGATCGTCTCGGTTGAAGCGCGAATTGATGACCTTGAGGTCTTGATTGAAATGGCAAACGACGCCTCTGACACTCAGACCAAAACTGAAGCTAAGAAAGAACTTGCCGACCTTGAAAAGCTAGTTGGCGACCTTGAGATTCAAACACTACTCAGCGGAGAGTACGACTCGAGGGCTGCGGTCATCACAATTCGCAGCGGCGCCGGCGGAGACGACGCAACAGACTTTGCCGAGATGCTGATGAGAATGTATATCCGCTACTGCGAGCAAAAGAAGTACCCTGTTCAGGTTCTAGATATCTCTCACGCTGAGGGAGCTGGAATCAAATCCGCCACGTTTGAAATTGATGCCCCATACGCCTACGGTTCACTTTCTGTGGAAGCTGGAACTCATCGCTTGGTGCGGATGAGTCCTTTCAACGCAGCTGGAAAGCGTCAAACCTCATTTGCAGCCGTCGAAATCGTTCCACTTGTTGAGCAGACCGAAGCAATAGAAATCCCCGAATCTGATATCCGAGTGGATGTATTTCGTTCTTCCGGTCCCGGTGGGCAATCTGTAAATACCACTGACTCCGCGGTCCGCATCACCCACATACCAACCGGAACGGTAGTGAGTTGCCAGAACGAAAAGAGTCAGATTCAGAACAAGCAGGCAGCCATGCGTGTTCTGCAGTCCAGGCTTTTAGAAATTCGAAGGCGTGAAGAAGAAGCCACTAAGAAGCAATTAGCTGGAGACGTTAAGGCTTCTTGGGGAGAACAGATGCGAAGCTACGTGCTAGCGCCATATCAAATGGTTAAGGATCTGAGAACTGAGTATGAAGAAAACAACCCCCAGTCGGTCTTTGATGGGGGACTCGACGGATTTATAGCCGCGGGAATCCGCTGGAGAATGCGCTCTCACGCTTAGGCTTGAGACACGATGATCAGCGTTCAAAACGTAACCAAAAAATACAAGGGAACTCCAAGACCCGCTCTTGACCAAGTAAGTCTGGAGATTGAGAAAGGCGATTTCGTCTTCCTGGTTGGTGCTTCTGGTTCAGGCAAGTCAAGCTTGATGCGACTGATGCTTCGTGAAGACATCCCTAATAGTGGTTCCGTTCACGTGCTGGGAGAGAACCTGGTTGGGCTCCCTGCAAGAAGAGTTCCTTTTTTCCGTCGGAAGCTAGGTGTGGTTTTTCAGGATTTTAGACTTCTTCCAAACAAAACCGTCGCGCAGAACGTAGCGTTCAGTCTCGAAGTAATTGGTAAATCCCAAGGCTTTATTCAAGAAGCAGTTCCAGACGTATTGGGCTTGGTCGGTTTGGCCGAGAAAGCAGACCGCCTTCCCAGTGAACTCTCCGGTGGCGAGCAGCAGCGGGTTGCGTTGGCAAGAGCCATTGTTAACAAGCCAGCAATTTTGCTTGCTGATGAGCCAACCGGAAACTTAGACCCAACTACCAGCGAGGGAATCATGTCGCTAATTAATTCGATCAACTTAGCCGGCACAACCGTAGTGATGGCAACCCATGATCGTTCTATTGTGGACAAGATGCAGCGAAGGGTAGTTGAGCTAAGTCAAGGTCAAATCATTCGCGATCAAGCTAGTGGTGGCTACGGAGTTCGGGCTTAGTCATGCGATTTGGATTTATGTTCTCCGAGGTGGCCCAAGGCCTTCGCAGAAACATCGCCATGGTCATAAGCATCATTCTCGTGACCTTTATCTCACTAACTTTTGTTGGAACTGCATCTTTGCTTCAACTTCAAATTGGGCAGATGAAAAACTACTGGTACGACAGAGCTCAAGTGGCAATTTACCTTTGCACCGATGTTTCTCCGGAGGCAACTTGCCCTAGGGGTGAAGCATCAGATGACGTCAAAGCCGAGGTTCAGGAGCGCCTTGACTCAGCTACCTTGACTCCATTTATCGAGGAGTACTACTTCGAAGATCACGATCAGGCTTACGCAAACTTTCAGGAGCAGTTTTCAGGAAATGCAGTGGCTCAGTATGTTCGTGCCGAACAGTTGAATGAAACTTACTGGGTGAATCTATTCGACCCTAATCAGTCTCAGATCATCACAGAGAGTTTCACTGGTCTTGCTGGAGTCGAAGAGGTAAGGGACCAGCGAAGCTACCTCGATCAGATTTTCAACATCCTAAACATCGCATCCCTAGCAGCCATTTCAATCGCCGCATTGATGCTGGTTTCAAGCGTGCTGTTGATTTCAACCACTATTCGGCTATCAGCTTTCTCTAGAAGGAGAGAGCTGGGGATCATGCGCCTGGTTGGGGCTAGCAACTTCTCGATTCAATTACCCTTCATTCTCGAGGGAGTGGTGGCAGCACTTATCGGAAGCTTGTTGGCTGCAGGAGCAGTTTTGGGCCTTGTGGCGTTCTTTGTTCAAGGGTTCCTAGCCGAAAGACTTCCTTTCACTAGCTTTGTGAGCCTCAGCGATGGCATGCTTGTAGTTCCGCTATTAATCGCGGCCGGCATCGTGTTGGCTGCAGTGGCATCGGGTCTTGCGATCCGACGTTACTTAAAAATCTAGGAGTCGATCGTGCCGAGAGAGCGTGGCCAGCAAGTGGTGGCCACCAATCGTAAAGCCCGTCACGACTATCACATCGAAGATGTCTATGAAGCAGGCATTGTCCTAACTGGAACTGAAGTGAAGTCGTTGCGGGCCGGTCGCGCATCCCTGGTGGATGGATATGCGATTGTCGAGCGCGGTGAAGCCTGGCTGGAAAATGTTCATATCCCGGAATACACCCAAGGCACTTGGACCAACCACTCAACTAGACGCAGGCGCAAACTTTTATTGAACCGAGTCGAGATCGACAAGTTAACTGGCAAAATCAAGGAATCTGGGTTTACTCTCGTGCCGCTTTCGCTTTACTTCAAAGACGGCAAGGCAAAAGTTGAAATAGCTTTAGCTAAGGGTAAGAAGGACTACGACAAGCGTCACTCGCTCAAGGAAGCTCAGGACAAGAGAGAAGCCGCTAGGGCAGTGTCCACCAAGGGCAAAGAGTGGTAGCCCTTCCTTTTGTCAGTTCTCCGCGATAGACTGAAAGGCTGTCGAAAGGCAGTTTGAAAACTAAACATGGGGATGATCGGTTTCGACGGTTTTTGCAGAAACTGAATGAAGCGGGTCGAGAATGCAGAGTTATCTCGTTAACGTCCTCTGCAAACTATAGGTGCCAAATCTAAGAGCACCGACTTCGCCCTAGCTGCATAAGCTAGCCTCGAGGTCCGTCAGCCTAAATTTGATTTCGTTTTAGGTACTGGCGTCATTTAGAAATCTTGCTGGGTAGCTACGCCTTAGGGCTACTTGGGACTTTTACTCAGGCTGGGCTCGTCGGTTAGGTCGCTTCAAGCTTTGACCGGAGTCGAGTAAAACAGTATTGAAGCTACACCCGTAGAAGAGTCAGAATCCAAAAATCGGACGGGGGTTCAATTCCCCCCATCTCCACCATGTTCAATAAAGCCCAGGGATTTCCTTGGGCTTTATTGCATTGCTAAAGGCAATGAAAGCCAGCTTTTCAAGTAAATTAACACCCAGAGCTTCATTTATCGAACCGGAAGTAAGCAAGATCTGACCATGGAACAAATCACCAGTTATTGTCTGAACCCGAAGTTTGAGTTATCTATCGGGGGTTTGCTTGTCTAAGCCAATCATTGCCGTAGTCGTACCTTCTTATAAGGTCACATCTCATATTGTTGAGACTCTGTCGGAAATCGGCAAAGAGGTCTCCTACATCTTTGTTGTCGACGACGCTTGTCCAGATGGCTCCGGAAAGCTTGTCCAAGAAAAGGTGTCAGACAAAAGAGTAAAAGTCATCTTCCACGAGGAGAACCTCGGTGTTGGCGGTGCCATGATCACCGGATATAAAGCCGCCATGGAAACCGATGCCGACATCATCGTCAAGCTTGACGGTGATGGACAAATGGATCCAGCTTTGATTAGTGAGCTAATCGCCCCAATTGTCAACGGACGCGCTGACTACACCAAAGGTGATCGACTGGACAGCCTTACCGGTTTGAGTCAAATGCCAAGCATCCGATTGTTTGGAAACGCTGGACTTTCATTGCTCACCAAGATCTCGACTGGATACTGGAACATCACTGATCCGACAAACGGATACACCGCAATTCATCGTGATGTTCTTAAGGCACTTCCTCTTGACATGCTTAGCAAAAGATTCTTTTTTGAGTCCGACATTTTGTTTCGTCTCAGCCTTTATCGTGCCGTGGTTTGGGATGTCCCTATGCAGGCACGTTACGGCACAGAGAAAAGCAACTTGAGTATCATCAAGACCCTCTGGGAATTTCCTTGGAAGCATTTCAAGAACTTCCACAAGAGACTTTTCTACAATTACTACCTGCGTGATGTCTCTGCTGCATCAATCGAACTTCCACTTGGAATCGTGCTTTGGTGGTTTGGCCTGATTTTCGGTATCGCTTCCTATAACCAGTCAATGGATTCCGGAATTGCGGCAACTACTGGAACCGTAATGATTTCGGTCGTCCCATTAATTCTTGGCTTCCAGCTTCTCCTGGCTTTTGTTAGCCACGACGTCTCTGCCGTGCCAACCAGGCCTCGCCATAAAGGGGACTTACCTTGGTAGCAAAGCTTAGAGCTGAGCATGCGCTGATCTTCATCCCTTTTCTGTTGGCTACTTGGTCAATCAGTCGCATTTGGACGGTACTGCCGTCGATCATGCAGGACGAATACATCTACACCAGCCAGGCAAAGAACCTTCCATTTGCTGAGCAGTTTTACTCCAACTATCTGTTCTCGTTGGTTATGGGGATTACAAACAATTGCGGATATGAGTTTTACGCTTGCACGAAGACTATTAATTCCGTCTTCTTTATGGGAACAATCCTTTTCACGTTCCTGATAGCCCTCCGTTTCCTTACATTCCGCTGGTCTGTCTTTGTTGCGTCAGTAACCGCTTTGAGCCCGCTTGCGGTCCCAGTTTCATATTTCATGCCAGAGACCATGTACTTCTCGATGATGACGCTGACAATCTGGCTAACACTGGTGGTTTCCAAAAAAGAGAACTGGTTATTCTGGATTGTTTCTGGACTAAGTCTTGGAGCCACTGCGCTGGTAAAGCCACACGCAGTCTTTATGTTGCCTGCATTCATGCTCTTTGCCTTCATCTTCGTTTACAAAAAATCCGGTTCGAGTTGGTTCCAGGGAATCAGGGCAGGCGCTGCCGTAGCGACTGGGTTTATGGTCACGAAATTCGGTCTTGGTTTTGCTTTTGCCGGCACTGAAGGCCTAAAACTTTTCGGTGGATACGGCTCGCCTGTAGGCGCGCTAAGTGGTGCTGCCGGAGCCCAAGATGTGACGGTGGGAACCGATGGTGCGGTTCGTTCAGGCCTTGAAGTACTGCTAACTGTTGCGTCTACACACTTGCTGGCCCACGCATCAGCGATGCTTCTTTTGGCTGGAATTCCTCTCGTCCTATCTCTTCGCGTGAGCTACTCGGTTGTGAAGACGAAGCAGCCCATCGGAGACGTTAGTTCTCTGTTTGTTCTTGTTGCCCTGATAACAGTTTCTATGGTGGGCGTTGTTGCGCTCTTTGAGGCTTATGTGACTGCGAGTGGAGATGACCATAGCGACCGCCTCATCCTCCGCTACTACGAATTCTTAATTCCTCAATTCATAGTTTTAGGTCTGTTGCTTCCTAGATTCACCGACTCCAAGCGCTTGTATAGGATTATCCAAGGCTCGATTATTGTTGCGGCCTCAATGTTCTTCACGATTTACTACCCACCGACTTTTGATAAGCAGTATGCCGACGCCTCCACGCTGCCCGGTATAGGCGACAGTCAAGGCTTTTTTGTATTCGTTGGCATATTCGTTAGCTGCGCGGTGATTTTCTGGATTGTTAATCCTGAGCGAGGCAACCTGGTGATGGGTCGCTACATAATGCCAGCAGTTCTTATTGTTGCTCTGGTTATGTCGCAGAATAAATTGATTGAAATCAATGGCACCCCCGCATACTTTGACCAGGCAGGTTGGGATTCGAGAACTTATCTGGAAGATGTGCCTGGCGATCGAATTATGGTTATCGGCCAGACTCGAACAGAAGTCTTTACAGTCAAGTTCTGGATTGACGAGGCGAACATCAAGGATCTTCTGGTAGTTGAGGGGAGCGTGATTCCGACTGAAAATGTCTCTGAGTCCGACTACGTCGTCACTCTGGGGAACATAGGCATCGACTTCGCTCACGAAGTAGTCACAGAAGGTGAAGGCTACAAGCTTGTAAAGGTCGTTCGCTAGTAATGCTGGATACCAGCTGGCTTCTTCTCAATGGCACAATCCTCTTTGA
>CAYVZV010000010.1:22642-30964 GCA_964456485.1 uncultured Rhodoluna sp. | reverse complement strand
CGCGTAGTCGTAGTCCCATACTCCGCCTCCCTCTAGCTTCGGCTTTGAGAGGTGAACACCAAGATCCAAAACAACTCGTGCCGCTCTCATTCGTTGTCCATCCAGCATTCCTAAGCGATCGCCTGGATCATCCAGGTACCCCAGGTCCAACATCAATCGCTCAGCGTAAAGCGCCCAGCCTTCGCCGTGGCCTGAGGTCCAGCTAACATTTCGACGCCAGTCATTCAGATCGTCTTTATTGAAAACAGCTTGAGCAACCTGAAGATGGTGTCCAGGCACACCCTCGTGGTACACGGTTGTAAGTTCACGCCAGGTGTTGAACTCTGTGACGCCTGGTGGTACTGACCACCACATCCGACCCGGTCTTGAGAAATCATCGGTTGGAGGTGTGTAGTAGATGCCTCCGGATTGGGTTGGTGCAATCATGCACTCGAGAGTTTTCATCTTCTCGGCTATCTCGAAGTGAGTGCCGCTCAAAGACGCAATTGCTTCATCTGATTTACCTTGCATCCACTTCTGCAAAGCGTCAGTGCCGTGCAGCTTTCTAGATGGATCTTCATCTAGGAACTTCACTGCTTCTTCGATGGTGGCACCAGGTTTGATCTGGTTCGCAATCTCGGTTTGTTCGGCAACTACTCTTTCAAGTTCCTCGATACCCCACTGGTATGTTGCATCTAGATCAATCTTTGCTCCCAGGAAACCTCTACTGAAAAGCTCGTAGCGCTCACGACCGATTGCATCTACTTCGCTCGCATTCGGAAGCAATTCCTCCTGCAAGAACTTCGCAAATTCTCCGTAAGCTGCAGTCGCATTTTGTGCAGCCTTGCCGAGCTCTCTCTTTAGTGACTCAGGAAGATCACCTGAATCGGTTTTTGCGGACTCAGCGAATTTCACAAAGAACCCGTCTTTGGCTGCAATCTTGAGTGCCTGATCGATGTTTGCAACGACCTGGCGCTTGGCCGGGGCGTCCTTGGCATCAATACCTTCCTGCAAGGATCTTTGGTAGCCAGCAAGCGCAGCACCAACGGCATTCATTCGGGAAGCCAGGTTCTCCCAGTCCTTTTCGGTAGCTGTTGGGGAAAGGTCGAAGACATCGCGAATGCCTTGGGCTGGAGAGGCAATCACGTTCAGATTTCGCCTGAATAAGCCTGCCTCGTGCATCTCGAGAGTCAGCGACAGATCAGCCACCATGGCATCTAGGGTCACGCGATCAGTTTCATCGCTCACCGTTGCAGACTTTAGTTCCGCAAGAACTTTCTTCGCTTCTTGCGCGTAGTTTTCATGGGCCTCGGGAGAGTCGTCATCGAGTTTGTCAGCACCGATTGGGGAACCAACACCGGTTGCAAAGCTTGGGCTAAGTTTTGTGATTGTCTCGACCCAGCGGTTAGCTATCTGGTCGATTTGTGAATTGCGTGGCATTGCACATCTCCCTATCGGGCTTATGGAGTTACAAGCCTTGCTTGTACTGAGACCCCCATTGGCCGTTGCCTACAACTATGCCACTTCTTAGGATGCTGTCATTTCTCGCCCAGGTTGAGCGCTGCGGCAATTTGCTGGTGGACTGCTGTTTGCTTGCATCTAGTAGGACCGCAACAACAGCAGCAAGTTCCTCGGGTGTTGGCTCGCCTGAAACCACCTCAATGGCTTGCGCAAACTCGGAATCATCTGGTCTAGTCATTAGAGCGGAATGTTTCCATGCTTTTTGGGAGGCTGGTTTGCTCTCTTGGTTCGCAGAGCTCTAAGTGCTTTGATAACCGAAACTCGAGTAAGCGCTGGTTCGATTATTCCATCTAGTTCGCCACGCTCTGCAGCCAAGAACGGGGAGGCTACGTTGTAGGTGTATTCAGCAGCTAGTTGAGCTCTCACCTCGGCGATGTTTTTCCCAGCAGCTTCGGCTTCTTTGATCTTGTCTCGGAACAAAATGTTTACCGCTCCTTGACCACCCATGACAGCGATTTCAGCAGTTGGCCAAGCCAAGTTGATATCCGCGCCAAGCTGCTTGGAACCCATAACGATGTATGCGCCTCCGTAGGCTTTGCGGGTAATCACGGTGACCAGTGGAACTGTGGCTTCGGCATATGCGTAGAGCAGTTTTGCTCCACGGCGGATTACCCCAGCCCATTCCTGGTCGGTGCCAGGCAGGTAGCCCGGAACATCCACCAGGGTAAGAATTGGGATCGAAAACGCGTCGCAGAATCTAACGAACCGAGCAGCTTTTTCTCCAGCGTCAATGTTTAGCGTTCCAGCCATCTGCGATGGCTGGTTGGCAACTATGCCAACGCTTCGTCCGTCAACACGAGCAAAACCAATCAAGATATTTGGTGCAAAAAGCGGCTGCACTTCGAGGAAGTGTGCATCGTCAACCAGGTGCTCAATCACGGTGTGCATGTCGTATGGCTGGTTTGGAGAATCCGGAATCAAGGTGTTTAGTTTGCGATCGGCTTCAGTGACTTCTAGTTCGGAGCTTGAGTCGTAGACGATGCTTTCTGAAAGATTGTTTTCTGGAAGGAAGCTAAGAAGGGTTCTGGCATAGTCCAGAGCATCTTCTTCATCACTTGCCAGGTAGTGAGCAACACCGGAAGTCTGGTTGTGAGCTCTTGCTCCACCAAGTTCTTCCATGCCGACGTCTTCACCGGTCACGGTCTTGATCACATCAGGTCCAGTTACAAACATGTTCGAGGTCTTATCGACCATGATCACAAAATCAGTTAGGGCAGGAGAGTAAACCGCACCTCCAGCAGCAGGACCCATGATGATGGAAATTTGTGGGATTACACCTGATGCCATGGTGTTGCGCTTGAAGATCTCGCCGTATTTACCAAGGGCAATCACACCTTCTTGTATACGAGCTCCTCCAGAATCCAAGATTCCAACAAGAGGAACACCGGTTGAAATTGCCAGGTCCATAATCTTGATGATCTTGTTTCCTGCAGCCTCGCCCAAGGAGCCACCAAAGATTGTGAAGTCTTGAGAGAACAAGGCAATTTGGCGTCCGTGGATGGTTCCAAAGCCTGTGACAACTGAGTCACCGTATGGACGGTTAGCTTCCATGCCAAAGGCAGTTGAGCGGTGACGAACAAACTCGTCCACTTCAACAAAGGAGCCTGGGTCAAGCAACAGCTCGATGCGCTCGCGGGCAGTTTTCTTTCCCTTGGCGTGCTGCTTCTCAATTGCTGCATCGCCACTGGCGTGAACGGCCTGGTAGTAGCGGTCGCGTAGGTCTTCGATCTTGCCAGCGGTAGTAGATAGGTCGGCTTTCGGCTTGTCAGTCAAGATCTCTCCAATTACTGTTGGGCGCTAAAGGACCAACTTTAGCGAAGGCATAACCCGATGCTATTGCAGGTATCGACACAGCATCAAAGCCATTTGATGAGGATTCCTACAAAATAGCCCTGGCTTAGGCTTGAGGGATGGAATACCTCAAATCTTCGGAAGTAGCTGCTGGCTTTGAATACCTGGAGCAAACCGGCTCCACCAACCGTGACTTACTTGCTAAGGCCGAGGGTTTACCCGAGTTCTACGTATTGGCTACCGATTTTCAGACTGCAGGCAAAGGACGCATGGACCGCAGTTGGGAAGCAAGCCCGGGCTCATCGGTGATGGCATCAGTACTACTTCGACCAATCTTTGCCGAAAGCTCAGGAATCGGCTGGCTATCGCTTATGACTGCGCTCGCGATAAGCCAAGCTATCGCCGAACTTGGGCAAAAGCCAAAGATCAAGTGGCCTAACGACGTCTTGATCGCAGATAAGAAGGTAAGCGGCATTCTTGCCGAAGCCGCAGCTGATCTGTCTTGCGTGGTAATCGGCTTCGGCATAAACGTCAATCAAACAACTGCCCAGCTTCCAGTGGAAACCGCTACTTCTTTATTGGTCGAAACTGGTGGCTCCGCTGACCGGGATCAGCTGCTGGCCACAATTATTCAAAACCTCAAGAAGTTGTATTCGGAGCTTGGTGCTGCAGGAGGCGATGCGATCTCTAGCGGTCTTCGGGAAGCCATCTTGCAGATTTCGGCAACCGTAGGCCAACAAGTTTCGGTTGAGTTCCCAGATGGCAAAAAGGCCTTCGGTAAAGCGCAGGACATTGATGCCGCCGGGCGCTTGGTTGTGGAAACAGCGAGTGAGACACTAACTGTTTCAGCGGGCGATGTGCTTCACCTTCGTAAGGCTTAGCGGGAAGATTATCCAGTGACTACTTCTGAATACAGCGTGATTCGCCTAAAGCCCAAAGCTCGAAGACTTTTCTTCCCCACCTTGGTCCTTGCAGCGATTAGCTTCGCCTTGGCGTTTGTCGTGGAGCAGATTTCACCTAGTGATTACAACTACGCGCTTATTGCAGGTGGAGTTATCGTGGCGTTGTTTTGGTTCTTTCCACTGTTGAGCTATTTGGCCAGTTATCTCGAGCTAACCAGCGAAAGACTGGTCTATCGGTTTGGGTTTATGGGCCTTCGAAAAAGGCAGCTGAAACTATCGGAGCTTTCCTCAATTGAGATTCAGAAGGAAGGCGCCTTGGGTGGGCAGGTAATCTCAATTCTTTCGGTCGATGGAAACGAGTTCCGCATTGGCGGATACGCTAAGACCAAACACTTGGCCGCTGAAATCGAAGCATGGGCCAAGGTCGCAATCTAGTTGAGGGAACGGAACCACTTGAGCTATCGGGTTGGAGTAATCGGCGGCGGGCAATTAGCTCGCATGATGATTGTGCCGGCTATCAACCTTGGAATTGAACTCAAGGTCCTTGCAGAATCGGAAAACTCATCGGCCAATCTTGCAGCCACTGTTGTCGGGGATTACACGGATCTCAAAACTGTTTTGAGTTTTGCCGAAGGTGTTGATGCAATCACTTTCGATCACGAGCACGTTCCTTTGCAGATACTGGAAGCCCTCGAAGCCAAAGGTATCTCGGTCCAACCTTCTTCCAAAGCCTTGGCTCACGCCCAGAACAAGCTAGTTATGCGCGAAGCTCTTGAGGCTATCGGAGCACCTAATCCACAATGGGCGGCAGTTTCCACACCAAGTGAACTCGACAGCTTTATCGCCGAGCACGGCCCAGAAGTTGTAGTCAAAACCCCAATCGGAGGCTACGACGGCAAAGGCGTTCGAGTCGTTCGCTCTTCGACAGAGGTGAGCGACTGGTTTGAGCCTTCTAATCTTGCAAAGCTTGGAGGAAAACTTCTTGCCGAAGAGAAAGTGGCTTTCGTTCGCGAAATGGCTCAGCTCTCGGCGCGCACCCCAAGCGGTGAATTTAGAGCCTGGCCAATTGTTGAAACCAGGCAGAAAAACGGCGTCTGTTCGGAAGTACTAGCGCCAGCCCCAAACACTTCCAGGGAATTGATTGAAAAGGCGATAAAGATTGCCGAGTTGATTTCAACGTCCCTTGGCGTGACAGGAAATCTTGCGGTTGAGATGTTTGAAACAGCAGATGGAAGACTTCTTGTGAATGAGCTTGCAATGCGTCCGCACAACTCAGGACACTTCAGCATCGAAGGATCAACTACGTCCCAATTCGAACAGCACCTTCGTGCTGTATTGGATCTTCCACTCGGTGACACGGACGTTCCAGAACCTGCGGTGATGGTTAATCTTCTTGGGGTATCTGATGAAATTGATTTCATTGAAAACTATTCAGAACTGATGCGCTCTTTCGCATCAGCGAAGCTGCACTCCTACGGAAAGAGCCCACGCATGGGCCGAAAGCTTGGCCACATCACCGTGATTGGGAAAACCCATGAATCCGCGCTAGCTACTGCCCAAGAGGCACGGTCTGCAATTCTGGGTGTCCACTAAAGCCCAATCTTCACTAAAATTGGGCAGGCGAGCTTGATCCAATTCGACAGGAGTCCATAATGGCCAATCCATTGGTCGGCGTTGTCATGGGCTCAGACTCAGACTGGTCCGTGATGTCGGACGCAGCGGATTCTCTGAAGCAATTTGGGATCGAGTATGAAGTCGAAGTTCTTTCTGCTCACCGTACTCCAGAGAAAATGATTGAGTGGGGCAAAGCTGCCGCATCACGTGGAATTAAGGTCATCATCGCCGGTGCCGGAGGGGCAGCACATCTACCAGGCATGCTGGCCTCAGTCACAACACTTCCTGTCATAGGTGTTCCTGTTTCTCTCAGCAAACTTGATGGCATGGACTCGCTTCTTTCTATCGTGCAGATGCCAGGCGGCATTCCAGTTGCCACCGTTTCAATCGGGGGAGCAAAAAATGCAGGAATTCTGGCCGCTCGCATCTTGGGAACAAACGACCCGGCACTTGAGAAAAAGCTAATTGACTATGGCCAGTCACTGGCTTCTTTGGTTGCAGAGAAAAACGAGCAGCTCAAATCCGAAATTGCTAGAGGCGGAAAATGAATCTAGCTGACTATGCAAAATCGCATGGTCTGACGCAGGTAGGCGTTCGTCCAAACTTTCGTGAGTATCTAAAGCAGGCCTGGGGTCGTCGCGACTTTGCATTTACTATGTCGCTTTACGCTTCCGAATCAGCCAACGCCAGAACCAGACTGGGTCGATGGTGGTTGGTTCTACTTCCTTCCCTACAAGCTTTTGCTTATGGCTTGGTATTTGGTTTGATTCTTGGAGATCTAAGGCCAGATAATTTCATTCCCTTTTTGATTACCGGAGTTTTTCTTTTCTCGTTCTTCTCGGGTTCATTTTCTTCCGGTGCCAAAGCGATTACTTCCAACTCGGGGCTTCTAAAGACAGTTAGCTTTCCCAGAATTCTTCTTCCGCTATCTGCAGTAATTAGAGAGTTCATTAACTTCCTGCCACAGCTCGCAATTCTTCCGATCGTGATGCTGGCCTTTGGGCAGCAAATCACCTGGGACTGGTTATACCTGATCCCAATCACTTTCCTGATGTTCTTATTCAGCACCGGCCTAGCAATGATCTCCGCAAGGCTAACTGTTCAGGTCAAGGACCTTGGAAAACTTGTTCCCTTTATTACTCGCCTGATGTTTTACTCCAGCGGAATATTCTTCGAGATTGAGCGCATCTTTGCTGGCTACCCAGAACTGTTGGCAGTTGCCATGCTGAACCCGGTTTACGACTTCATAAGCCTTGCTCGCGGAGCGCTAATCAACGACATGCAGATGACCCCGTTTCTATGGATTGCTGCATCGAGCTGGGCAATAGTCACCTTCGTTGTTGGCGTGTTCTACTTCTGGAAAGCTGAGGCGCGTTATGGTCGCGACTGATGCCGCCAACGGTAAACCAGTAGTAGTAGTTGACGATGTTCACGTCATCTACAAAGTTTTTGGAACCGGCAAGAAAGCCAAGGCCGAAAAAGGTACTCAAGCCAAAAAAACTCGCATGCGAGAAGTCCATGCCGTCAAAGGTGTTTCGTTTGTGGTTTACGAAGGCGAGACCATCGGAATTGTTGGATCCAACGGCTCCGGTAAGTCATCTTTGATGAGAGCAATCGCAGGACTGTTTCCTCCGACCAAAGGCGCGGTTTATGCGTTTGCAAAGCCAACGATGCTGGGTGTTGGAGCAGCTTTACTTCCTAACCTGAGTGGGGAAAAGAACATCATGCTTGGCGGTCTTGCTATGGGATACGGCAAGAAGGAAATCACTGCAGCTAGTGATTCGATTATCAGCTTCTCTGGACTTCGGGATTTTATTGATTTACCAATGCGCACTTACTCGCAAGGTATGTCAGCCAGGCTGCGCTTTTCAATCGCTGCTTCCAAAAAGCATGACATTTTGATTATCGATGAAGCACTTGCAGTTGGCGATCGACAGTTCCGAATGAAAGCTGAAGAAAAGATTCGTCAGATGCGCCAAGAAGCAGGAACGGTATTTCTAGTCAGCCACAACATGAAATCAATTCAGGACACTTGCAACCGCGTTATCTGGCTTGAGAAGGGCGAATTACTCATGGATGGCGAGCCGAAGGCTGTTTGTGACGCATTCATTGCCGCCATGGATAAAGGTGACAACGAGTAGATGAGCAGCACCGTCAAGAGCGTTAGCGTGATGATGCCGGTTCGAAACGAGCAAGCTCATTTAACTGCCGCGGTGGAGAGCGTCATGAGCCAGAACTATCCAGGAAAACTGGAGATCGTTCTGGCTATTGGTCCATCAGTTGATGAAACTGACCGGGTTGCAAAAGAACTGGCCGCCAAGTACCCAAACATCAAACTAATTGAAAACCCAAAGGGACTAACTACTGCCGGATTGAACCTTGCTATCGCGCAATCAACCAGCGATGTGATTATTCGAGTGGATGCACATAGTGAATTGAGCCCCGGCTATATCGCTCGGGGAGTGGAGCTGCTGGAAGAAACTGGCGCAGTTTTAGTGGGCGGCGTCATGAGCGC
>CAYVZV010000010.1:0-22542 GCA_964456485.1 uncultured Rhodoluna sp. | reverse complement strand
GAGTGGAGCTGCTGGAAGAAACTGGCGCAGTTTTAGTGGGCGGCGTCATGAGCGCGGTTGGTAAAACCCCGCTACAAAAAGCAGTTGCCTTCGGCTACGGTTCCCGCTTCGGTCTTGGCGGAGGTAGCTACCACGTTGGCGGTACTGCTGGAGAAGCAGAGTCCGCCTACCTGGGAATCTTTGACGCCAAGGCGCTCAAAGCTGTTGGCGGATATGACGAAAAGATAATTCGCGGGGAGGACTGGGATCTTTCCCAACGCTTAAAGGCAGCAGGTGGCAAAGTTTGGTTCAGCCCAGAACTTGTTGTGAAGTATTGGCCGCGCTCCAACATCAAAGCGTTAGCTTGGCAGTTTTACTCCACCGGTGTTTGGCGCGGAGAACTTACTCGTAGAGCACCAGGTAAGGCATCGATCAGATACTTCATCCCGCCAGCAGCCTTGCTTGTGATGGTCGATTATGTAATTCTTGCGATGGTGCAAGCTATCCCGCAGCAGGCATTGATTATTCCAATCGCGCTTTATCTGTTGGTATTGAGTTTTGCATCGGGAACTGCGAAGTCGTTGGATGTACTTGATCGCCTAGCAGTTTTTGTTGCACTGCCTGTAATGCACTTGAGCTGGGCCAGTGGTTTTTGGATTGGCCTGGCTTTTGGTGCCCGAAAGATTGTTGACGCTGGAGATAAGAAGTGAAGTACTCGCCGACTCGAATTCTTGGGGCTCTTCGTAGGCGCCAGCTCGATTGGTTCAGAGGTTTCGTCTATCGAATCTTTAGTAGGGCAAAGCTATCCAACAGCATCTTGTTCGAATCTTTTCAAGGCAAGGTAATCGGAGACAATCCGTACGCAATTTTCACGGAGGTACTCTCTCGAAACCCAAGCGCTGAACTGCTATTCACCGTGAACTCAAAAACCCAAGCACCTGAAGGCGCCAAAGGGGTGAAGCACGGTTCAATCACCTGGCTCAGGGCACTTGCCACGTCCAGGGTGTTGGTAAACAACACAAACTTTCCTGGCTACTTCCGAAAGCGGGAGGGCCAGCGCTACATCCAGACTTGGCACGGAACGCCCCTTAAGCGTTTAGGTAGAGACATCGTGGATGTTGTTCCAACCGGAAGCTATCTGAAGATGATGGATCGAGAAGCCTCATACTGGGACTTCCTAATCTCGCCAAGCAGTTATTGCACCGAGATTTTTCCATCCACCTTTGGATACCGGGGAACCATCTTGGAAACCGGCTATCCGCGAAACGACGTCTTGGTCAATCAGGCCTCAAAGCGGGATTTGATTAGGCGATCACTTGGGATAACAGATGAGCGCAAACAGGTTGTTTTATACGCGCCAACTTGGCGAGATTCACAAAGAACAGCTACCGGCAACTGGAAACCCGTGAACTTTCTCGAGGGATCTCTGGGCGAGAATGTCACAGTTTTGTTTCGCGGTCACACCAACACTCACTCGGCTCATAGCTCCAAGGTCACGGGCGGAGCAATTGATGTCACGAATTACAAAAATGTGGCGGAGTTGTATCTGGCTGCGGATGTGCTGGTGACCGACTACTCATCTTCGATGTTTGATTTTTCTGTCACGGGAAAGCCGATGATTTTTCTGGCTCCTGACTTTGACGATTATGTCGCAAAGCGAGGTTTCTACTTTGACTTTGAAAAACTTGCCCCAGGTCCGATTCTCAGAGATTCGTCATTCCTGAGAAAAGCCTTAGAAAGCATCGACAGTCAGAAGGCGCAGTACGCACCGCGCTATTTGGCTTGGCAGCAGAAATTTAACAAACTGGAGGACGGTCTTGCTTCGAAGCGTGTGGTGGATGCAACACTCACCGCGTTTCACAGCATCTTTTCAGAACATTAAACCTAGACTTTAGAGTGTCTAGGAGTTGAGCCATGAAGCGGACCCTTTTAATCGCCACAACATTGGTTGCAGTTGCAACCCTGGCTGGTTGTGCCCTGTTTTATCCGAATCTCGGAAGCAACGAAACACCCAGCGACCCGATGAACCCAAGCCCAACCGCTACAGAGGTCACTCCAACACCGACAGCATCTGAAACCCCGACAGCAGCCCCCAAGGAGCTTGCGAAGCCCAGATTGCTTTTCTATGAAATTGCGGGAACCGATCTTCGGGTCATCGGTGAGGTCATCAACTTCGCTGAAGACGGTGGAGAGTGCATCATCACTATTTACTCGGGCAACACCCCAATCATCATGGAGCGAGTACCTGCCGAGCACAACGTAAGCACCACTCAGTGCTTTCCTCTAACCACAGCACTTTCCAGACTGCCTAAGGGAACCGTGGACGTCGTAATCGGCTATGAGTCCGCAAAGTACGCAGGGGAGTCTGAAAAGTTTGAGGTGATCATCCCCTAATGTTCAAGTCTCTTGGAAAGTTTTGGGCTGCCGCGACGGTTATGACACTGACCGTATTCGGACTAGTTGCAATACCTTCCGAGCAGGAACCGGCTGCTGCACTTAACGGATCGATGTTTGATCCGGGGTTGATCATTAGCGACAGCGTTTTCTACGACTTTGGAACTATGACGGTTGCTGACATTCAGAGATTTTTGGACGGAAGAGTTGCTGCTTGTCGCGCGGCAGCTGATAGACCAGGGTGTCTCAAGGATTACCGATTGAGCACCCCTGGTGCCACTGGATCTCCTGGCCGATGTGAATCAGTCCCACCAAAATCCAACATCACCGCCGCGGAACTTATCTATGACATCGCTCGCGCTTGTGGAATCAACCCAAGAGTAATTCTGGTCAAACTACAAAAAGAACAGGGATTGATTACCTCAACCGACCCAAGCCCGAGAGCTTATGACTTTGCGCTTGGTATGGACTGTCCCGATAGTCCAAGTGGTTGTAGTGCGGCTTCGGCAGGTTTTTTCTGGCAGCTGTATAAAGGTGTAGGGCAGCTGAACTGGTACAGCAATCCAGCAGGATCATTTACTTGGCTTAGACCTGGAACTGTAATCTCAAGGCCTTATTATCCAAACCGTCCAAGTTGCGGATCGCAGTCATTTACTTTGCAGAACAAAGCAACTGCGGCCCTTTACTACTACACCCCTTACGTTCCTAACCAAGCAGCACTAGACAACCTCTACTCAACTGGAGATAGCTGCAGCTCCTATGGAAACAGAAACTTCTGGAGATTCTTCTCCGACTGGTTTGGTTCTCCAATCGGTGGTGGCTTCTTGTTGAAGGCCGCTAAGGGGGACACCTTCTTTATCGTTGACGAAGTGAAGTACCGAGTCCCTGACGCTGAACTCCTTGCATCCTTAGCGCCACTTGGCCCGGTCGGTGAAATCTCTAAAGACTACCTAGACAGTTTCGCAACCGTCGGGGACATGACACCTCTTATTCGAAACGCCACAACCGACCGCTACTCCTTTGTAGACAACGGAAAACGAATTCGCTTCACAACCTGTGAACAGGTAGCTACCTTTGGTTTGAACTGTGGCTCGGCTGTGACGCTAACTAGCCCGCAGTTCAGCGCACTGGCTTCCGGTGGCGATGCCACCAACGTGGTGCTTGGAGCAAGTGGTGAGCGCTACCTTGTTGAAGCTGGCCAAATCCGTGAAGTGCTAAACGATGCCTCCGCTCAAGCTGCCGGAGTTACTCTTGCAGCGCCTTCACAAATTAGACGAGCATCTTTGAACTACCTACCGGTTGGCCAGCCAATTGCTATGAACGGATCCTTGGTTGGAAACCGTGAGACCGGAGCCCTTGGAATTATTGCTGATGGCAGCTTCTTCGCAATCGATCCCGCAACCGCAACCGACGTTAACTTCAGCCCTTGGTTCCAGGGTCAGGGCTCAACCTTGAGCTCGCAGAGCATCCAGGCACTTACCGCTGGTGCAACTATTCAGTCGATTGTGGCCGATGACGCAGGCAAGCAATACCTTCTGACTCCGTCGGGTAAGCGACTTATCAAAGACACCGAGAACTGGATTGAGAAGCCGAGCGTATTGCCTGCATCGGTTTTGAACTTGATTCCAACCGTTGCTGAGGAATTGGTAACCCCTGCTGTGGTGCGATCCACCACAAACGCAACATTGTTCTTGGTAAACGATGGTGAGCTTCGTCCAATTCAAACTTCCGACCGAAAAGCCGTGCGTGCCAGCCTTGAGGAAAACACTGTGCACCGTATCTCTCCTTCGGCTCTCAGCCAGATGCGAAAGGGTAGCCAAGTTATTCCTCCTGGTGCCTTAGTTCGCGTTGGCAGCACAAACTTCCTAGTTGATGGCCTTAGTCGGCTATACAAAATCCCAAGCACTGAGCAAGCGCGTGCTCTTGGGCTAGGCGCTGCAAGGACCGTGAAGAAATCCGCTGTCTCTTCCTATGAACGAGCAGGAAGTCTCTCTGGTGTGAAGGTCACATGTAGCGCTCAACCACACCTAGTTGTTGCAGGAAAGCTCGTTCGCGTTAGCGCCGAAACTTTCACTCACTACCCAACAACAGCTCGCGAACTAGATCCTGGAACTTGCGCGGCACTCTCGATCTCAAACGCAGCTGGTTCTAGATTTATACGAACTGCAAGCAGTCAATACTTCCTTGTTGAAGATGGCAAGAAGCGACCAATTGCAAACAAGGCTCGCTACGTTGCTCTTAAAGGCTCAGGACCAAGTGCAATTCCCGTTGACGCTGTGTTTGCTAATCGCGTTCCAACTGGATCTAAGGTAAGTGCTTCAACAGCAGTTGTTGCTGACAGCGTTTCCGCACCGACACCTGCTCCGGTTGCAACTCCTGCACCAACGAGACCAACTCCTACTCCGACCGTGACACCGAGACCAACACCGAGCCCAACTGCATCGGCCACACCAACTCCTCGTCCGACTGCGTCGCCGACTCCAAGTCCTAGCCCCACCTCGAGTCCTTCAGGGTCAAAGACGTACACGGTCAAATCAGGCGACACTTTGACGGGCATCGCGTCCCGCTTCGGAACCACCACGAGGGTTTTGATGGATCTAAACGCAATCACCGACCCGAACCGCATTCGCATCGGTCAAGTCCTCAAACTTCCCTAAACTTAGGGTTATGTCTAAACAGGTAATCATCCTGGCCGCCGGGATGGGAACAAGGCTTGCCCGTCCGCTTCCAAAGCCACTCACCGAACTTCGTGATGGCCGCTCAATCATGAAGCAGCAGATGGACAATCTGGCCCAAGCCTTCGGAGAAAACTTCAGGGCAATGATCGTGGTCGGTTTCAAGCTCGAAGCCATTATCGAGAGATTTCCTGAAGCGACCTTTGTTTATAACGAGCTTTACGACCAGACCAACACCTCCAAGTCTTTGCTGAAGGCCCTTCGAGCTTCGAATGATGGGGGAGCGCTTTGGCTAAACGGCGATGTGGTTTTTGACCCTGAGGTGCTAAATCGAGTGCTACCTCTTATAGAGGCAGATCAGTCGTTCGTTGTGGTGAACACGGCCAAGGTCAGCGATGAAGAGGTCAAATACACACTCTCAGGCGATGGATACATCGACCAGCTCTCCAAGCAGGTCGTGAACGGCCTTGGTGAAGCAGTCGGCATCAACTTTGTGTCTTCAAAGGATAAGCAGGCACTGATCAAGCGTCTTTCTGGGGTGGATGACCAGGACTACTTCGAGCGCGGTATTGAAGTCGGGATCGAATCTGATGGCCTGAGATTCCAAGCTGTTGACATTAGCGATTTGTATGCCGTCGAGGTTGATTTTGCCGAGGACCTTGAACGAGCCAACGAGCACTTCAAGAGCTAGGAAGAACTAGCTTGTTAGTTCGAATCAGCGGGGAAGAAAAAAACTACCCTTGGGGATCGAAGAATCTGATCCAGGACCACTTCGGCATTGGCACAGCCAATCAACCAGTAGCTGAGATCTGGTTTGGAACCCACGAGGGTGGCCAATCCAAACTTCTTGGCTCAGGGCAGGGCCTTTCCGATGCCATTGGTTCAAAGCTTTCTTTTCTAGTGAAATTTCTAGCCGCCGACTCACCGCTTTCGATTCAGGTTCACCCAAATGCACTCCAGGCCAAAGCGGGCTTTGCAAAAGAGAATGCAGCCGGAATTTCTCTCACCGCTCCAGAGCGAAACTACAAAGATGATTCCCACAAGCCAGAAATCTTGATTGCCCTGACAGAGTTTGAAGCGCTGTGTGGGCTTAGGCCCAGGGCACAACTCTTGGAAATTTTCTTGGCATTTTCAGAATCGGAAGCTAGGTTCGGAGAACTTGCTGCACTCACGGCAACAGATGCCTCCCTCGAAGACATTTTTGCCGAACTGCTAGAAGATAAGGCACTTGCTGAACGTTTTAGCTCAACTATTGAGGTTCTCGAAACGGATTCACTGGCGCAGCAGGCAAGAGCTTTGGTTGTTGAGCTGTTGGCGAAGTACCCGGGGGATACCGGAGCACTGGTTGCTCTGAGCTTGAATCACGTCAAGCTTTCGCCTGGACAAGCAATCTATCTTTCCGCTGGAAATCTGCACGCTTATCTTGCAGGTCTTGGGCTAGAGGTAATGGCAGCAAGTGACAACGTGATCCGAGGTGGGCTCACTTCAAAGCACATCGATAAGGCAGAGCTTAGGCAAATCACTGACTTTACTGAACTGGCGCATCCTGTGGTGGCTCCTAGAAAGCTAGCGGAGGGCCTGGTTGAGTATCCGGTTTCCGCCTCGGAGTTTAGGGTCTATCGAGCACAAGTTACGGGGTCTAATTTGCTAGCTGATTTGGATCTTCCGGCTGGAGCAGTGGTTGTGTGTGCAAGTGGCGAAGTGGCCATCAGCACAAGCCTTGAAGAGCGCGAGGTTTTGAAGAAAGGCGAAGTTGTCTTTGTCTCGGAGGCTAAGAAATTCAGCCTTAGCGGAAGCGGCGATGCCTTCGTTGTTCTAGGTTCCTAAGAACTTTTTTAGTTCAGCGCCTTCCAGGCGCTTTCAACAATCTCAACCAGTGCGTTCTCTGATTTCCAGTTCATCACTTTGTTGATTCTCGAAACATCGGCGATTAGTCGCGGTGGATCCCCAGCTCTTCTAGGAGCAAGCTCGTATTCAAATTCAATTCCTGTGGTTGTTCTGATTTGTTCCATGACTTCTAGAACACTTGAACCAGAACCGGTTCCAACGTTGAATATCGAGAACTGCCTCTTGTCCTGGTTCAGGTAATCCAGAGCTGCAACGTGAGCCTTGGCTAGATCCATTACGTGGACGTAGTCTCTAATGCAGCTTCCATCCGGTGTTGGGTAGTCGCTTCCAAAAACCTTTGGCTTGGTTCCTGCCTTTAGGGCTGCAAAGACAATTGGAATCACGTTCAGTTTCTGAGTGTCGGCAAGATCTGGCCAGCCAGCACCTGCAACGTTGAAATATCTCAGACTCACGTGAGAAAGCCCCCAAGCAGTTTGGGCATTTTGAGCCATCCACTCACCAATGAGTTTGGTCTGGCCGTAGGGATTGATTGGCTGGGGGGTTTGTTCTTCAGAAACTAGGTCCACATCGGGCACCCCGTAGCTTGCAGCGCTCGAGGAAAAAACGAATTTCTTGACCCCGGTGTTTCTCATGGCGGTGAGCAAATTGGCCTGTCCGCCAAGATTTTTTAAGAAATATTCTTCGGGCTTTTCAACCGATTCCCCGACCTGCTTTAGGGCTGCTAGGTGCACCACGGCAGTGACTTTGTGCTCAGTGATTAACTGCTCCAAAGCGGCCACCGAACCTGCATCTGAGAGTTCTAGATGGACCGCCGGAAGGCCCAAAACCCTTGAATCTAAGCCTGTTGAGAGGTTATCGACCACTACGACTGGGGTGCCCGCCTGGCTCAAGATACGGGCCACGTGAGACCCGATATACCCAGCTCCACCAGTCACCAACACGCTCATACCCCCAAGGATACTGGCGGATCCACTGGGCTGGGGACCCCACAGATTGGGGATTTCAACTTGACAAGAGGTGAATAACAACAGTGTAATTACACGAATGAAAGTTTTGCCTTGAACCCTTTCGGGAGAAGTGGCAACTTAGTGAACGGAATTGCAACACATGGACAGTCGCGGACAAGTTCCAGATAACTGGTTTATCGACCCGATTCTTTTAGGCGTCGCGGGTGCCTACTCAGACTTTGAAGAAGATCCACTCTCCTGGCAGGCAGATGCACTTTGTGCACAGACTGACCCAGAGGCATTCTTTCCAGAAAAGGGTGGCTCGACAAGAGATGCAAAGAGAATTTGCACCGGCTGCAACGTAAAGGCACAGTGCCTCGAGTACGCACTTGCCAATGACGAAAGATTTGGAATCTGGGGCGGCCTTTCAGAAAGAGAAAGACGCAAGCTTAAAAAACGTGCTTAGTGCGTCCAACTTTTAGGAAAGCACAAAATGACAGTTAACGTTTCTGCCGTAGTGCTATCGCACGATGAACCGGTGTCCCTAACTCGAGTTCTCGACCAACTTTCAAAACAAACTGTTCCGCCTTCAAGAATTCTCGTTGTTGATTCTTCAAAAACAGAAGTTGCACCAACAGCCGGATTTGAAACCCTCAAGCTAAATCACAAAACATCTTTTGCGGCAGCCATTGAAGCTTCAGTAAAGCATCTTGCAACCGATGGCTACATCTGGATTCTGCATGACGACAGCGCACCCGATGCCGACGCATTAGAAAAACTGCTCAAGGAAATCGAGTTAAGTCCCTCCTTGGCAGTAGTTGGCCCTAAGCAAGTTGACTGGGATGACCCAAAGCTAATCAAGCAGATGGGCCTCACCCTTACCCGTGGCGGGAAATTGTTTAGCCGCGTTCGAGGCGAATTCGATCAGGGCCAGCATGACCACCTGGAAGATGTCATGGCCGTTGGCACCGCAGGTGCCTTGATAAATCTAGAGAAGTATCGGGAACTTGGCGGTTTCGACCCCAAGGCTCCACCACTGGCGGCAGACGTTGACTTCTCCATTCGCGCCAGGCTAAGCGGTGGGCGAGTAGCTGTAGCACCAGCTTCGAAGATCGCGCACCAGATGCTCTCCATGAACGGCAAGCGCACTCGAAGCTGGCTTGGAGGAACTCCTGCCAAAGCCATTAGGCATGCAGAGCTCTACTTAGCTCTGAGCTATGCAGGCTTTATCGGCTTCGTCCTTGGCTGGTTACTTCTTATTCCATTCGCACTGCTAAATTCCCTCTTACTACTTGTTAGAAAGCGAGCGGGTTCAATCCCAGCTGAGCTGGACGCAGCTGTTACTACCTTTATGCAGCTGGGAAGGATTCTTAGTTCTCGATCTCGAATCCGCCGCACTACCTCGGTAAAGCTCCTCACTTTATCTAGCCTTCGCGCCACCAAGCAAGAGGTCAAAAGCTCCAATCAAAGAGCCAAGGACCAGGAAGTTTCTGCTCAGCTATTGGCAGCTCACGCCAGGGGAGATAACGAAGAGGTTGCCCAAAGTGCAAACTCAGGCTTCTTATCTTCAGGTGCGGTTTGGTTTGCTCTGGGACTAATTGCCCTAAACGCACTCTGGATTCCAACTAATGGCGCTGTATCGGGTGCGGGTGTAATTCCACTTTCTAGCAACTGGTTAGACATCTTCGGTCAGGCAGGATCGATGAACCAGAACCTAGGTCTTGGCTTTGTAGGCGCCGCTGATCCATTTAGCTGGGTGCTGGCCATTGTTAGCGCACCACTGTTTTTCCAGCCGAGCCTGTCGATCACTCTCGTGTTGTTTTTGTCAACCGCAATTGCTTTTACTGGAATGTTTTATCTCTCGGGGCTTATCTCAAGAAGCAATCCAATTCGCATTGCGGCAGCGCTTGGCTATGCGCTGTGGCCAGCTCTGACCGTATCTATAACCGATACTCGGATTGCGCAAGTGATTGCGATTATCGCCTTGCCTTACCTGGCACATTCAATCGCCAAGATTGCAGGCCTTGGACTTTCAAATCCTGGATCCTTTGTTTCGACCTGGTCTCAAGTTGGAGTTTCTGGAATCCTGCTGGCGCTAGTCACCGCTAGCTCTCCGGTTCTTGGACTAACGCTGATTGTTTTGATTATTGGCTTAGCTGTCGTTAGGCCTTCCAAGCTAATGTCGCTGCTTTTTTCAACCGGCCTGACAGTAGTTTGGTTTGTGCCGCTAGCTCTAGAGCGTCTAGGCACCGTATCCCCACTAGCAGTCTTGATGAGTCCAGGACCTGGAAGCCCAAGGGCTTTTGAGGCTAACTGGACACTTCCATTTTTTGGCTTCGGGTTCGACGCACTCACTCTTGGACTGTTTATCACCGTCCCGATTTTGCTCCTAGCCCTAGTTTCACTTCTAACTCCCGGAGCTAAAGCGTCGCTTGGACTTTGGGTTGTGGCATTGATTGCTTTGGCCGTTGCTTTTGCTGGAGCCGGTGTGCAGTTTAGTTTTGGGCAGATCACGTCTGTGAATCTAGAACTGAGTTCGGTGCTTGCCCTATACGGGTTGGCGATAACTGCAGCCTTTGCTCAGCTATCTTCGGCAAGCACGGCTCTGCGTTCTATTGCAATTTCGCTGGTTGCTCTTTTGGGAATAGCTCCAGCAGCTTTTGCTATGGCCACTAACCCACCTGCAGTTTCATACTCGGATGGCAGAAGCGTTCCTTCGATCATTCAGGCCGATGCAGATGCCGGCCTACTGGTAAGAACTTTGAAACTTGGTGCAGGCGAGGATGCTGTCGCAGCCGAATTGTTTGAAGGCTCAGGGGTCAAACTAGAGCAACTCTCGAGCGCTTACCAAATAGCAAGCTCGGGACTATCGAATGAGAATCCGCAGTATCAAGTTCTTGGTCAACTAGTTGCAAACCTAGTTTCTGCAAACGGTGCAGATGTTTTGACTCCACTGGAGGAGTTTGGAATCAGCTACATCTTGGTTTCCCCGGCAGATCGGGATCTTCAGATGGCACTGGATTCAACCAGGGGACTGGAGTCAATCGGTGAAACTGATTTCGGTCAGCTCTGGAAAGTTCAATCGGTTGAATCGGAGCCGAGTGTATCTGAACTTGATTTTTCTGTCACAAAAATACTCAGCCTTGGAGCTTTATTGCTTTATGTGCTGCTTGCGCTTCCAACTAGCTCAATCAGGAAACGCAATGGAAAAGAAAGTGCAATCTTTGTTGATGCGGAGGAAAATAACTAATGATTCTCCGCATAGTTTCCTTTGTCTCTGTGAGCGCAGTTTTGGTTGCAGGTTTGGTTTTTGCTCCAACATTTGATTACAAGGTGGAGTTTGATTCAGCTAGCGGTAGTTACAGCGTGAAACCAGCTGATCTGAACCTGGTATGCCCAGGCCCGCTGTTTAGAAGCGGTGGCGATTCCGGAACCAATCTGAGCATGATTGAGCGATCAGGTACGGCGGATCTTTACTACACCGCCAAAGGCAGTGGTGAGCTGGCAGTGCAGAGTGTTTCTGGCTCTGCAAATTCCAGCACTGAACTAGGTTCTAGTCGCATCTTTGGTTCATCTGCTATTTCAGACGCCACAGCGCTTACAAACCTGAATGCTGATCAAGAAAGTGAACAGGGATCCAGTGTCCTAACCGGAAGCACAGCACAGCTTTCAGCCATTGGTTCAATGCGTGGGCTTGCCGCAGCGTCCTGCCAGTTGCCAAGAAATGACTTTGTTATTGTTGGGGGCTCAACCCTTGCTGGACGCGAAGCGCTTCTGGTGCTGACTAACCCGAGCCCGATAGATGCAACAGCAGATATTCGAATCTTCACTGACTTAGGCGAAGTCACGGTTTCAGGCCTTTCTGGAATTTCCGTTCCAGCCCAGAGCACAACTGCCGTTTCTCTTGCGAGCTTTGCTCCAACGGTGCCTTCGCTTGCTGTCCAGGTTCAATCCCAAGGAGCAAAACTTGCCGGTTGGATTCAGGCTCGCGCTGTTAGGGGAACTACAGCTACCGGTGTGGACTGGATCAGCCCTAACCCTCAAGCGGCCGAAAGCTCTGTTCTTCCAGGTTTAGTAATTCGAGGCACCAGGGTAATCAACCAAACAATCAATGCTGAGGAAAACTCAGATGCCGGTCACGCTCTGCGGATCTTTGCACCAGAAGGTTCAAATGTAACTGTCCAGATTGTTTCTTCCGAGGCTGATGTCTTTGGAGCGGTGTTTACAGGAATCATCGAACCGGGCACCGTTTCAGACTTTCCCATTGCAGAGCTCAAGGATGGCAACTACTCGGTCTTTATCTCCTCGGATAAGCCCGTTTACTCAGGCCTTCGAGTTGCAAGAGGAAACCCAGGAGCTTCACCGAGACTGGATTTTGCATGGGTATCTCCTGCTGAAGAATTAGTTTCTGATCGAGCAGTTTCAATCCCTGCCGATGGCGATTCCATTCTGGTTCTTGCTAACTCTGGATCTTCAGCATCAACTGTTCTCGTGCAGAATTTACGAAGCGGCGCAAGCGTTAGGGTTTTGGTTCCAACCCTTGGAACTGCAACAGTTGATTTATCTGGTCCAGTGTCTATTTCTCAAGCGCCGGGCGTTTACGCCACGGTTGCTGTTTTGAATGAGGGGCAGATTTCTGATTTGGATGTTAGAGACCCGAGGAACCTAGGTTCCGAAGTGCGAGTGAGATTTGGCTAGCGGTTGTAGTACTCGGGAACAAGATCCCAGGGATCTATATCCAGTAGCTCAGCAATAGCTTCAAAAACTTGTTCCTCAACTTTGAGGCGCTCTTCAATTGCACCCTGCCTTGAGTGATTGCCGAATCGCTCAGTTGGAATTCGATAAATCACCACCGTGTTCGTGTCTCGATCCACTCTCCACCTTGGCACCTCGATGGTGTAGTCAGAAATTGGCGGAGCATCCAAAACTTTCCAGCTCACGCCGGCTAGATCTTCTTCCCAGATGCCCTTGAGATACTCCACCGCTGTCTCGACGTACTGCTCGAATCCGTGAGAGCGGGTTTGACCAAACTTGAAAAGCTTGGAAAGTATTGGCCTTCGTATGCCGCGCCCGTGACGGTCGCGATAACTATCGCGGGAGCGAGGTGTTTTTGCCATGGGCCCATTGTATTGTTGAGCAAATGAGCTCACTTCAAAAAATCTTCAAGATGTATGACATCCGCGGCCTGGTTGGTACCGAGATGACCATCGAGAGCGTCAAGGCCATCGGAGCGGCATTCGCAGACGAGCTTTCACTTGGCGGAAAGTCACTTGTTGTCGGTCACGACATGAGGGACTCTTCGGTTGAGTTTGTAGAAGCTTTCATCGAAGGTGCAACAGCGCGCGGAGCTGACGCTATCAACTTAGGACTTTGTTCAACGGATGAGTGCTACTTTGCCTCAGGTTTTCTCGATGCTGCAGCTGCGATGTTTACCGCAAGCCACAATCCAGCCAGCTACAACGGCATCAAACTCTCTCGAGCAGGTGCTCGTGGAATTTCTAAGGACACAGGTCTTTCGGCAATTGCAGAGCGTGCAGAGAAATATCTCGCCTCTGGTATCGAAGAAGTTTCGGAGCCTGGCTTTTCAAGCGAGCACGAGATCATGGGGGAGTATGTCAGCTACCTAAGGCAGCTAGTAGACCTTTCTTCCATTCGACCGCTAAAGATTGTTATTGACGCAGCTAACGGCATGGGCGGACTAACAGCTCCTGCAGTTTTGGGAAGTGCTGCAGGCCTTCCTGGTCTCCCTCTAGAGATTGTCCCGATGTATTTTGAGCTGGATGGTTCATTCCCGAATCACGAGGCCAACCCGTTGGATCCAAAGAACCTAGTTGACCTGCAAAAGGCAGTGCTTGAGCACGGAGCCGATGTTGGTTTGGCATTCGATGGCGACGCTGATCGAGTTTTCGTCATTGACGAAAAAGGCCAGCCGGTCACTCCTTCGGCAATCGCAGCAATTGTTTCCTTGAGTGAAATTGCCAGAGCAAAAGCAAAAGGTGAGACAAACATTTCTGTCTTGCATAACCTGCTTACTTCTAAAGCAGTTGCCGAGTTCATCAGGGAAGCCGGAGCAACTCCTGTTAGAACTCGCGTCGGACACTCATTAATCAAAGATGAGATGGCAAAAACCGGAGCAATCTTTGGTGGCGAGCATTCGGCGCATTACTACTTCAAAGATTTCTACGGAGCCGATAGTGGAATGCTCGCTGCCATGCATGTACTTCGTGAACTTGGTTCGCAGAACAAACCGCTTTCCGAATTCGCGGCTGAGTTTGACCCATATTTTGCAAGCGGTGAAATCAACTCAACTGTTGCTAATTCCGCTGAGAAACTTGCCCAAATCAGGGCGGAATACCAAGGCCAGCCGTTGGATGAGCTAGATGGCATCACCATTTCGTCTGAGCCAGGTGTGAGTCCATGGTGGTGGTTCAACGTTAGAAGCTCCAACACTGAGCCACTTTTGAGGCTAAACGTTGAATCCAGCGACCAAGGCAGCGCTAAAGCCCTAACCGACAAGCTTCTGGGGATCATCAGAAGCTAGTTTTTCGGGGGATAATAGGTAAATGCTGAAACCTAAAACCCAAATTGAATTCAAAGTTGCCGATCTTGCTCTTGCCGAGTCTGGAAGACATCAGATCCGTCTGGCCGAAAACGAGATGCCAGGGCTTATGGCTCTGCGCGCAGAGTTTGCTGCCAGCCAGCCTCTAAAGGGTGCTCGCATCGCAGGTTCTCTGCACATGACCGTTCAGACTGCCGTTCTAATTGAAACTTTGGTAGCACTCGGTGCTCAGGTTCGTTGGGCAAGCTGCAACATTTTCTCAACCCAAGACGAAGCAGCAGCAGCTGTCGCTGTTGGTCCAACCGGAACCACTGCTTCGCCAGCAGGAGTTCCTGTTTTTGCATGGAAGGGTGAAACCCTTCCTGAGTACTGGTGGGCAACCTCAAGAATCTTTGACTGGTCAGCCGAGGCAGAAGCAGAAGGTTTGGATTACACCGGACCGAACATGATTTTGGATGACGGTGGCGACGCAACCTTGCTGGTTCACAAGGGCCGTGAGTTTGAGCTTGCCGGTTCTGTTCCTCCAACTGGAGCAGACGACAGCGAAGAGTACGGTGTGATTCTTGAGCTGCTACGTGACTCACTTTTGGAATCGAAGGACCGCTTCACAAAAATTGCAGCTGACATCATCGGTGTGACCGAAGAGACCACAACTGGTGTTCACAGACTTTACGAGTTCTTCAAGCGCGGTGAACTATTGTTCCCTGCGATCAACGTGAACGACGCTGTGACAAAGACCAAGTTTGATAACAAGTACGGAATTAGACACTCACTTCCAGACGGTCTGAACCGCGCAACCGACGTTCTAATCGGTGGCAAGACTGTTTGGGTCGGTGGCTACGGCGATGTCGGTAAGGGTGCTGTTGAGGCAATGGCCGGACAAGGCGCACGCGTCATTGTTTCTGAAATCGATCCAATTTGTGCACTGCAGGCAGTAATGGATGGCTATCAGGTTGCAAAGCTTGAAAGCGTCATCGAAGAAGTTGATTTCTTTATCACCGCAACAGGAAACACCAGAGTCATCACTCCAGAGCATGTAATGAAGATGAAGAACTACGCGGTGATTGCAAACATCGGTCACTTCGACGACGAAATCGACATGCTTGGCATTGGTCGAATCGAAGGCGTTAAGAAGATCGAGATCAAGCCACAGGTTCACGAGTGGGTACTGCCAAATGGCAAGTCTGTTCTGATCTTGTCCGAAGGTCGCTTGATGAACCTAGGAAACGCAACAGGTCACCCAAGCTTTGTAATGAGCACCTCGTTCTCGAACCAGGTTCTGGCACAGATTGAGTTGTTCACCAACACAGCTGCTTACCCACTGGGCGTTCACTTCATTCCAAAGAACTTGGATGAGAAGGTTGCAAGATTGCACCTTGGTGCACTGGGCGTAGAACTAACCGAACTCACCGGGGAACAGGCACGCTATATTGGGGTACCAGCTACTGGACCATTCAAGGTAGATCACTACCGCTACTAGGAACAAACATGAACCCTAAGATCCTTGTCATCGATGATGACAATGCGCTTAGGGAGATGGTTGGAATTGTTCTTTCATCGGCTGGCTTCACTCCCGAGTATTGTCCCGATGGTGATCAAGCGCTAGCTAAGTTCAAGTCATTCGAACCAGATCTAGTTCTGCTAGATGTGATGTTGCCGGGCAAAGACGGAATTGCTGTTTGTCGCGAGATTCGAAACATCGCTGGAACACCAATCATCATGCTCACTGCAAAGACCGAAACCACCGACATTGTTCTAGGTCTTGAAGCTGGTGCCGATGACTACATTGTGAAGCCCTTTGAACCGAGTGTGCTTACTGCTCGTATCAAGGCAAGGCTTCGTCCAATCTCGGCTCTCGAAGAAGCGGTAACAATTGGCCCGCTGACTCTAGATGTAGCTGGCCACCAGGTGCTAAAAAATGGCAATCAAATCTCTTTGACACCACTGGAATTCAACTTGCTACTTACGCTGGCCCAAAAGCCAAAGCAGGTCTTCTCCAGAGAGATGCTGCTTGAGAAGGTTTGGGGCTATCACTACAAAGCTGACACCAGACTTGTAAATGTGCACGTCCAGAGACTTCGCTCCAAGATTGAAGACGACCCGGACAACCCAAAGATTGTCACCACTGTTCGTGGCATTGGCTACAGAGCTGGCTAGGGAAAAATGCTCAAGCTTCTAAGACGCTCGGTGCAAGCACGAGCGGTCGCCACCACGGTTGCCCTCAGTGGAGTGCTGATTACTGCCCTTGGCGGTTTCCTGTCTTTCTCGATTGGAAATGGTCTATTCGAGGCCAGGCTGAATCAGATTCTTGCCGAATCTGAATCGGCCGTTATTGATGTTCAGAACACCTTTGCCGCCTCCAGCGTCAACGATGAAGTTGCTCTACAGACCCTTCTGAACTCAGTCGTTCCAAAGCTTGAAGCAACTGGTGTTGCTGACAGTAGACGAGTAGCGCTGCTTAGAACCCCCGGCCAAGCCGGAATTCAACTTCTTCAGAGCCCAATTTCATCGGGCCTGGATACACAGTTGATCGGGCAAAGCTTCAGAGCAGAAGTTAGAAACAGTGCGGGTCGAGTGCTGTATCAATCGATCCAGTTGTCATTCCTAGAAGATGGCATCACCCGGGTAAGCCCTGGAATTGTTGTTGGTTCGCCTGTTGAAATTCCTCTAGCTGGAAAGTACGAGCTATACCTAGTGTTTGACCTATCCAGTGAGCAGCAAACTCTCGACTTTGTTCAGCAGACACTCTTGATTGGTGGCTTGGCACTTATCTTCATAATCGGTGGAGTCTCCTTCGTTGTGACGACCTGGCTGGTTCGTCCGGTGAAGATTGCAGCCGAAGTATCCGAAGAGATCGCCGATGGAGCATTGGATGTGCGTCTGCTCGAAAAAGGCGAAGACGTCATTGCCGTCCTTGCGCGGTCTTTCAACAAAATGGCCGATAGCTTGCAGCGACAAATTACCAAGCTTGCCAGTGTTTCTAAAATGCAGCAACGATTTGTTTCGGATGTTTCGCACGAGCTTCGCACTCCGCTAACGACCATCAAACTTGCCGGTGACCTGTTGTTCGAGGCAAGAGACACACTTGATCCAACATTGCGAAGATCAGCCGAGCTACTTCACGGTCAAATTGTTCGCTTTGAGGTGCTACTGAATGACCTACTTGAAATCTCGCGCTACGACGCAGGTGCAGTTAGAGCAGAACTTGAGATTCATGATTTGAAGCAGGTAGCTGGAATGGCAATTGCGTCAATTGATCCACTGGCTAAAAACCGTGGCAGTGCAATTGAAGTAGATGTTCCAGAGGGGGAGATTCTGGCCGAGTTTGATGCGCGTCGCATTGAACGGTTGCTTAGAAACTTGCTTGCAAATGCCATCGAGCACGGTGAAGGTAAACCAATTCGAGTAGAGATTGGTGTGAACGAGCAAGCGGTTGCAGTGTGCGTTAGCGATAGTGGAATTGGAATGACTAAGGCACAACTTGAGCGGGTTTTTGATAGGTTCTGGAGAGCCGACCCTGCCAGAAAGCGCACCAGTGGGGGCACTGGATTGGGCCTAGCTATTTCACTCGAAGACACCATCCTGCACGGTGGAATGTTAGATGTCTGGGCGAAACCAGATGCTGGCGCAAGCTTTAGGCTCACGCTCCCCAAAGTTCAAGGCACCGAAATCGTTGTATCACCGCTTGATTTGCCAAGCGACGACGATCAGGAGTCCATGGCATGAAAAGACTCCTAGGTTTTGCGCTGGTTCTGGCTCTGACCGGTTGCGCATCACTACCGATGGCGGGGCCAGTTCGAATCGGGCCTGATCTTGTCCCAACCACCGATGGTGAATCCGTTTACTACTCGCCCTCCTCGCCAGTGGATGGCGCCACCCAAGCAGAGATTCTTAGTGGCTTTATCGCCGCTGGCACTGGCCCTCAGAATGACTATGCAGTTGCAAGAGAGTACCTAAGCGAGGGGATTAGATCGAGTTGGAATCCTAATCAAGAGGTATTGATCCAAAGATCTAGTCCCGCGGTTACTATTTCCAACCAGGACACTGCGGAGATGGTGGTTGAAGTTTCAGCCTTGGTGGATGCCGATGGAAAGTATCAGGTGGCACCAGCCGGTACTTCGAGAGTTTTGGAATTTGGCTTCGTGCTTGAGAACTCCCAGTGGAGACTTAGTGCTGCCCCTGATGCCACTGTCTTGATTAGACCTGTCTTTGATGTGGTGTTCAGCCCCTACTCGGTGTTCTTTGTTGATAGGCAAAAGCGTTTTCTTGTTCCTGAGCTTCGCTGGTTCCCAACCACAGCTGCAACTGGAACAAGACTTGCTAACGCTTTGCTTCGGGGGGCAAGTAACTGGCTAAAAACATCAGTTGTTTCTGCCATCCCTTCCGGAACCAGATTGTCTATCGATGCTGTGATTGTTGAAGATGGCGTTGCACTAGTTGATCTCACTGCTCGCGCTCTTGTTGCATCACGTGCAGATCGGACGCTCATGAAGGCCCAGCTCGAGGCCACTTTGTCTCAGCTACCGAATGTCTCAGAAGTTGCAATTTCAATTGAGAGATCCAGACAGGACATTCAAGATAACTCTGCCGATTCCAGAAAGTTATCGACCAGATCCCTCGGAGTACTTTCTGAGAACGGTCTCGAAGCAATCTCATCCTCAGACCAACCATTTTTCCAACCGGGACAAGAATTCTTTGAACTCTCTGGAATCTCCCAGATAGCCCTTTCAAGTCAGTCGGGCTGGGTTGCAGCTTTGGCTGACAACGGGGTTTTCAGAACGAGAGGCGAGAGGCCTGGTTTTAGCGTTGAACTCGTTGACTCTAGAACTGCAATTGCCGGTATTGGTTTTGACATTCAGGGCTACCTGTGGAGTATGAGCCGTACTCCCGGGGCGAGCATCATTGTCACCTCCACCGGCGGTGAGCCAAGTTTGGTGACAGCGCCGTGGCTTTCAGGACAATCAATTCGAGGTTTCGCATTATCACCCGAGGGGGCCAAAGTGGCCCTGTTAGTTCAAGGTTCTGGCCAAACTCGCTTATTAGTAAGCGGGATTGTTAGAAACGTTTCTGGCTTACCAATTGAGCTTGCCGAACCAATTCAGTTAGCTAGCGAGCAAACAAACCCGATTGCGCTGGCTTGGGTGGATCAGCTAACAATTGCAACAGTGAACAACGAAGGCGGAGCAACCACTGGGTTGCTCACAACCGTTGGTGGCACCTCTCGTACATTCCCGACTTTGCCAGGTACCAGAAAGATTCTGGCCGCCGGCGCGAGCTCTCAGCTGTACCTCTTGACCGACAACGGAGAGCTGTTTTCTTACAGGGGATCAACCTGGTCACCGCTTCGTGAATCAATTCGAGCCGCGACAGTTTTCAATTAGCGAATACTAGTTTTCAACAACTTGTTGTTGCCATCTTTATTTGGTCATAGCAATCCACTCAGATAGAGCCATGTCTCAATCTGGCTTACTTGATTTTGTTTTTCCATCGCGGTGTGCAGTGTGTGATGCGCTAGGACCAAACTTGTGCGGAGGGTGCGGGCACGTTCTTCGCCCGAACCCTCACACCTTCGAGCGAGGACCTGTCACTGGATTAGCAGCAACTTACCGCTCTACCGAGGTTTCCAAACTCCTGGTTGCATTCAAAGATCGAGGGCAGTCGGCTTTGGTGCGCGAGCTTGCTGAATTGATTGAGCCTTTGGTGTTTGAAGTCTCTCAGTTTCAAGAGGACATCTATCTTGTGCCTGCTCCCAGTAGAGCCGAGAACTACTCTCGGCGTGGATTTACTCCAAGTGTTCTACTGGCCCGAGCAATTGCAAAGTCAGCACCAAAAGCCAGAGTCATGGACTGTTTAGTTTCAGCTTCAACTGTTAAGGATCAAGTCGGACTTTCAAGCACTGAGAGAAAGAGCAACTTGACGGGGAGCATGCGCTTGAATCAGCCGGTGGCCTACAAGCCTTGTTTTGTGGTGGACGATATCTGCACCACCGGAGCAACCATTACTGAAGCCTGGACGGCCCTAACGGTTGCCGGCGCCACAGTCCTTGGCGCATTGGTAGTTAGCGAGGCGAAACCTGCCGAAAGCTAATGATTTGGGGCCCTTTGGGCTGGCTAGGCGCTGTATTCGGCCAGCGTCTAAGATTGAGGTAATTACTTCCCAATTGGTTTGGAGCGCATTTTGGCGTCTATTTTTGACAAGATTCTTCGTGCAGGCGAGGGCAAGGTCCTTGCCAAGCTCAAGGCCCTGACATCAGCTGTCAACGCGCTCGAGCCTGAGTTCCAGCAGCTTACTGACGAAGAGCTCAAGAACGAAACCAAGACTCTAAGAGAGAGATTCGCCAACGGCGAATCGCTGGATGACCTTCTTCCTGAAGCCTTCGCTGCTGTTCGCGAGGCTGCGACCAGAACCATTGGTCTTCGTCCATTTGATGTTCAGATCATGGGTGGTGCGGCACTTCACCTAGGAAACATCGCCGAAATGAAAACTGGTGAAGGTAAGACTCTTGTTGCAACTTTGCCTGCTTACCTAAACGCTATTGCCGGACGTGGAGTTCACGTCGTAACAACAAACGACTACCTTGCCGGATACCAGTCAGAACTCATGAGCCGTGTGTTTAGGGCTCTTGGCATGACCACCGGTTGCATTCTTTCTGGCCAGGAGCCAGCTGAGCGCAGAGAGCAATACCTTGCGGACATCACCTACGGCACTAACAACGAGTTTGGTTTTGATTACCTGCGCGACAACATGGCTTGGCAGAAAGCCGACCTAGTTCAGCGCGGACACTTCTTTGCAATCGTCGATGAGGTTGACTCCATCCTTATCGATGAGGCAAGAACCCCGTTGATTATTTCCGGCCCTTCCTCAGGCGAGGCTAACCGTTGGTTCAACGAGTTCTCCAAGATTGCTGAGCGTCTTCAACCAGTTATCGACTACGAAGTGGACGAGAAAAAGCGCACCATTGGAATACTTGAGCCTGGTATTCAAAAGGTTGAAGACTACCTAGGTATTGAAAACCTATACGAATCCACCAACACCCCATTGATTTCATTCTTGAACAACTCAATTCGCGCGAAGGCGCTTTTCAAGAAAGACAAGGACTACGTCGTTATCAAGGGCGAGGTTCTAATTGTTGATGAGCACACCGGACGTATTCTTGCTGGCCGTAGATACAACGAAGGTATCCACCAAGCAATCGAAGCTAAAGAAGGCGTTGAGGTAAAGGCCGAGAACCAGACTCTAGCTACCGTGACCCTGCAGAACTTCTTCCGTCTGTACTCAAAGCTTGCCGGTATGACTGGTACCGCCGAGACTGAGGCAGCCGAATTCATGGCTACCTACAAGCTCGGCGTTATTCCGATTCCAACAAATAAGCCAATGATCCGCATTGACCAGCCTGACCTGATCTACAAGAACGAAGAGGTCAAGTTCAACATGGTTGTTGAAGACATCGTTGAGCGTCACGCCAAGGGCCAACCTGTTCTTATTGGAACCACAAGCGTCGAAAAGAGCGAGTACCTTTCGGTGCTTCTTGCAAAGCGCGGCGTCCGCCACGAAGTTCTAAACGCTAAGAACAATGCTCGCGAAGCAGCGATCATCGCTATGGCCGGGCGCTTTGGTTCAATCACCGTTGCCACCAACATGGCTGGCCGTGGAACAGACATCATGCTCGGTGGAAACGCTGAGTTTCTAACCGTTGACTCTCTAAACTCCAAGGGATTAAGCCCTGAAGAAAACCCAGAAGAGTACGAAGCTGCGTGGGCTCAGGAGTTCGAGCGCATCAAGCAGGAAGTTGCTGTTGAAGCCGAAAAGGTTCTTTCAGTCGGTGGATTGTATGTTCTTGGTACCGAGCGTCACGAGTCTCGTCGTATCGACAATCAGCTACGTGGTCGTTCCGGTCGTCAGGGAGATGTTGGTGAATCGAGGTTCTACCTATCTCTAACCGATGATCTGATGCGCCTATTCAACTCAGGTGCTGCATCGGCATTGATGAACCGTGCCAGCGTTCCAGATGACACAGCAATCGAATCCAAGGTTGTCTCTCGTGCCATCGCCAGTGCTCAGTCACAGGTTGAAGGCAGAAACGCGGAGATTCGAAAGAACGTTTTGAAGTATGACGATGTTCTAAACCGTCAGCGTGAAG
>CAYVZV010000009.1:0-36982 GCA_964456485.1 uncultured Rhodoluna sp. | reverse complement strand
GCTGAGCCTCGGCTTCACGAACAAGACGAGCAGCTGTTGCGTGACCTTCGGCGATGAGTTCGTCTCGCTTGACCATACCTTCGCGAACGTGCTCATCGTGAAGCTTGCGAGCTAGCTGTAGCAAGTTGTTGGTGTTCGAAGAATCCAAAGTAGATGGGTCTGCAACTGCTTCTGGGAATGCAACAGGAGCTGCTTGAACTTCAGGAGCAGATACCAGCTGAGCAGGTAGGTCCGCACCGCTTCGCTGAAGTTCAGCGATACGACCATCGGCTGCCAGTAGGCGCCTGCGAAGATCTTCGTTCTCCTGGTAGAGCCTTCTTAGCTCGATAACAATTTCATCTAGAAAGTCATCAACTTCGTCCTGGTCATAGCCTTCACGAAACTTGGTTGGCTGAAATCTCTTGTTGACGACATCTTCTGGAGTTAGTGGCATTACTGTCTTCCTCTTTCGATTGGCCAGCTTGGGCCTTAGCTTTCACAAGCCTAACCCAAGATGAATTAGCCCGCTATATCAGGCCGCGGACCAGAGACTGAGCGAACACTACGGCTAGTACGAGCACGGTCCAGGCAAAATCCAAGGAAATTGCACCCATCCGCACTGGCTTGATGTATTGCCTCAAGAATCTAAGCGGAGGATCGGTCAGAGTAAAGACAATCTCAGCTACCGGCAGCAACAAACCCTTCGGTCTGAACGATGGGTTGACGGACATCAGCAAATCAAGAATTAGACGACCGATGAGTGCGTAAAAGTAAAGTTGTAGCGCCCAATAAGCAATAAGCGCAATAAGCCCCATATTGGAACCTATGGACGAACTAGAAGCTCGTCAACCTCGTTGGAGTTCTCTGCTGCCTGCTCCTCGTTGACTGCAACGTGGGTAGGGGTCAGCAAGAACACCTTTGGAGTCACGCGGCGCATGTGGCCCTCAAGACCCTCTTTAAGTCCAAGCATGAAATCAAGCATGCGACGAGATTCGACTTCGCTCATCTCACCCATGTTTACAATCACCGGAATTCCAACACGGTAGTGAGCGGCAACCATCGGTGCCTCTTCGTAGGACTTTGGCTCGATTGTGAAAATCTCTGCGACATCATTTGATCCGCGACGAGGTCGTGGGCTCATTACGCGAGCAGGGCGCGCTGCAGTAGCGACTGACTCCTGGCGAGTTGGCAGTTCATTGGACTCTTCGGCGAATCCGAGAAATTCCATGCTGCGCTGTAGTATTCCGGCCATTAGTTCCTCCTGGGCTTTAACTTCTCTAAGAATATGGCTAAGTGGGCCGATTACCCGTGATTGCCGTGCCTATTCGCAAGTGTGTCGCGCCATAGGCAATTGCCGTCTCAAAGTCCCCCGACATCCCCATAGAGAGCCTTTTGGCGTCGGGGGCTAGCTGCTGGAGCTCTGTCGATAGCTGGGCCAATTTCTCAAACTCCAGCTCCGGTGCAACATCCAGTCCCCCAACCCCCATGAGCCCAACCAACTCAAGCCCTGGGCTTGAAAGCACCCGCTCTGAGAAAGCTGGCAGATCACTCGGATTCACGCCCCCGCGCCCTGGATCATCGGTCATGTTCACCTGAACAAATACTTTCAGCGGGTTGGCTCGTTCGCTGGTTCGCTTGATTAGCTCGTCCAGAAGCGAAGTTCGGTCCAGTGAATGCAAAAAATTGGCATATTCGAGCACCGACTTGACCTTATTGGTTTGAAGTTGGCCGATAAAGTGCCAGTTGAAAATCTTGTCGCTCTCGAGAGCTACTTGCTTAGCCTTCGGGTTTGCCTCTTGGTCGCGGTTCTCCCCGAAATCCCGAGCCCCTAGCTCAAGTAGATCCAGGACCAGCTGGTGTGGATGGTTCTTGGAGACCACAACGAGCGTGATTTCATCTGGATCGCGATTGGCCGATCTCGCTGCAGTCGCTATCTTTTCAACGATTGCTTGGTAGCGCTGGCCAAGCTCAGTCAATTAGCCCCTGAGGAACTCAGGAATGTCGAGATCGTCACCGAAGGTGCCGTCGGCAGTCTGCGGCCTCTTAGGCAACGATGGCGACTGGTCGATTTCAATCTCAAGATCTTCTGCGTAATCCATTGCAAAGCTCTGCACTGGCATTGGCATAGGTTCTTGCTCGACCTCGATGGCCGGGGTATCGAAGAACGACATTGATTCAACGGTTGGAGCAGCAACAGGAACAACTGGTGGAAGTGACTGCTCTACTTCAGCGAAAACAGTACGCGGGCTCTTACGGGCCTTTGGCAAACCACCGTCGAACCCAGCAGCGATAACTGTGATGCGAACTTCGTCTCCGAGAGTGTCATCAATTGTGGTTCCGTAGATGATGTTTGCCTCTGGGCTGACAGCCTCCTGAACCAGTCTTGCTGCTTCGTCGATTTCGTGAAGCCCTAGATCAGAAGCACCCTGTACCAGGAGAAGAACGCCGTGCGCGCCATCGATGCTTGCTTCAAGAAGCGGCGAAGAAACTGCCATCTCGGCAGCGCGAATTGCGCGATCCTCACCCTTGGCTGTTCCAATACCCATAAGGGCAGAACCTGCCCCTTGCATTACTGACTTCACGTCAGCGAAGTCCAAGTTGATAAGGCCAGGAGTGGTAATCAGGTCAGTGATTCCCTGGACACCGGCACGAAGAACATCATCAGCGGTGTTGAAAGCCTCAACGACTGAAACTGACTTATTTGCGATTTCCAGCAGTCTCTGGTTTGGCACAACAATTAGAGTGTCGACCTCGGCACGAAGTGCCTCAATTCCACGCTCAGCCTGCTGCATTCTACGCTTGCCTTCAAAACCAAATGGCTTGGTGACAACACCAACAGTTAGTGCTCCAACGCGCTTAGCTACGCGAGCAACAATCGGTGCGGCACCAGTTCCAGTTCCTCCACCTTCACCTGCTGTCACAAAAACCATGTCTGCGCCGCGAAGAGCGGCTTCCATTTCCTCTTCGTGATCTTCTGCAGCGCGCTTGCCAATTTCTGGATCCGCACCTGCTCCAAGGCCGCGCGTTAGGTCTCTACCAATGTCTAGCTTTACGTGAGCTTCGCTCATCAGAAGCGCCTGAGCATCTGTGTTGATTGCAACGAACTCAACGCCGCGCAGACCTGACTCAATCATGCGGTTGAGCGCGTTGACTCCACCTCCACCAACTCCAACGACCTTAATAACGGCCAGGTAGTTCTGGTTCAGACCCATGATGCTCCTTCAAATATCGGTGTGACTTCTCTAAATCACTGCGGAATAACAAACCCTCAAGCTCAGCTTTAGGCTTAAGCTCTACGGCTTTTTGAACTCCGCGCCAAAAAAATAGGCCTAGATAGCCCTTTTGTAGCGTAACGCGTACGGGCGTGTCTAAAAATTGTCGAATCGAACGACAGGAGCATTTGGTGACGAAACATCGAAAGTCACCGATTGAGTCTTTCGATGATTCATCATTAGCGCTTGAAGGACTTTTGACTTTAAAACAGATTCGGAACTATCCCCCCAGATAATCCTTTGATCCCTTGAAGTTCTCAGGTTCATCTGGACATCGTCCTTGGATCGAGCCTCAATGAACTCCACCTGGTCAAGCAGGTCTTCTGGCAAGGCCATCAAAACATCAATTGCGTTTCGATAACGCTGAGAATTCCTTGGATCCTCGCTTATCAAGATTTCAGGCAAAGTGTCGGATCCGCTCGCCTGAGCAACTCGTATACCGGCAGGGTCGAAGAGCCACCTTTCGCCTTTTACGTTCACAATGCTGATGGGCTGACGCTCTGAAATCTTTACCTGAAGACCGTTTGGTGGAACAGCGGTAGCAGAGAATGACTCAATGAGCGCGAAGCTGGCTAGGGACTCTGCCACTTTCTTCTCGTCCAAAAGCGGCAATGGAGTTCCAATGTGTGACTGCAAGGCTTTGGAGATCAGTTCAGGCTTAATTCGATCGGTTCCAGTCACGTATATTTCCTTAATGGCTAACGCTGGTGAAAAGGTTGCAACCGCCACAATAACTAACAAAACTGCAATCGAAGTAATGCTCATGGAAGCAACTAATCGTTTGGCACGTCTAGATGAGATCATTCGACCCAACAGAGAGTTATCGAGATCTCTTTTTGTAATGCGCTTTGGCGCTTTAGCCAAAGTGTTTAGGCGCTGACGCTGCAGTCTCTCGCCGGGAAGCTTTTTTGAACCGGGGCGCTTCACTTGCCTAGCGATCCTTCAACGCTTGAAGAAGTTGGGGCACCATGCGATAGACATCGCCACAACCCATGGTCATGATGAAATCACCCTCGCCAGCAAGTTTTGCAGCAACAGCTGGTACGTCATCCCATTTCGGCACGTAATGAATTCGCTCCCTGTCGGAAAAATGATTGAAAATCAGCTCGCCAGTAACCCCGGGTTCTGGATCCTCGCGCGCAGCGTAGATATCAAGAAGCACTACTTCGTCGCTGGCCGCAAGCACGTCAGCAAACTCTTTGGCAAATAAGCGTGTCCTGGAATAAAGATGAGGCTGGAAGACGGTGATAAGTTTTCCAGAGCCCACCACTGCTCGAGCACCTTCGAGTGCTGCAGCAACTTCAGTTGGGTGGTGAGCAAAATCGTCATAGACGCTTACGCCAGCCTCAACACCGTGAAGCTCAAAACGTCGCTCAGTACCAGCAAATTTCGCAACTTCTTGAAGAGATTTCTCGAAATCAAATCCCAATCCAACTAGCGTTGCCACTGCCCCGGCTGCGTTCAGGGCGTTGTGCCGACCAGCAAGTTGCAGTCTCGCACTTATGACTTGATCTTTATACGCCAACTCGAATGAGACTTTCGCCTCTGGCTTTATGTTCTGCACCCGAACCGTTGCATCGGTCGCTTCACCAAAAGTGATCAATGGGCGATTCACTAACTTGGCCACTTCTTTGGCACCGTAGTCATCAGAACTTATTACAACAAACTCCTTTGACTTGTTTGCAAAATCTGCAAACACGCGATGGAAAGCTTCGATGCTTCCGTAGTGATCGAGGTGGTCAGGATCCACATTGGTAATCAAGCTAACTGCAGTGTCGTAGTGAAGAAAAGAGCCATCTGACTCGTCTGCTTCAATCACAAACAGCTCGCCCTTACCCGAAGAGCTACTGTGACCTACTGAGTTAATCACCCCACCATTTACGAAACTTGGATCAGCACCTAAGGCCATCAGTGCAGTAATCACCATGCCCGTTGATGTGGTCTTACCGTGCGCACCTGCTACCGCAATTAAACGTTTGCTCGATGCAAGATGTGCAAGCGCTTGAGATCGGTGAATAACCGGTATGCCCCTTTGCTTCGCAAGCAAATATTCAGGGTTGGTTGGCCAAAGGGCGCTTGTGACAACAACTGTGTCCGGGTTTCCAAGATGGGACTCATCGTGGCCGATTGAAATCTTTGCTCCAAGATCACGCAGCGCTGCAACGTTTGAAGTGTCTCGAAGATCGCTTCCCGTTACTTTATGACCCATGCCAATAAGTAGTCGTGCAATTCCGCTCATTCCGGAGCCGCCAATACCAATAAAGTGCACTACCCCCAGATCATCTGGAACCGCCTGTGTGAAATCTGGCTTGATCATCTTGTGGCCAGCACCTCATCAACTAGTGCAATGAAGCGATCAGTGCCATCTAGTACTCCAGCCTGTTTGGCCGATTCAGACATCTTCGCTAGAACTTTGCTGTCGGAAAGCATAGGAATCAAGGTTGATCTCACGTACTCGGGCGTGAAGTCAGAGTCAGCGATTGTGACGGCGCCTCCCGCAGCAAGTACATCCTGCAGATTGAACTTTTGCTCGCCGTTTCCAACCGGATATGGAATGTACAACGCTGGAATGCCTATTGCAGAAAACTCGGAAACTGTAGCTGCTCCTGCCCTTGCAATCGCAAAATCACTGGCAGCAATTGCAAGTTCCATCTGGTCCACATACCTAACCCTGGCGTACTGGGCTTCTGAGACCTCTTCCAGTTCACTTGTGCCACCGACGATATGTAGCACCTGGATTCCTGCGGCAGCTAGCAGAGGCCTTGATGATTCAATCGTCGTATTGATACTCCGAGCCCCAAGGGATCCACCGGTGACTAGAAGGGTGAATTGATCAGGTCTAAGCCCAAAGTGCTTTCTTGCAGCAGCTACATCCTTTTTTGTGGCAAGTGCTGTGATGGATTCTCTCAGCGGCATTCCAACAAACTCAGTATTTGCCATGTTGGCTGAACGGAAAGTCTTTCCAGCGGCACTAGCGAATCGGTTCCCTATTTTGTTGGCAATTCCAGGCAAGGCATTAGCTTCGTGAATAACTAGCGGAATCTTCTCTCGCTTGGCGGCAACATAAGCCGGTGCGCTGACGTATCCCCCGAAACCCACGACTATGTTTATCGAGTGTTCCCTTATGTACTTTCTAATCGTGGATACAGCTGCAAAAAACTTAAACGGGAACATTATGGCCCTAAAGTCGGGTCTTCTTGGAAACGGCAACTTCTGAATAATCAATAACTGAAACCCAGCCGCAGGAACCAATCTCGACTCAAGGCCCTCTTTAGTGCCGAGCACAATAACTTTGTCACTTGGCGATCGCCTAACAAGAGCAGTCGCAACAGATAGAAGTGGATTGACATGGCCAGCGGTTCCACCACCGGCCAGAAGATAGTTGGTCAACGCCTGACTCCCCTGACCGGTTGCCTGTGGTTGTCCTTTTCAAATGCCAACACCAAACCGATTCCAGCGAGCGTTGCAATCAAAGAAGAACCTCCGGCGGAAATTAGCGGAAGCGGCACTCCAAGTACTGGCAACACTCCAAGGACTACGGCGATGTTCACAGCTGACTGGCTGAGGATCCAGATAACAACGCCGAGAGTTGTTATCCGTGCAAAGGTTGTCTGTGCCCTGAGCATCACTCGGATAAGTGATGCAATTAGAAGCGCAAACAGTCCAATAACAACCATCGCACCAACTAATCCGAGTTCTTCGCCAATCACAGCAAAGATAAAGTCGTTTTCAACTTCCGGGATCCATGACCACTTCATCTTGGAGTTTCCAAGACCCACCCCAAACACTCCACCTGCTGCAAGGGCCCAGGTGCCGTGTTCGAACTGCCAGTTGAAGGCATCCGATGAAGCAGAATCAGGGTTAAGCCACGCTGTGATTCTGGCCATTCGAGACGTACTTGTTGCAGTTGCAACTGCAGCTAGTGCGATGGCAACTAAGGCAACTCTTCCGAGAATCTTTCCGGGAGCTCCGGCCATAAGTAATGTTCCGAAAATAATGAATGAGAAAATCACAGCAGTACCCAGGTCGCGACCGAGCATAACCAGCAAAACTGCTGCACCGCCAACGGCCAGCAAGGGATAAAGCACTCTTTGCGGGTCATTCATCTCAAGCTCACGGTTTGAGATGAACCATCCCATGTACATAATTAGCGCTAACTTTAAAAACTCGGATGGCTGCAAGGTGAATCCAGCAATTGAAAGCCAGTTGGTGTTTCCATTCACCGAGATACCAATAAACGGAACCGCCAACTGCAAGCCAAACCCAATCATCAGCACCAAGCCAACGCGGTTTCTAATAAAGCTCAACGGCATGCTGGCAATAATCAGCATGAGAGTCAGCCCAATTAGCGCATAAAGAAACTGTCTTGAGAAAATGTAATAAGCGTCCCGGTTGGCAACCAAAGAATCGATCGAGGACGAGGACAGAACCATCACAAGACCAAAGACCACTAGAAATCCAGTTAAACCTGCTAGCCGGTAGAAATAGATGGACTCAGCTTGAAAGTTATCCTGTAGCCAATTTTTAACGTTATGGACTGGGTTGCTGCGAACCTTCTTGGGCTTTCTAGGTGTCTTCGGTCCAGATTGAATTCGAGTCATTTGCCATCCCCACTCAAATTCGCAACCGCTTCGATAAATTGATCGCCGCGCTGTTGATAGTTCAAGAATTGATCCATAGAAGCAGCCGCTGGAGCCAACAACACCGCGTCTCCACTTGTAGCCATAGAGGATGCGGCCTCGACGGCTCTAGCCATAACCGAATCCCCTTCTGAAATCTCTACCATCGGCACGTTGGGGGCAAGATTTCCAAACGCTTGAACAATCTCAACACGGTCTAGCCCGATTACTACGGCACCACGCAGTCGAGGAGCAAATTTGCCAATCAACTCGGAGATGTCGACACCTTTTAGTAGTCCCCCAACAATCCAGACCACTGATTCAAAAGAAGTCAAGGAAGCTGCCGCTGCGTGAGCGTTGGTTGCCTTGGAATCGTTGATGTATTTGACCCCATCAACTTCAGCCACTAGCTGGATGCGATGCGGAGAGATCTTGAATTCCCGAAGCGCTTTGCGGCAGGCGGCTGGCGGAACTCCGTAACTTCTTGCAAGAGCTGTTGCGGCGGCAATGTTGCTAAGAAGGTGCGGGGTTAGGACTCCGAAACTTTCGAGATCCTCAAAGCTTGCAATCTCAAGAGCTTTTTCAGCTCGTTCTTCTAGAAATGCTCGGTCCACCAGAAGATCTTCGACGTAGCCCACATTGCTTCGTGCAGGTGTGCCAAGGCCAAAACCAATAGCACGTGCGCCTTCGCTGACATCGGCAGCTTCAACCAGCGCCTCGGTAGTTGCATCCTCTAGGTTGTAGACGCAAGCAACCTTGGTGTTTTCATACATTCGACCCTTGGCAAGTCGATAATTGCTGAATCCCCCGTGCCAATCCAGGTGATCGTTGGCAACGTTCAAAACAGCGGAACTAAACGGTTCAATTCGATCCAGATAATGAAGTTGAAATGAAGAAAGTTCAACAATCAGCACCTCGAAAGCAGCAGGATCCCTAATGCAATCGAGAATTGGTTTACCGATATTGCCACAGGCAACTGCTCTAACTTCAGCAGCCAAAAACATTGCTTCGGTCAGCTCAGTGGTTGTGGTTTTACCATTGGTTCCAGTAATGCAAATCCATTCCTGATTTGGAACAAACTTGTCCCTCAATCTCCAGGCAAGATCGATGTCGGTCCAAATTGGTATTCCTGCGCTAACCGCATTTGAAACTATTGAGCTAGTTGGCACAACACCTGGCGAAACAATCAATAAATCTGGCTTGAACTCGTCAAGAGCTGTTTGCAAGACGGCAGAATCCGAATCGATTACCGATTTGACACCCAACACATCAAGAATGTCTAAAACTTCTGAGTCTGCTGTTTCTGCCACAACAAGAAGTTCTGAGCCAAGCTCGTTCAAGGTGTCTGCAGCCGAGAAACCGGTTTTACCCAAGCCCAAAACGGCCACTTTAATTCCTGACCAGTTAGAGCTCCAACTCTTTAATTGCTGGAGGTCGCCTGTCTGGTTAGCCATAAATCCACTCGAGATAGAAAAGACCTATTCCCGCTAGGACCGAAAGCCCCGCAATAATCCAGAACCTGACCACAACGGTTATTTCAGCCCAACCCTTGAGTTCAAAGTGGTGGTGCAGCGGCGACATCAAGAAGATGCGTTTTCCTTTGGTGATCTTGAAATATGCGCGCTGCAAGATAACAGAGCCTGTGACGATAACAAATAGTCCACCGATTAGCACAAGCAGTATTTCTGTTCTGGACAAGATGGCAAGTGCAGCTAGCGCACCACCAAGTCCCATTGCGCCGGTGTCACCCATAATGATCTGAGCAGGTGATGTGTTCCACCACAAGAAACCAATCCCGGCACCGGTGATTGCGGCAGCAATTACTGCAAGATCGAGTGGGTCGCGAACCTCGTAACAACGGGTTAAGTTTTCGACCGCAGTGCCACAAAGCTGATTGAACTGCCAGAAACCAATCACTGCGTATGCGCCGATTGCCATGATGCTGGCACCAATTGCAAGTCCGTCTAGCCCATCGGCGATGTTCACGCCATTTGAAGTTGCTGAGATCAGCAAGAAAATCCAAAGAACAACGAGAACCGATCCAACTACGGTTCCAAACATCATCAAATCAAATCCAGTGTCACGAACAACTGAAATCTTTGTTGAGGCTGGAGTGACTCCTTGAGCATTTGGTGAGCCAAATGCGAAGGCTGCGAACACCAAAGCAACCAGTGCTTGGCCTGCGATCTTGGCCCAACCACCCAGTCCTAGTGAGCGCTGCTTCTGAGTCTTGATGAAATCGTCTACAAAGCCAACGAGTCCAAGTCCAACCATCGCAAGAATCACCAGCAGCGCTGAAATCGAAGGAGTCTCGCCGTTTAGAAATTTTCCGGCGAAGTAGCCGGTGACGCTGGCCAAAATAATTACTAGTCCGCCCATGGTTGGGGTTCCGCGCTTGGTGTGATGGGACTCAGGTCCATCGTCCCTGATGAACTGTCCCCAGTTCCACTTCCTAAATAGCCAAATGAATATTGGCGTTAGAAACAATGTGAAGGCCATAGAGGCAGCTCCAGCTAGTAGCAACGCTCTCACTTAGCCACCTCCATCAGGTCGTCTCCCAAAAACCGCAAATTAGCCGACTTGGATGATTTCACCAGGACGGTATCGCCATCTGCGAGTATCCCACGCAGGTACTCCAAAGCCTCGGCAATCGAGGGGAAAAATTGCGATTCGCCATCCCAAGACCCCTCCTGAGTGGCCCCCATGTGAATCAGCTTTGCCCCATCGCCCACAACAACAAGCTGATCGATATTCAGTCGCACTACCAATCGGCCGATGGTGTCATGCTCGTGCCTTGAGTACTCTCCAAGTTCCGCCATCTCCCCTAGAACCGCGATAGTCCTTGAGCCCATTCTTCCGAGTTGGGCCAGGGTCTGAAGGGCTGCCTTCATTGAATCCGGGCTCGCGTTGTAGGAGTCGTTGATTATGGTCACACCATCTGGGCGAATCACTCTTTGCATTCTCCAACGCTCGGCAAGCTCCATTGCCTCGAGAGCCTCAACAATTTGAGACTTACTCGCTCCAAGCAGCGAAGAAGCGACAGTTGCAGCTAGCGCATTCATGATGTGGTGTTCACCCAAAATGGAAAGTTGAACGTTGGATTGGTCACCGTCTGGCCAGTGCAACACAAAGGATGTACCGATCTTCGATAACGAAATATCCGATGCCCAGTACTGTGCGTCCGAGGATGTTCCAAACCAGTGGACGGCTGCTTTAGTACGATTCTTCATCGCGGCTACCATGCCGTCGTCAGCGTTCAAAACTAGCGCCGAGCCTTCACCGACAGCCTCTGCTAGCTCGCCCTTGATTCTGGCTGTTGTTTCGATGCCACCGAATTCACCGGCGTGCGCCATTCCGACTTTCAAAATCACGGCTACATCAGGTTTTGCCATTTTTGCTAAATAAGCAATACTCCCAAGACCCTCAGCGCCCATCTCTACCACCAAGAATTCGGTGTCCAAGTCGGCTCTAAGAATTGAAATCGGAGCACCAACTTTATTGTTGAATGACTCGATTGGGGCAATAGTGTTTCCGACCTTAGACAAGATTGCACGAAGCATGTTCTTTGTTGTGGTTTTACCATTTGATCCGGTGATGCCAACAACCTTGAGTTTGCCCTTTGATTTGAGCTCACTAATTAACCAGGCTGCCAGAGCACCGAGGGCCTCAACGCTGTCGTGAACTACCAACTGAACGATGTCAACATCCACTGGGTGTTCAACTACAGCTACTACCGCACCGCGAGATTTGGCATCCTCGACAAAGTCGTGCCCGTCTGCTTGCTCGCCTGGTTTGGCAAAGAAAATGCTTCCAGAGGAAACCAAGCGAGAGTCTGTCTCTGCACTTCCGGTGACGCTAACGTTTCCGTCTCCAGCCACCTGCGCACTCAAGATTGTTGCGAGCTGACTTGCACTTACGCTAATCATTTCCAACCAGCCTCGGCTAATGCGGCTTTGGCTTGAGCGCGACCGGAATACTTGGTTCTTACTCCCATGATGTCACGGTGTTCCTGGTGTCCAGGACCGAACCAGATAATGGTGTCACCAGTTGTGACCATTGACACCGCTATTCGGATTGCTCGTTCAGGTCCTTCAAGATTTCTAATGTCATGATCAGGTCGCTCAGCCACTGCACCGTCATAAATCATTTGACGAATTATTGCTGGATCTTCAAATCTTGGGTTGTGATCGGTGACAATCATTGCATCGCTCAGCCGAGCGCAAATCGCACCAATCATCGGACGCTTTATCTTGTCGCGATCTCCGTCAAGGCCGACCACAACTACCAATTTGCCCGAGGTGACTTTACGGGCGGCCTTGATGGTCATTTCAATTGAGTCTGGAGTGTGACCGAAGTCAACGTAAACACTTGGTGCGCCAGCTGGTGCGACGTTGTCGCCGCGCCCTGCAATCGGAGCCTTGATTCCATCTTTCAGGTCAACCGCGAGCTTCTTCCAATCGTGTCCAGCTTGAATGGCCATCAAAATGGCGACGCCAGCATTTGATGCCATGTAATCGCCAATGATTGGTACAGAAGTCGAAATCTTTTCGCCGTGAGGGCCAAGCAAATCAAAGGCCGTTAGCCCCACGCCTTCTTTTGTAACTTTCACTTTCCAGTCCGAGTGAATATCTTCTCGAAGCGTTATTGTCACGCACGGAACTTCACTGGCCTCCAAGAAGGTTTGGCCGTACTCGGTATCTAAACAAACAACTCCCCTACCCGAGCGAGATTTGTGAAACAGTGGCATCTTTGATGCCAAATACTGTTCATAGCTATCGAATTCGTCGAAGTGATCGTGACTTAAATTCGTAAAGGCAACGATGTCGAAATAGATTCCGTCGACCCGGTGTTGCCTCAGAGCTTGTGCTGAAACTTCCCAAGCAACGTCGGTCACCTCGTGCTCGCGCATGCGAGCGATTAAGGCGTGAGATTCAGGTGCTTCGGGAGAGGTAAGTCTTGAGATGATGATGTCATCGGCGATGTGGCGTTCAACACTTGAGCTCATTCCTGGAACAGCGCCAATTTGCCTAAAGATGGCAGATAGAAAGTGCACTGTCGAAGTTTTACCGTTGGTTCCGGTGACTCCATACATCAACGGCATCTCATCCAGTGAATTGCCGTAAACAAACCTTGCTGCTTCCCCAAGTCGCAACCTGGGGTTCTCAACTGTGATTACTGGCACCTCAACAGAACCCATAATCCCGAGCCCTTCGGTATCAGTTGCGATTGCCACTGCTCCCCCAGCTATTGCTTGAGATGCAAACTTCGCGCCGTGGGTTTTTAGACCAGGCATGGCAAAGAAGATATCTCCCGAGCGAATATCCGAGGTGTTCATAGAAACACCGGTGAGCAAGACATCTTGTGTGCCTGAGGTAAACGGAATCTCTAACTCGGCCGCGAGAGCGCTCAGGCTGACCTGATTTGGATTATCGGGCCGAAGGATTGGAGGGATGGATTGCTCGACCATCTACTTCCATTCGGTCGGTAGATCCGGAGAGGTGCCTGTGGATGGAGGAACACGGTTGGCAAGCAAAACTTGAGAAAGAATTTTTTGGTATCCGGCAGCTGCTGCCATGGAGTTAGTCCAAACTTTCTTTGGCTTGTAAATCATCACGCCCATCGCGTACTTGGGGTTATCGACCGGCGCCATGCCGTAGAAAGAAGCCGCGTAGTACTGGCCGTAGCCACTGCCTTCTTTAATTTCCGCGGTTCCCGTTTTTCCAGCCGAGCGGTAGCCAGCAACAGCTGTTGCCTGACCGATTCCACCCTGTTCAACAATTTTTTCCAACATGTACATCACATCATTGGCAGTGCTTGGAGATACCACCTGAGTCGGGTTAGATTTTGGAATCGCAGTCAAATTGCCATCTGCATCTTGGCAACCGGCAACCAGAACCGGATTTAGTCTTACGCCCTCGTTAGCAAGAGTCTGGTAAGCAGAGGCCATCTGAACTGGAGAAACTGAGAGTGCCTGACCAAACATCGTGGTGTAGTTGGTCACGCCATCCCATTCGGAATAGTGATTTAGAACTCCCCGAGTTTCACCCTCGAATGCAACAGCAGTTGGTTTACCAAAACCAAACGCTTCCATGTACTCGTACCTGGTTTTTGCGGGAATCTTCTCGGCAAACTTAATTGTTCCGACGTTCGATGAGTAGCGCAGTACTCCGGTCATGGTCCAGTTCGTTGGCGGGTGTGAGTAGCTGTCGTTGATTACGTGATCGAAAACTCTCATCGAGTCTGCGGCTCGTACTTGCGTGTTTACTGTGCCGTATCCAGTGTCAATAGCGGTGGCTGCAGTAATCGCCTTCATTGTTGAACCAGGTTCAAAGGCAAACTGAAATACTCTCGCACCGCGTTCGGATTCGGGAGATTTTCCTGGATCGTTTGGATCAACACTTGGCGCTTCAGCCGCCAAAACGATTCGACCAGTCTTTACTTCAATAACTACAGCTGTAGCCCAGTCAGCATTGAGACGCCTGACTTCAGAAGCCAAAACTTGCTGAGCTTGATACTGCAAATCGGCATCGATGGTCAAAATCACATTTCGACCAGGTTTTGCTTCTTGAATCACCACAGTGCTCGATGGGATTTTAATTCCATCGACACCTTTTTCAAAAGTCTCTTTGCCATCCACGCCTGCAAGGCAAGCGTTGAACTGTCTCTCGATTCCCGCCAATGCTTCACCGTCGGTTCCCACAAATCCAGTCAAGTTTCCAGCAACAGCGCCGTTTGGGTATAGCCGATCCTGATGTGGGTCGGCGAAAATCCAAGGGATTTCGAGTTCAACTATCTGCCTGTGGGTTTCGGCGTCAACTCTCTTTTTCAAATTGACGTAGTGGGATGTTCCGATCAACTTTGGCAGCAGCTCGGCAATATCAACTTCCAAAATTCTTGCGAGCTCAGCCGCCACAGATTCAACGCTGACCACTTGGTCGATGCCGTCAATCTTCCGCTCGACAGGTCTAACAATTGCGGGAGCGGCGTTTATGTCGTAGCGATAGACGGTTGTGGCAAGAATGTTTCCGTTGGCGTCCAAGATGTCGCCGCGAACTGCAGGAATAGTTCTTGCAACAGCGCGCTTTTCATAAGACTCGGCGTTGATGGATTCGGCTCGAACAACTTGAAAGTCAATCAACCGAATTAGAAAAACAAAAACCAGAATCACGGAGAGTGTGACCAGTAGCCTCAGTCTTCTTGCGCTAACCGGCCCCGCGTGATTCATATTGAAAAACCTTTCGGGGACTACCTTGTTGGCGAAGCTGGGATGGCGCTCACGCTAGCTACCTGAGGTAGCGGCTGCGGTTGCGCCTGGCTTGCCGGCGCTGCTTCTTGCTTAGCTGGCTTGGTATCAATCATCGCCGAGTTAGCTACTAGATTGCGGGATTGACTGGCTGAGCCAAGTGCTGGTTTTGGCTTACCCAAAACGCTCTGGTCATCCAGCTTTAGGAAAACTGGGTTTGAGTTTGCAACCATTCCAAGTTTTGCAGCGGTGTTCAAAAGGTTCTGCTGAGAAGAAAGTGCGGCCACTTCCTCGGCGATGATTTGTGAAGTGGTGTCCAATTCACGCTTCTCGCGCTTTAGGTCTGAAAGCTCATAGACCGACTGGGAAGTCATGATGGTGAGTAGCAGATGAAGCATTGAGATGGCCAAAAAGCCCATCACGATAATCATCACTACCGGGCCTTGTGCCCTAGTCCGATTTAGAGTCTTCATGCTACTTTCCTTGTCTTTTCAGCAGCTCTTAGGCGGACCGAAGCCGACCTAGGGTTGCTGGCGATTTCCTCGAGGCTGGCCTTTTCGGCTCCTTTGACCACAAGCTTTAGAACCGGAGCGTGCTCCGGAAGTTCGAATGGAAGCTCCACTGGAGCAGACGAAGTTGAGGCCTGAACGATGGCCTGCTTCACAATCCGGTCCTCCAGTGAGTGATAGCTGAGAACCAATAGGCGTCCGCCAACGGCTAGGGCATCAATTGCTGCCGGAACTGCATTTTCCAGAATCTCCAGCTCCTCGTTCACGGCAATGCGGAGCGCCTGAAAGACTCGTTTAGCTGGGTGTCCCGAGGATTTACCTGGGATAAACGGCACTACAGTGCTGATGATTGAAGCCAGTTGCTTGGAAGAGACAATTGGGGCCTTTGCCCTGATCGACACCAATTCGCTAGCGATCTTTGAAGCAAAGCGCTCCTCGCCATATTCGCGGAAGATTCTGGTTAGCTCAGCTTCGGTTGCTGTTGCAATCAACTGTGCGGCTGTAATGCCAGAGCCAGTGTCCATTCGCATATCCAGCGGAGCATCGAAACTGTAGGCAAATCCACGGTCTGCATTGTCAATCTGCATGGAACTAACGCCAAGATCCATCAAGATTGCCGAAACTTCGGTGTAGCCATTGGCCTTGATTGCTTCTGCAATCTGGTCGTAAGTGCCGTGAAAGAACTTCACTCGCTCGCCAAAAGGCGCAAGGCGCTCAGCGGCAAGAGCCAGAGCACTCTGATCACGATCAATGCCGATGATCGTTAGGTTTTCAAAAGACTTAAGGAAAGCCTCGGAGTGTCCTCCGAGGCCAAGGGTGCAATCAACCAAGAGGGCTGAATTGCCGGATAGTGCAGGTCCTAGAAGCTCTAGGGTGCGTTCTAGCATCACTGGTTCGTGAATTGAGTCGAGGTTTACTGTGTTCATCGGTGTACAGGTCCCCCGGCTTCCTGATCTTTTTGACATCGGGGAAGAGTGTCAAAGCTCGATCAGGGAGCCGAGGTTAGAAAAGACCTGGAACCACCTCCTCGGAAATTTCCGAGAAGCCATTTTCTTGCTTAGCCAGGTATTCACTCCAGGCGGCAGAATCCCAAATTTCGGCCCTTGAGCCAACGCCGATTACCACAAGCTCTTTACCCAAGCCTGCGTAGCTACGCAGGGTCGGTGGAATGGTGACGCGACCCTGTTTGTCAGGGATCTCATCGGATGCACCAGAAAGAAAGATTCTTAGGTAGTCACGAGCTTGTTTGCTGGTGATTGGAGCTTGGCGAATGGTCTCGTTGACCGACTCGAATTCTTTGGTGGAAAAAACATACAAACAACGGTCCTGGCCACGGGTGAGAACAACTCCGGCAGATAGCTCTTCGCGGAACTTGGCCGGAAGAATAACGCGGCCCTTCTCGTCCAGCTTGGGGGCATGAGTGCCTAGCAGCATCTGATTCCCCTTCCCCGAGAAATTGGCGGCTGCGCCGATTTCCTCCACTATACACCACTTTTACCCACTTTAGGCAAATTTAGCCATAATTTCCTCCACTGGGCGTGTTGCCCCAGTAACGAAAAAAGACCCCCAAAAGGGGGTCTTTTCTTGAGATTTAGGGGCTACTGGCCGCCCTGGCGCTTGTCCCAGCGGTCTTCGAAGAAGTTTCTGCCAGGTCCTGACTGCCCAGATCCAGGCTTGGAAAGGCCGGTGGGCATATCTGGAAGCTGAAGGTTGGAGGTGGCAAGAACTAGGCCACCAAGCATCACTAAAAAGCCGACAACTCCAATGGCAGCAAACTGGATAAATACCCCGGTGACCAGAACACCCAAGCCAATTATGGCCAGTAGGGCTCCTGCGATCATTCTTCCGGCGGGATTTCCCACTCTTTCGGCCTTAGCGGCAAAACCGCTGTCGCCTTCCATGAGTCCGCGCTCAAGCTCTTCAAGAAGCTTTTGTTCACGCTCCGATAGACCCATGATTTCCTCCAAGTACTTGAGCTAGCATGCCTTGTGCCAATCAGTCTATTCCGATTTGGCTAGTTAGGCTATTGCTGTGAATGAATCCGAAACCTTACTCAAGCTTGTCCAAGAGCATTTAGACGAGTTTTGTTCCACCCAGCGCCAGGATTTTTCCGCCATTTCTGACGATCTTGCTCCCCTGGTTGATTACACCCAGTCCCTGCTCGAAGGTGGAAAGCGCTTCCGTGCCTTGTTTTGCTACTGGTCCTGGGTTGGCCACCTTCCAGTCTCGCCTGCTCAGTCTTCGGCTCAAAAAGCTCTATCGGCCGAGGCGATGGTCGGTATCGCTGCCTCTCTTGAAATGTTTCACGCCGCAGCCCTAGTTCACGATGATCTTCTGGACCAGTCCGATACTCGACGAGGCAAGCCCGCTGTTCATAAAAGGTTCGAAAGCCTGCACTCTTCTTCTGGTTGGGCGGGATCCGATGAGCGCTTCGGTGTAGCAGGTTCTGTCCTAGTTGGTGATTTGATGCTCGGTTGGAGCAGCGAGATCTTCGGTACTGCTTTGCTGAACGCTCCAAGCACAGAAGTATCGGCTGCTTGCAGAGACGAGTTTTCAAGAATGCGCGTGGAAGTAATGGCTGGACAGTATCTGGACATCGTCGAGGAAAATGCAGCCATCACCAGACCTGTGGAAGATGCCGTAGGTAGAGCCAACAACGTAATTTTGTATAAGAGTGCCAAGTACTCCATCGAGGCTCCCCTGCTTATCGGAGCTGCTTTTGCCGGGGCTAGCCCCGACCAATTGCGCCAGGTTTCAGAGTTTGGAGTTCCGCTGGGAATGGCCTTCCAGCTACGAGATGACGTTCTTGGTGTGTTCGGAGACCCAGCAATCACTGGAAAGCCAGCAGGCGATGACCTTCGAGAAGGAAAGCGCACTGTATTGGTTGGCTATACCCGTGCATCGCTTTCAAACTCCGTTGGAAAGCTCTTTGACGAGATGCTTTCCTCCCGCGAGCTAACGAATGAGCAGATTGGATTCTTGCAGCAAACCATTATTGGTTCGGGAGCCCTGGAGAAAGTTGAACGGACCATTGCCGAGCTAGCTGATCAGGCCATGGCGGCGCTGAATCGAATGACGCTGGAGCCTCAAGCGCTGGCGCACTTAAAGTCCATGGCGGAAAAGGTTATCAACCGCCAGGCTTAGCGTTTTTAGAGATCTAGCATTTGGGCTAAGCGCCTTACCGGCGCCTTCTTACCCTCAAGCAGTGACTGCAATGGGGTCTGACCAAGAACATCAGAATGGGTATAGAGCCACTGAACTGATTCTTCAATGCTGTATCCGGAATCTAGAAGCAAAATAATAGTTCCGCGAAGTGGTGGCAGGGGTTCGCCATCGACAATCAATTCAGCGGGGATCATCAGCTGACCATCTTTTTTCACAGCCACCAGACTGTATTCCTCGAGGAGCCGGTTGACCTTGCCCTTAGGAATACCCAAGACTTCGGCAGCCTCGAGAATGGTTAGCCAACTGGTGACGCTGTCAGTGGAATCATTCACCCTCTAAGCCTGCCACACCCGCGGGGTTCAGGGAATAACCTATTGGCCTGTGTGAAGCTTGAATGTGCCCATGGACCGAAGCGATAAATCAAGCCTGCCCAAGACGCTGGCTTTCCTATCCGTACCGCTGGCCGCCACCTCTCCGGCTTTTGCCGACCTGCCAGCAACTGCTACCGAAACCTCAGAGATTCAAAAGACTTCTGATGCCGCCTCGCAGGCAGCTCCTAACCCAACAACCGAGGTCACCGCAGCAATTCCAACTGTGGCACCCGCAACAAAACCAACTACGTATCGAGTCAAATCCGGCGATACAGTAAGTCAAATTGCCAAGCGGTTTGGCCTATCAGTTTCTTCGATTGCAAGGCTCAATAACCTTGGACCAAAATCTCTCATTCGAGTTGGACAGGTTCTAAAACTCTCTGGAACCGCCTCCCCGAATACAGCAGTTGAAAGCTATCGAGTAAAGCCCGGAGACACCCTTTCGGTAATTGCCTCTCGTCACGGGCTAAGCCTTGCTGAGCTGACTGCCATAAACCGAATCAACTCATCGACTCTGATTTACCCAGGTCAAGTGCTAAGGGTCGCAAAGGTTTTGCCCGCCTCACAGCCGCCACTAAATGCACCAGATAGCTATCAAGTAGTCGCTGGCGATTCTCTTGAGTCAGTAGCAAAAAGGTTTTCTCTGAGCCTGAGCGCTCTGCGTGAATACAACGGACTTACAAGATCATCGATTATCTATGTGGGCCAAATTCTTTCGCTCAAGCCAGCCGCTCCGGTTATTAAGGCGCCAGCGCCAAAAGCTCCCGCTCCTTCGGCAAGCACTCTAAGCGATGAAGTTTCAAGCGTTGACCCAATGCGCCCAACCGGAATCTGCACCATTCACGGCTTCCATACCGTTCAAGCCGGCGAAACCATCAGTCGAATTGCAGCTGTCTATGGGGTTTCCACCCAATCGGTTCTAAGTTCCAATTCACTGAGCTGGTCCAGCACCATTTACGTCGGCCAGAGACTCACGATTCCAGGTGTTCACGAAATTAAGAACTGCCCCTCTCTGACCAAGTTGACCGCAGAGATGCGTCAAAACGCCGAAGTGATCCATCGAGTTGGTAAGAAGCTGGGAGTTAGCGATTACGGAATTGTGATTGCACTGGCAACCGCAATGCAAGAATCCAGCCTGAAAAACATCGACTACGGCGATCGCGATTCAGTCGGCCTTTTCCAGCAAAGAACTTCCCAGGGGTGGGGAACTATTGCTGAGATCATGGATCCGGTTTACTCGGCAAGGGCGTTTTTCGGAGGACCAACCGGACCCAACGCCGGAAAGATTCGAGGCCTACTCGATATCAGGAATTGGTCGACGATGACACTATCCAAAGCTGCGCAAGCAGTTCAGATTTCTGCCTTCCCGGATGCTTACCAAAAATGGGAGCTATCAGCCTGGAGTTGGTTTGACCTAATCGAATCCGAAAAACAAAATGGCTAATCTGTCCGGGCAGTTAATCGCTAATCGCTATTTGGTTGTTTCGCTGGTGGCATCCGGTGGCATGGCCAGCGTTTATCTAGCCAATGATCAGGTCCTAGAGCGCAAGGTGGCCCTAAAGGTCATCCATCCGCACCTGGCAAAAGATAAGTCGTTTCTCGAAAAGTTTCAAAGAGAAGCCAAAATGGCTGCGCAGCTTTCCCACCCAAACCTGGTAAACGTTTTTGATCAAGGATCAGACGACGATGTCATCTTCTTGGTAATGGAATACGTGCCAGGAATTACCCTGCGCGATGCCATGAATGACTTTGGTGCACTGGATGCCAACAAAACCCTAGAGATCATCGAACCGCTAACTGAGGCACTTGCTGCCGCACACTCCGCAGGTATTTTGCACCGCGATTTAAAGCCAGAAAATGTCTTTTTGTCCGATGGTGGAAAAGTAAAACTGGGCGATTTCGGACTGGCTCGAGAAATCTCAGAGCACACTCAGACCGGTTCTGTAGTTGGAACTGTGGCTTACCTCTCCCCTGAGTTGGTGCTTAGAGGCCAGGCCGATGCTCGAAGCGATGTTTACTCGCTGGGGGTAATGATCTTCGAAATGCTCACCGGCAAGCAGCCCTATCAGGGCGAGCAAGCTGTTCAGGTTGCCTACCAGCATGCAAATGAAAATATTCCTGCTCCTTCTTCCGTGAAGTCAGGCATTCCAGAACTACTTGACGAGATTGTGCTTTGGTCAACTGCCAGAAACCCGGCTCACCGTCCAGCTTCAGCCGTGGCATTGCTTCCGGTTATCGCACGGGCTCGAGCTGACCTATCCCGCGGGCTTACCACCACACTTTCTCAGATTGATAAAACTGCGCGAATCAATCTGGATCAAAACTTCGTTGCACCGGCTGGTGCCACCGAGGTATTGGATGTTGCAAGCATCGAGGAATTCGCTACATCTTCGGGAATTGCAACCAAGCTCGAAAAATCAAACAAGCGCTCAAAGTTCTGGCTTACCGTGTTTACTGTTATCGCACTTTTTGGAGGTGCTGGTTCCGGTTGGTGGTTTTCTTCAGGTCCTGGAGGTCTCGCAGCAATTCCCGACCTGACGGGACGTTCTCTAGAGCAAGCCATTGAAGCGCTTGGGCCACTGGGTGTTGTTATCGAACAGGACGAAGAAAACAGCGGCTCTGTTCCTGAAGGTTTTGTCAGCAGGACTGACCCGGCTGCCGGCTCCAGAATCTTTAAAAACTCTGTTGTCAAAATTTTCATCTCCCTCGGTCCTAAGCAACTTCGAGTCCCAGAGGTTTCAGGACTGAGCGCTGAGGAAGCCAAGAAGCTAATTACCGACTCAGGTTTTGTTGTCGGCTCAGCCAAGAACTTCTTTGGCGAAGCTCCTCAGGGGCAAGTTCTTGGGCTATCCGCTCCGGCTGGAGCAATCTTGAACCAAGGCAGTGTGCTCGATATTCGTATCTCACTTGGCCCACTCCCATCAGTTTCAGGCTTAGGTGTTGAGCAGGCAAGAGCTTTGCTTGCGGCCGTCGCTGTTGAAATAGAAGAGCTCGAGGTCTTCAATAACCAAATTCCGGAGGGTCAAGCGGTGGGATTGGTGCTCGCTGAAGATCCGCTACCGGAAAACGGCAAAGCAGTTTTGGAGATTTCCAAAGGACCAGAGATTGTGATCATGCCAAACACAGTTGGTGAAACCATAGCTGCCGCAAAGACTCTTCTTGAAAATCTTGGGCTCTTGGTTGTAGTTGATACCAATCAACTCTCGAGCAACTTTGGAATAGCAAAAGTCAAACGTCAAACACCTGAAGCTGGCTCTGAAATTAGAGTCGGCGACAGCGTAACTATTATTTCTCGCTAACGCTTAGCTAGAGCTTCTGATACCAAGAAGGCTAACTCCAGAGACTGCATGTGATTCAGCCTTGGATCGCACAGCGACTCGTAGCGAGACTCTAAAGTCTTTTCATCAATCATCTCTGATCCACCTAGACACTCGGCAACGTCATCACCGGTTAGCTCGATGTGGATTCCGCCTGGGAATGTTCCGGCAGCGCGGTGCACTTCAAAAAAGCCTGCTACCTCGTCCATGACATCATCGAATCTTCTGGACTTGTAACCGTTTTTGGTAGTGATTCCATTGCCGTGCATTGGGTCGGTAATCCAAAGTGGCTTGGCGTCGCTTGCTTTGACGGCTTCAACAAGCTTTGGCAGCTTCTCACGGATTTGGCTAGCGCCCATGCGCGTGATGAAGGTCAATCGACCCGGTTCGCGATTTGGGTCAAGCTTTTCAATCAAGGCCATGACATCTGAAACTTCAGTGCTCGGACCAAGCTTTACGCCGATTGGGTTTCTAATTCGGGACATGTAATCAACGTGAGCTCCATCAAGCTGCCTGGTTCGCTCCCCAACCCATAGGAAATGACCACTGGTGGCATATGGGTTTCCGGTTCGAGAATCGATGCGAGTCATCGGTCTCTCGTAATCAAATAACAACGCCTCGTGAGAAACGTAGAACTCAGTTGCCTTCAGAGCGTCAAAGTCTGCACCGCAAGCGTCCATGAACCTAATCGCACGATCAATCTCAGCCGCCAACTGTTCGTAGCGCACGTTAGCTGGGTTGTCCGTAAAGCCCTTGTTCCAGTCGTGCACTGAGCGAAGGTCGGCAAAACCTCCAGTTGTAAAAGCTCGAATCAGATTCAGTGTGGAAGCTGAGGTGTGGTAGGCCCGAACCATTCGGTTTGGGTCAGTTGCACGAGATTCTGGAGTGAAGTCGTAGCCATTTACTGCATCGCCTCGGTAAGCAGGCAGTGTCTGGTCGCCACGAGTTTCCGTGTCGGATGAGCGAGGCTTAGCGAACTGGCCAGCCATGCGACCCATTTTTACTACCGGCATCGACGCCCCGTACATCAACACAACTGCCATCTGAAGAATTGTCTTGACTCGGTTTCTGATTCGGTCGGCAGTTGCATCCGCAAATGTTTCAGCGCAGTCTCCACCTTGAAGCAGGAAAGCTTTTCCTTCAGCAGCAGCAGCCAGCCTTGCGCGAAGAGTGTCTACTTCACCAGCAAAAACCAGCGGTGGCAAAATGGCCAGTTCGTCGCGGGCAGCTTGGAGTTTTGCCTCATCTGTCCAGGTTGGCTGCTGAGCGGCAGGAAGGTTGCGGTAGTTATCTAGGCCCCTAAGTACGGCAGGGTCAGCTTGAATGTTCGGTTCAATCATCTTTTTCTACCTAGCGAGCGCAGCCCGCTTTTCCTTCACTGTTGAGGCGTACTGGTCTACGTACTCCTGGCCACTTATCTTCTTGAGCTCGTACATAATCTCGTCGGTTACCGCACGCAAAACGATGCGGTCGCCTTCCATGCCATCAAACCTTGAAAAATCCAATGGCTTTCCATAAACAATTCCAACTCGGCGAACCCTAGGCAACCTTGTACCAATTGGCTGAACCTTTTCAGTGTCAATCATCGCCACCGGAATAACCGGAACCTTTGCTTCCAGAACCATTCGGGCGATTCCGGTGCGGCCACGGTACAGCCTGCCATCTGGAGATCTAGTTCCCTCTGGGTAAATACCCAAGAGCTGACCCTGCTCCAAAACACCTAGTCCTGTATTTAGAGCTGCCTCCGAGGCTTTTCCGCCTGAGCGGTCAATCGGTAGCTGTCCGGTGGATTTGAAAAACCACTTAACTAGCCAACCCTTTAAGCCCTTACCGGTGAAGTATTCACTCTTGGCCAGGAACACAACTGGTCTTGGACATTGCAAAGGCAAAAAGATTGAGTCAGAGAATGAGAGGTGGTTGCTAGCCAAAATAGCTGCACCACTAGATGGAACGTTCTCCACCCCGCGAACCCAGGGCCTAAAGATAAAGCGCAGCAAAGGGCCCAGAACGAATGTCTTCAGTATGAAGTACGTCATGAACCCCTCCTTAGGTAGATAGGTGAAAACACCTAGTTTAGTTCGTTGGCCTAGGCGAAGGCTTGGCGGGCTAAATCGGCTGCGCCAATAAGGCCCGCTTGATTCAAGAAACTGGCTTTAACGACCTTTAGTTCTGGGCGATAACCCTTGGCGGGTAGGGATTTCTCGAAAGAGTCGCGAATTGGGTTCATCAGCTTCTCTCCCACGGCACTTACTCCGCCGCCGATTACTGCAATCTCTGGATCCAGCACCGGAACAAACACGGACCCAATTGCTGTGCCCAGATAGTGGCCAAGCTCAACAATTAGCTCGATAGCTCCGGAGTCATCTTCCATAATCGCCTGGTACACCATCTCGCCAGAAAGTTCGCCTTCGGTGGCTGCTAGCTCCTTAAGTCGTGCTCCCTTAGCGTCCCCTGAAGCCGCCAATTCTCGCGCAGCTAACAGAAGGGCTGTTCCCGAAGCGTATGTTTCTAGGCAGCCCTTTAGGCCACAACCGCACAATCTTCCTTCTGGTACTGACAGAACGTGACCTAGCTCTCCTCCGATTCCGAAACCGCCCTTGAGCAGTTTTCCTTCGGAGATTATTGCTCCGCCAACACCGGTTCCGATGGTTAGCATGATCATGCTCTGAACGTCCTTGCCAGCCCCGAATCGAAATTCCGCCCAACCGGCAGCATTGGCGTCGTTTTCAAGAAGTACCGGGAAGCTTGTTTTGCTCTCGATGCGGGATTTCAAAGGCTCGTTGCGCCAGGCTGCGATGTTTGGAGCGTGATACATGATCTCGCGGTCAACGCTAAGAAACCCTGCGGCGGCAACGCCAACCCCAATTACTTTCTCATCGACTGTTAGATCTTCAATTACAGAGGAAATTGCCTCAATCATCTGGTTCGAGTCATCGATTGGACTTGGAACCCGCAATTCTTTGATGATGGTTCCGGATTCATCAACCAATGCGCCGGCGATCTTGGTTCCACCAATGTCAATACCAACCGCGTGCATCAAGGGCCCTATCAGGAGTCTGCAGAAATAAGCTAAGTGTGAAGTTTACCAAGCCAATAGCCCCCTTTAGAAGGGGCAAATAAGTCCCTCCAGCACTAGCTTTTGGCTATAGTTGTGGCAAATCTCGAGATAAGGGAGTCAAAGATGAGATCCTACGAGCTACCAGGCCTGGTTGAATCCCCGAGCCACGAAAACATCACCGACTTATTGATCCAGCGTGTGAATAAAACTCCAGCCATTCCACTTTTCGGTGTTGAGGATACCCCTGGACAATGGCGCGACGTAAGCGCCCAAGCCTTCCTTGAACAAGTTCAAGATTTAGCTCGAGGATTTATCGCCGCTGGTATCAAACCTGGCGATGCCGTGGGACTTATGAGCCGGACCCGTTATGAGTGGGCTCTTATTGACTTCGCCCTTTGGTTCGCAGGTGCAGTATCGGTGCCAATCTACGAAACTAGCGCTCCAGCGCAAATCGAATGGGTGCTGTCCGATTCTGAAGCAGTTGCTCTCATCGTCGAGACTAAGGACCACCAAGACAGGTTCGAAAAAATTAGCGCTAATACTCCTTTGGTCAAGCAGCTCTGGCGCTTAGATGATGACTCACTGTTCAAACTCGTTGGTCTGGGTAAATCTGTAAGCCAAGAGGCGCTTGAGCAAGCAAGAACTTCACGTGGTCTAGATGATCTGGCAACCATTATTTATACCTCTGGCACCACTGGCAAACCCAAAGGGTGCGAATTACTTCACCGAGGTTTTGTAGACCTGTGCAAGAACTCTCAGCTTGAGCTTCCTCAGGTGGTTAAAGAAGGCCACGCTACTTTGCTGTTTCTCCCATTGGCTCACGTCTACGCGAGGTTTATCTCAATCCTTTGCGTGCACGGTGGTATTCGAGTCGGTCACCAACCAGATACCAAGACCGTTGCAGCAGGCATGCAGTCATTCAAGCCAAACTTCTTGCTGGCAGTGCCACGTGTGTTTGAGAAGGTATACAACTCTGCTGAGCAAAAAGCCGAGGCTGGTGGAAAGGGCAACATCTTCCGTAAAGCAGTCCAGGTGGCCATCGACTATTCCAGAGCACTAGATACCAAGAAGGGTCCGTCACTGGGTCTAAAGCTTCAACACAAGGTATTTGATGCTCTGGTTTACAAAAAGCTACGCGCAGCCATGGGCGGCAACGTTCAGTACGCAGTTTCGGGAGGAGCTCCTTTAGGCGAGCGACTAGGTCACTTCTTCCGATCAATCGGTTTGATTGTGCTCGAAGGTTATGGGCTAACTGAAACCTCCGCCCCAGCGATGATTGGTCGACCAGACGATGCTCAAATTGGAAAAGTTGGTCGAGTGCTGCCTGGTTGTGCAGTAAAGATTGCCGACGATGGAGAAATTCTTCTAAAGGGCTCTAACGTGCTGCGCGGCTACTGGAAGAATCCAGAAGCCACCAAGGCCGCCATCCAAGATGGTTGGTTCAGAACCGGAGACATTGGAGAGCTAGACGACAACGGCTTTATTTCAATCACCGGCCGGAAGAAGGAATTGATTGTCACTTCCGGTGGAAAAAACGTTGCCCCAACAGCTCTCGAGGATCCACTCCGCGCGAGCCCAATAATTGGCCAGGCTGTAGTAATTGGTGATCAGCGTCAGTTCGTTTCGGTATTGATTTCCTTGGATCCAGAAATGCTTCCGGTTTGGCTTGGCAACAATGGGCAAAAATCTGATATGAGCCTGTCTCAAGCTGCGAAGAATCCAGTGGTATTGGCTGAACTACAGCGCAAGATTGACGAAGTAAACGCGACCGTTTCGAACGCGGAAGGGATCAAGAAGTTTGCCGTTATTGAAAGCGAGCTGTCTGAAGAATCAGGCCACCTAACTCCCTCAATGAAAATAAAGCGCGAAGTAGTCACAAGAGATTTCGCACCTGTGATTGACGAGATTTATGGTGGGGCACCGACTACCTCTGAAGCTTTGAAAATTCAGGACTAGTCCCGCATAAACCAGCTGGTTTCCCGAAGCGCTGCCATACAGACCTTGCGCTCAGGCGCTTCCAAGCGGTCCAGATACACAAGTCCATCCAAGTGATCGACCTCGTGCTGAAAGACCTGAGCAAGGAGTCCTTCAGCTTTGAGCTCTACCACCTCGCCCGTGATTTGCTGGCCTCGTATAGTCACCTTCGTATACCGAGGTGTCTTGCTCCAAATTTCTGGAAGCGACAAGCAACCCTCGTCAAGCTGCACTAACTCGCCTGATCTCTCGAGAATCTCAGGATTAATCAAGTGACCGACAACACCTTCGACGTGGTAGCCAAAGGCCCGCAAGTTCACGCCAATTTGATTAGCAGCAACCCCTGCTCTTCCTGGGATGGCGGTTGTTTGCTCCAAGTCAGCAATTAAGGAACGAATGGAGTCGTTGATTTCGAGTATTGGCAGCGAAGCGGTTTTCAGAACAGGGTCACCGAATAATCGGATCTCACGTACCGCCATTTTCTGGCTATAGCGGAGAAACGATGGAGCCGATTACCTCGGCCGCTAGTTCGCGCGCTGCATCTCTGGTTGGCTTCTTGAGTTCGTTGAACTTGATTACAGATCCAGCAGCAAGCGCTGGATCGTAAGGAATACGAATCACAGAACGAACTCGAGTTCTAAAGTGCTGTTCGATTTCATCTAGCTTGACCAAAAGTGTTGCCTGGGTAGCAGTGTTTAGTGCAACGACAGAGTTTCTAACTAGTTCACCGTAACCGTTTGCCTCAAGCCAGGTAAGTGTCTCAGACGCCAGTCTTGCCTCATCAACCGAACCACCGGAAACGATAACAATCGAGTTTGCTCGCTGCAGAGTCGGTCGCATGACCGAGTGCACGATACCGGTACCACAGTCAGTGATGACTATCGAGTAGTAACGGGCGGCCATGTCGGCTACTACGTTGTAGTCGCCTTCGTTGAATGCTTCTGAAAGCATCGGGTCTGCATCCGAGGCCAAAACATCAAGTCTGGTTTCATCTCTTGAAACCATGTTAGAAAATTCGGAAAAACCATCAATTGCAGCAGCGCGGTTCACAACATCTCGCACGGTGAACCTGGTTGACTTGCTCACTCGCTCGGCTAGAGTTCCGCGGTCAGGGTTAGCGTCAATGGCGATAACGCGGTCTTCGCGAACCTGTGACATTGCCATTCCAAGCAATGTGGAAATGGTTGTCTTACCCACTCCACCCTTACGGGTAAGAACAGGAACGAACTTAGCCCCGCCTTCGAGAACTGCTGCGATTCGAGCATCCATCGCCTTGCGGGCCTTGACCTTGGGTGAATCCCCTGGGTTCCAAAGCTTGAGGGTTAGGTAGTAAGCAAGTTTTCTCCAGCCCGACTCAGGCGCTGGGCGGAACTTCGCTGAATCGTCAAGTAGACGATCAGCGGTCAGCATTGCTGCGGGTTCTGGTTCGTCAAAAACTTCACCGCGAAGGCTGTCTCTTCTCGAGTAGCGAGACTTGGTGCTCTCTACTTCAGTGACTGCCGGCTCGTTTACAACTACAGCAGCAGTGGAGGCCACAACGGCAATAGAAGAAGTTGCTGGGGAAAGGTCGATTTCTTCCGAAGAAGGTGCGTCGATGTCCGCAGGGCTAATTCCAGGGGCGTTTTCGCCAAGTCCTGTACCCTCTTCTTCAAAGCGCGTTTCTTTTTTCTTTGCCAAGAAAACTCCTAATTTTGCCCCCGGGAAATCAACTTGCCTATTCTAAACCAGTTGCGAAGGTGCTGCTAGTTGGCCTCTATTTCAAGGATTAGATCCCCGGCTTCGACCGCTTGGGTGCCTGAAATCGCCAGTCTTTTCACTACTCCCGAGATGCTGGCCGTGATGGTTGCTTCCATCTTCATGGCTTCAATACTTGCAACGGCCTGACCCAGCTCAACTTTCGTTCCAACCACGGTCTTGAGACTCACGACGCCCTGGAATGGTGCTGCTACATGACCAAGATTTGAAATATCTGCTTTCTCGGCAACTACTACATCGCTGACAATCTTCCGGTCTCGAACATTCACTGGACGGAGCTGGCCGTTGAGCGTTGTCATGACAGTTCTAAAGCCCTTGGCATCTGGTGTTCCAATTGCCTCAAGCCCCACATAGAGTCGAAGACCCTTGGACAGCTCGATCATGTGCTCAACACCCTGCTCAAGCCCATATAAGAAATCAATTGTGTCGACTTGATCAAGTCGTCCATAGTTCTCGCGCATCTTGCTGAACTCTTTATACGGAGCTGGGAACAAGAGTCGGTTCAAGGTCGCACGGCGCTCTAGAGAGTTTGATTGCAGCAAAGCCAAATCTTGCTCAGAAACAGGTTCGATACCGAACTTTATGTCGCGTCCTTGCAAAACCTTAGTTCTAAATGGCTCAGGCCATCCTCCTGGTAGATCCCCCAGCTCACCAGCCATGAATCCAACAACTGAATCAGGAACGTCATAGTTTTGTGGGTTCTGTTCGAAGTCATCCGGGTCAGCTGAAACAGCGACTAAATGCAAAGCAAGATCCCCAACCACCTTTGACGAAGGCGTAACTTTGGTTGGTCGTCCAAGGATTTTGTTTGCTGCCGCATACATATCTTCAATCTTTTCGAACTGATCGCCTAGCCCAAGCGCAATAGCTTGCTGACGCAAGTTTGAAAGCTGACCGCCAGGAATCTCGTGCTGGTAGACCCTTCCGGTTGGTCCAGGAAGCCCTGACTCGAAAGGAGCGTAAATCTTCCTAACAGCCTCAAAGTATGGCTCGAGTTTGGTGACGGCAGAAAGCTCAATCCCTGGGTCGTGCTTGGTGTTAGCCAAAGCGGCAATCAGAGACGAGGCCGATGGCTGCGAAGTGGTTCCAGCCATAGGAGCGCTTGCCACATCAACCGCGTCAACACCAGCTTCGATTGCGGCCAGAAGAGTTGCGAGCTGGCCGCCTGCAGTGTCGTGGGTGTGAAGATGAACAGGTAAATCGAATCTCTCTCGAAGTGCAGAAACTAGTTGCCTTGCAGCTTCAGGTCTAAGAAGGCCAGCCATGTCTTTGATTGCGAATATGTGGGCTCCGGCTGCGACGATCTTCTCGGCTAGCCCTAAGTAGTAATCGAGGGTGTAGAGATCTTCTTTAGGGTCAATTAGGTTCCCTGAGTAACAGATTCCAACTTCTGCAACAGCTGTTCCGGTATCCAAAACCGCCTGAATCGCAGGGCGCATTTGCTCAACATCGTTTAGTGCATCGAAGATTCGGAAAATGTCTACGCCGCTTGCGGTTGCTTCTTCAACGAAGGCCTTGGTCACAGCCTCCGGGTATGGCGTGTAGCCAACTGTGTTTCTTCCGCGAAGCAACATTTGAATACATAGATTCGGCATAGCTTCACGAAGGGCTTCTAATCTCTCCCATGGATCCTCTGCTAAAAAGCGAAGAGCAACATCGTAGGTTGCACCTCCCCAGGCCTCGACAGAAAGAAGCTCTGGCGTGATTCTTGCAACGTGCGGTGCTACCTGAACTAGGTCGCGAGTTCGAACCCTAGTTGCCAAAAGCGATTGATGTGCGTCGCGAAAAGTTGTATCAGTGATTGCAACATGTTTTTGATCACGTAAGGCTTTAGCAAACCCTGCCGGGCCAAGCTCAAGAAGCCTTTGCCTAGAGCCACTTGGGGCTGGTTTGGTCAAATCAACATCCGGAAGCTTCAGAGCTGGGTTTGCATATTTCAAGCGTGGACCGTTTGGCTGGTTCACGGTTGTCTCAGCTAGCCACTGCAGAAGCTTGGTGCCTCGATCTTGCGATGGACGAGTTAGAAAAAGCTCTGGGCGTTCGTCTATGAACGAAGTGCTTAGATCACCTGAAGCAAACTGCGCATCAGCGAGTACAGCCTGCAGAAAAGAAATGTTTGTGGAAACACCACGGATACGAAACTCAGCCAACCCTCGACGAGCTCGCATAACTGCAGCCTCAAAACTCTTTCCGCGGGAGATCAACTTCACAAGCATTGAGTCGAAGTGAGGGGAAATTTCGGCGCCGGTGGATACTGTTCCACCGTCTAGGCGAATACCAGCTCCTCCAGGTGAACGATAGGTGGTGATTTTTCCGGTGTCTGGCCTAAAGTTTGCGGCTGGGTCTTCAGTGGTTATTCGACACTGCAGGGCATAGCCATGCATGGTTATGGTTTCTTGGGTTAGGCCTAGATCCTTGAGTGACTCCCCTGCTGCAATGCGCATCTGCGACTGCACCAGATCAACATCTGTGATTTCTTCCGTGACAGTGTGTTCGACCTGAATTCTCGGGTTCATTTCAATAAAGACGTGCTTGCCCTTATTTGGACCTACAGTATCGACCAAGAACTCCACAGTTCCAGCGTTCTCGTAGCCAAGCTCCTTGGCAAAGTTCACGGCATCTTTGTATAGGCGCTGGCGCAGCTGCTCATCGATGTTGGGTGCTGGAGCTATCTCGACTACCTTTTGGTTCCTGCGCTGTACAGAACAGTCACGCTCGAATAGGTGAACGACGTTTCCTTGGCCATCCGCCAAGATCTGAACTTCAATGTGTCGAGGTCTAAGCACAGCTTGCTCAAGAAAGACCCTGGGGTCCCCAAAGGCACTTTCAGCTTCTCTTGAAGCCTCGGCGATAGCCTGCGCAAGATCAGATTCTTCTGCGACGCGACGCATGCCTCGTCCACCACCGCCGGCTACGGCTTTAACAAATAGCGGGAATCCGATTTCCTTCGAGGCTTTGACTAGTTCATTTGCGTCAGCAGAAGAATCAGAGGATTTGAGTACCGGAACTCCTGCTCTAGCGGCAGCTGCGATGGCATTTACTTTGTTGCCGGCAAGCTCAAGTACTTCTGACTTGGGTCCGATGAACGCGATGCCGTTTTCTCTGGCGGCTTGGGCAAGTTCTGGGTTCTCGGATAAAAATCCATATCCTGGATATATGGCGTCTGCACCACATTCTTTGGCAACTCGAATGATTTCCGAAACATCTAGGTAGGCACGCACCGGATGACCAACCTCACCAATCTGGTAGGCCTCGTCGGCTTTCTGGCGGTGGGTGGAATTGCGATCCTCGTAAGGGAAAACAGCTACCGTGCGGGCACCGAGCTCATAGGCAGCTCTAAAGGCGCGAACAGCGATTTCACCTCGGTTTGCAACAAGAATCTTGTTAAACATCAGTTCCTTACCTGAAAGTGCAGTTTTGTTTCAAAGCTACGCCCAATAAAAAGGTAGCCTATTTAGGTGCATGTACTAAGTGTGAGCTCTCTAAAAGGCGGGGTCGGAAAGACCACTGTGGCCTTAGGGCTAGCCTCTGCCGCGCTGAACAGAGGGCTTCGCACTTTGGTCGTTGATCTAGATCCGCAGTCTGATGCAACTACTGCACTCGGAGCCACTCGTGAGTTGAAGGCAACTTGTGCTGAGGTTCTTAGACTCCCCAAGCACGCCAATGTGCATAAGGCAATCGTAGTCAGTGATTGGGAGTCTTTGTCAGGTGGAGTTATGGATTTGCTACCTGGAAGCCCAAAGGTAGTTGAGTTTGATAGCCCAACCCCAACTAAACGTGACCTTTGGAGGCTTGAGGAGGCTCTGAGCCGAGTCGAGACCGAGTACGACATTGTGATCATTGACACCCCACCATCGCTCAATGGCCTAACTCAACTTGCTTGGACTGCCAGCGACAAAGTGCTGGTCATCGCAGAGCCTTCAATTTTCTCGGTGTTGGCAGCAGACCGTGCCATCAGGGCCATCGCAGAAATCAGTAAGCAAACTGCTGGGCGTCTTCAAGCACTAGGTGTTCTAGTGAATCGATACATCCCGGCATCCAAGGAACATCAGTTTCGCTACGCAGAACTAGAACAGCTTTTCGGGCCAAGGCTTTTGTCAGTTGCAATTGAAGAGCATTCCGCTGTTCAGCAGGCTCAAGGTGCCGCAAGACCAATTCACAGCTGGCCAGGAGAAATAGCCTCAAAGACGGCTCAGAGATTTGAAGAAATTTTGGACAAGGTATTTGAAGCGCCAGCCATTGAGCACACTTCTAGATCGCTAAAGCGGAATAAAAAGGCAACCAAATCAGTAAGAATCAGAAGAGGTTCGTCCCTCGATGAAGTTCTAAACCTGGATGACGACTAAAGGCTAAACAGCCTTTCTGTTTGCCCTTCGAGCTGCAAGCTCGTCCATGTCGTCAAGGTGCAAGGTAGCGATGTTGACCAGTGAAGCCTCAACTTCACGCAGAACTCGACCAACAGCGATTCCAAATACTCCCTGGCCTCTTCCAAGAAGGTCAATAACCTCATCTTCGGAAGTACACAAGTAAACCCTGGCGCCATCGCTCATGAGAGTGATTCGGGCAAGATCATTTAGTCCGGCTGCCCTCAGCTGCTCAACTGCGATGCGGATCTGTTGAAGTGAGACTCCGGTGTCCAACAGACGCTTTACGAGCTTTAGAACCAAGATGTCGCGGAACGCGTACAGTCTCTGAGAACCTGAACCAGTTGCTGAGCGAACTGATGGCTGCAATAGAGAAGTTCTGTCCCAGTAATCAAGCTGGCGATAGCTAATTCCGCTGGCAGCAGCGGCAGCTGTGCCTCGGTAGCCAACTTTAGGGTCCTGGGAGATTAGGCCGTCGGTAAATAGCATGCCGTCGTCAAAAACTGAATTATCAGACATTTCACACTCCCTTACAAAGTAGGCCTCAAGGCTCTAATTGTCCCCCGTTGGAGGTAACAACGCCAGTTAATCTTGATTTACGGCGTGTCGGGTGCGTAGCTAAAGGGTGGCTACTGGTCGATCTTGGATATGACCGACCTGATTAGCTCTCCGCGGATAGTTGCGAACTGGTTCTCGATTTCCTGGGCGTAGTGTGCGGCCCTTGACTTGCTGGCAGCTTCGTTTTTACCCAGAACCGGTGCAACTACACCTTCGATGATTCCAATCTCGCGCTCTGCAGATGCTTTCAGTCCACGCAAGTGCCTTGGCGAAATACCAAAACGCTGCAAGTGAACAATTGCTCTCGCAATTTCCAAATCTGATGACTCAAAGGGTTCCTTGGCAATCAAACTCAAAGTCTGTGCTTCCTGAAGCAACCCAGCGCTGATTCCAGTTTCGCTCATCAGGGCAACTTTTGTTAGCTTGATTGGGTTTTTTGGCTGCAGCTTTGAAACAGATGCCTGAACCTGAGGAAGGCTTGGAGATTTACCCGCATCAAGCTGCTCCAGGTACTCGCGAATAACGCGAAGTGGAAGATACTGATCTCTTTGCAGCTCCAAAATTACTCTGGTGCGCTGAACATCCTGTTCTGAGAACTTGCGATAGCCAGCTGGAGTTCGCTGAGGCTCAATTAGGCCCTGCTCTTCCAGGAATCGAAGTTTTGAAGGAGAAAGATCTGGGAACTCTGGGTTTAGAACGCTGAGCACTTGACCGATAGTGAACAGTTTCCCACTTGAGGAAATTGCCCTAACGTTGCTCTGCGCTGAACCCATTAGTTATTGCCCGCTGCTTTCGAAGGATAAAACGTAAGTCGGAATTTACCGATTTGGACCTCGGCACCTTCTTCTAGAAGCGCGCTCTCAATCCGAACCCCATCGTAATAGGTTCCATTCAGTGATGCCAAATCCTGAACTTGGAAAGAATTGCCGTGACGATGGAATTCAGCGTGCCTTCTAGAGACTGTCACATCATCTAGAAAGATGTCAGCGTTAGGGTGTCTTCCCACGGTGGTTAGATCGCTGTCTAAAAGGAATCTTGCTCCAGATTTTGGGCCTGATCTAACAACCAATAGGGCGTGGCCCTCAGGAAGGGCGTCGACCGCAGCCTGGTGTTCCGGGCTAAGGCCCTGAGTTTCCTCGGTCAGCCACTCGGAATTGAAGCGAAGGGTGGACTCGACCTCGTTCTTGCCTTGGTTGTCTTCCATCACGCTCCTCTTTTGCTTACATTTACATTAGTGGTTTTCTGGCGCTCTTCTCTAATCAGTAAAACTAGATGCCAGAGGTAAACAAAGCCCGACCACCAGTACAGAGCCACTCCCCAAAGTGCGAAAGCCCAGGCAATCGGAGTGATGATAAAGGCAGCTTCGGTGAAGATCTTGCCCATAAGTAGCAATGGGAACGAATACAGCAACGCAAAGGTACTTGCCTTGCCTAGGTAGTGAACCGGGAGTGACTTGTAGCCAACCGATGCCAGAACTGGAAGTGAGATGAGCATTAGAACATCGCGCAAGATCACAAGGGCGGCCAGCCACCACGGCACATACCCGGTTGCTGATAGAGCTAGCAAAGTAGCGAATATGTATAGTCGATCGGCCACTGGGTCGAGCATTTTGCCAAGCTTGGTGGTTTGATTTAGCTTTCTTGCCAGGTACCCATCCAGAAAGTCCGTAAGTCCCGCAACGGCCAGTACAACAATTGCTGCTAGGAATAGCTCGTCAAGCAAGAGCCACAAAAACACTGGAACCAGTGCAATGCGAAGAAAACTTAGAAGGTTTGGGATGTTCAGCACCTCGCCGTTTAGAAAGCCAGCTGTCTTACCCGAGGTCATGGTTTGAGTCTATTGGATTTGAGATTGGCAAAAACTGTTGGCTGTGCGTCTTGTCGGGCTAGCGGGATTTGAACCCACGACCTCTTGACCCCCAGTCAAGCGCGCTACCAAGCTGCGCTATAGCCCGTTGTCTCAGACCAAAGCCTTAGACGAGCCAAGTATAAAGCAGCCTCCTAAGGCAGATATGGTCCTCGGAGCTCTTGCACTTTCTAAATGTCTGGATGAGCGCTCAGCCCATACCTCTGGTTTATTGGATCGATAAACGCATCCGGCTCCTTAGGGGGGCGAAGAGTAAACAGGCAAAAGGCAGTGACTAAGCCAATCAAAAATCCAATTGCGATAGCAACGGTAATCGGGCTCGGTGAGAGCTGCTCCAAAAACAATATAAACAGCACCTGGGCAATTGCGATGGTTATGAAAAAGACTGTGATGTCGATCCAAAGAACGTTTCTCTTGGTTAGAGCTTTGTAGGAAAACACGATGCCCACCATGGATATGGGAATCGAATACAAGGCGATAGTTGCTGCAGGGATAAAGGCCGGGTACTGGTATCCCCCGAGGGCAAACAGGGCTATCTGAACCAGCATCACGGGCCAAATCGCTATCTTGATGTGCTCCCAATAGCTCTCGTTCACGGCGCAAAAGATTGCCATAAATCTATTGTGCTTGGTCCAATCAAACAGGAAGTGAAGCAGGCTCCCGAGCAATCCCAATGGGAGAATCATCCACAAGGACACTTGGACAATGGTGGCTAAGGTCATTTGCTTGGACTACCTAGCGCTTACGTTTTTCGCGAACCCGCATCGATACTTCGATAGGAGTTCCCTCAAAGCCAAAGCTTTCGCGCAGGCGACGAACAATAAACCGTCGGTATTGCGGGTCTAGGAAGCCAGTAGTAAACAAGATGAATTTTGGCGGCCTGGTCGAAGCCTGAGTGGCGAATAGGATTCGAGGTTGCTTGCCTCCTCGCA
>CAYVZV010000008.1:0-37821 GCA_964456485.1 uncultured Rhodoluna sp. | reverse complement strand
TCAACCGGAGTCAAAGAAAGAAGATTCTCATTTCCCAGAATCACACCACAGGGGTGCATAGAGATGTGTCTTGGCAATCTATCTAGGCGCTCGGTTATATCAACCAGTAAATTCAGCCTTCGATCGTGCTCAACCTGCTGGGCTAGTTTTTTAAGTTCAGGTTTTTGCCCCAGCATTCCGCGGAAATTCCTAGCACTGAAGCGCCAGATGCTTTTTGCTATCTCATCAATCTGATCTTCCTCAAAGCCAAGTGCCAAGCCACCGTCTCGAACTGCCCCTCGGCCGCGATAAGTGGACTGCATTGAAAGAAGCGTCACTCGATTACCGCCGTAGCGCTTAAAGATTGCTCTATAAATGTCATGTCTTCTGGCCGATTCCACATCGATATCGATATCGGGAAGGCTAGATCGCTCGGTACTTAGAAATCTCTCAAACAGCAGATCGTGCTCAATTGGGTCCACCCCACTGATCCCCAGAAGGTAATTGGTTAGTGATCCAGCGCCCGAGCCTCGTGCCGCAGTTCGAATGCGCATGTCCCTGATCATTTGGGCAACGTCGGCAACGGTTAGAAAGTAAGTTGCAAAACCCAACTTGTTGATCGTTATTAGCTCTTGATGCAGACGATGTCTAACCGGAAGCAGTTTGTCTTCTGAGAAATTTGGGAAACGCCAACTAATGCCAGCGTGAGCTTTTTGCCAGAGAACCTCAAAAGGATTACCTTCAATCCCCAGAGCTGATTTCTCAGGAGTTTTGGGCCTCGACCAGTCGCAGTCGCTAACTGGATCAAGCCGAAGGCTATTTGTAAGCTCCTCGGTGTTTTTTAGAAGGGTTTCGGCTAATTCTTGACTCTGCGTTATTTCAACCGCCAGCTGCCTCATTAGCGATTCGGGTTTGAGCCAAGCTTGAGCGTTGGGTTGAGGGGTAAAAATCCCCAGCGGTTCTAGGTGTCTTGCGGCATCTAAAACATCTCCGGTTAGTGCATCATCTGGTTCTAGGTAGCGAACTGCGTTGGTTAAAACAGGGCTAACACCAACCGTTATGGCCAGTTGAAGCATTCGCCGAGCCTGCAGGGTCGAGTAGTTTGTTCCAGGCTCAGTTAGGTGGGAGACAATTTCTACCCTTAGACACTCACCGTGAGGAATTAACTCTTGCCAGGCCAATAGTGTCTTAGCGGAATTAGTGGCGTTGGAGCCTATAACTGCTTGACCAAAATCCGAGTCTGGCCCGAGCAAGATAGTGCAGTTAGGTTTTCCGTCAGTTGCCACCAGCTCAGCTAAATCTTTTTCAGATATGACTACTGCTTTTTTTGATTTGCTTTGAGCCTTGGAAACTATTTTGCAAATAGCAGCCCAGCCAGATCCTTTGTTATGCCCTCGAGCAAGAATTGTTACTGTTCCGCGATTCTGAACCTGTAGTCGAACGCCAACTATTGGACTGATGTTTTTATCTAGGCACGACCCGATATGTTTCACCGCTCCGTAAAGACCGTTCAGGTCGGTTATCGCTAGTGCATCTTGACCAAAACTTGCGGCAGCTTGAGCAAGCTGATCAGGCTTAGCGGTTCCAAAATGAAACGAGTAAGCGGAAGAGACGTTCAGGTGAGTAAAGGACATGATTAGCCAAAGATTCGAACCAATTGCCAGCGGTCATTTGTCTGACTGTGAAGAAGCTCAAATTCACTGGGGGAGTTGATTCCTTTGCTGGCTGTGATGCGCCACATCTCAACTTCTAAAACCTCTGATCCGATGCCACGCTGAGCGCGGCTGGCTTCTAGCCACCAGGACTTTCTGGAATACCAGCGCTCTGGGCGGGAGGTGACCTGGTAGCTGCCATTTCGCCAGTTGAAGCGAACTGGCTCACCGGCCTGGTTGGTTAGTACTTTGACGTTTTCGTCGACTGCAATCATGAATCTTCCCCATAAACGGCTGATTATTCGAACAAGTGTTCGAATAATCATTAGTGTATGGGCATCGACCGACAAAGAAAAATTAGCCCTGAAGGCCAGTTATTTATTGGTTTTCTGGATCTCTTCATCGATCATCTGGTCAGCAACCTTGGAGATCTTGGTTTTAGCCAGGTGAATAATCAGGATAAAGATGGCAAGGATCCCTACAAAGGCGAGGGCACCGAACTTGAAGTTGGAGGCAACTTCCTGGTAGCTGGCCTTGGCAATGTAACCAATGCCAACGTAAGTGCTAGCCCAGACCAGGCAGGCTCCAAAGGTCCAGATAATGAAGGTTTTGTATCGCATGGTCGTGGCTCCAGCCACCACCGGCACTAGGGAGTGAAGAACTGGCAGGAAGCGGGAGATTGCAACCGCTGGACCGCCGCGCTTTTCGACGAAAATGTCAGCTCGCTTCCAGTTCTCTTCACCAAATCGTTGGCCTAGCTTCGAGGCTCTAATCCTTGCCCCAAAGAGTCTTCCAATCGAGAAGCCAATGGTTTCACCAATCATGGATCCCACCAGCACGGCCCCTACCAACCAGAAGAAATCAGGCAAATCAGCTACCCCCGTGGAGGCAACCAGTACCACGGTGTCACCAGGAACAATCAGCCCAATAAACAAAGAGGTTTCGAGCATGATGGCAAGGCCTGCGAAGAAGTTACGCCAGAACGGGTCAATGCCGGATACCCCAGCAAGCAACCAGTCCAGAATCTCATTCACATGAAAATCATCCCACGAAAAGGGTGAGAAAACCCTGATGGTTAGCTTTAGTCCAGCTGAGTTCCCAGCAGCTTTAGACGCTTCAAGAACGCCTCTAGATTCACGGATTCAGGAAACTCATCAGCAATGCCTACCCATGACCGAACCGGCATAATCCCATTTAGGGAGCTAAGTGCCCAAATGGGCAATCTGGCTAGCTCTTCAGGTTTGACGTTTTCGGGCCTTACCTCGAAGCCCATCTGAGCGGCAATCGAAAAGACCTCATCACGCGTTATCGAAGGCAGCCAATTTGTTTGATCATCTGATGAGCAAAGCACGTCGCCTCGCCACCACACCAAAGCACTAAGCGCGCCCTCTGCAACAAAACCCTTGGGGTTTGTAATGACAGCTTCATCGGCGCCGTTCATGTTGGCATGGCGCCTCAGCTGTTGACACAAAGATAAGTCAGGTCCCTTTACTGAAGGACTAACACGGGGATCAGGCTCGGGGTAGCTCCAGAGCGAAACCGATTCAATCTTTGGCGGTGCTTCGCGCAGCCTGAGATACAGCCGAAGGTGGGCAGGCTGCTCAGCGTGATACTCCATGCGCGGAAACCAGCGTCCAACTCTTGGAAGTAAGCGTTTAATCTCGGCAAAAAAACCTGGCAAGTACTGACTCTGATCAGAGTCTTCGTTTTTCACCCAAGACCCGAAACGTTCAAAGTGAGCATTGAGAGATCTAACTCGACCCTCATCTACAAGCCAGGAGTCTGCAACCTTTAGTTGTACATCAGCAGAGGACTCAATGACGGGCTTTAGCTCGCCTTTTTCCAGGCGATAGAAATCTCCCAGAACGCTCATTAAAATCCTCCAGGTCGACCTTGCTCTAATCTATAGATTACGAGCATTTCCAGAAGCGATTTTCAACAAACCCCGATTAGGTGAACTACTTTGCGTCTTGAGATAGAAAAGCTTCGAGGCTGGGTAAATCCAGCCGATGCCTTTCTGGCGATGCACTCCAAAGACCCAAATGCTTTCTGGCTAGATCGATCAACTAACCAAGACGAACCGGTTTCAGTCATCGGGTCCGCAGGCTCAGTAATTAGAGCAGGAAATGAAGCCTTCGCGCTCGCCAGCGAGCACTTAGGCGCTATCAACCAAGCAATTGCCTCTACTCCTGAGGAAGAGATTCCATTTAGCTTTAGGCCAGGCCTTGTTGGGTATTTGGGATATGAACTCGGAGAGGATGACTCCGAGGGGATTCATCCAAAAGCCCATTTCATGATTGTTGATCGGGCAATGATTTTCGATCACACAGCCAAGAGCATGTACTTCATTGGTTTATTTGAAACCCACGACGAGTTTGTGAACTGGCATCGGGCTGCACTATTGCGCCTTACCTTGGTAGGAGGAGAAGTTGCCTCTTACAAGCAGAAAACTAGAGAACCAAAGCTAATCTCCAGCAAACTTAGACATTCAAAAGATAGCTATCTAGAGATGATCCAAAAAGCCAAAGAGCACATCAAAACAGGAGATGTGTTTCAGCTGTGCCTTTCCAATCAGATTTTCATAGAGCACGACGCCGATGCTCTAAAAACCTTTCTGAGCTTGCGTGAATCAAACCCTGCTCCATACGGTGGATATCTAAAGCTCGGGGGCGTTGAAATCGTTAGCTCATCTCCGGAACAGTTCCTAAAGATTTCCCCAAGCGGCAAAATCTCCTCTAAACCAATCAAGGGAACTAGACCTAGATCGATAGATGCAACCGAAGATGCCCAGATTGCAACCGAGCTGGTGAATAACGAAAAAGAACGTGCCGAGAACCTCATGATTGTGGATCTAATGAGAAATGATTTTGGCCGTGTTTGTGAGGCAGATTCAATCGCTGTCGAGAAACTCTTTGACATCGAAAGCTACGCAACCGTTCACCAACTAGTTAGCACCGTGACCGGAACACTTAAGGCTGGGCATAGTGCCACGAGCGCACTTGCCTCTTGTTTTCCAGCAGGTTCGATGACCGGGGCTCCAAAGATTCGAGCGGTGGAGATTTTGCGAGAACTTGAAGCATCCCCGAGAGATATTTACTCGGGCGCTTTTGGGTACTTAGGTTTTGATGGATCAGCTGATTTTGGTATGACCATTAGAACTTTGGTTTTCGAAGGAGATTCGGCGAGTTTAGGAGTTGGGGGAGGAATCACAATCGATTCAGATCCAGCTAGTGAGTTTGAGGAAACTATGCTCAAATCCAAGGCCTTACTCAAAGCCTTAGGAGGAAGCTGATATGGAAGATCTAGCACTGCTTGTTACGGGCATCCTTCTAGGGCTGATTGTGATTGGCGCCGCTTCAGTTTTGCTTGCTGTTCTTGCAAGGAAGAACAAAATCTCAAAGTACTGGCCACTGGGGGCCTCAGTAGCACTGAGCCTGCTAGCTATAGTTGCCTGGCAGGGATCTGACAGATTGGGCATGATTCCACTTGGGTGGGCGCTGCTTACGGCAGTAATCACACTCTGGCCACCTTCAAGAAAGTAATCCCAAACCCTAAGCCTTGGTAACCTTGCCAAAGGAATATCCAAACTTTTTAGGAGCTTTAACTTGTCTACCGAGCCAGTTCAGTTTGACGCCAAGGCGTTAACAGAAAAATGGCTACCGGTTTGGGATGAAATAAAGCCTTTTGATTCTGGCAAGCTAGAGGACAAAAGACCCAAGAAGTATGTGCTGGATATGTTTCCTTACCCATCGGGGGATCTTCACATGGGTCACGCCGAGGCTTACGCACTAGGCGATGTGATTGCCAGGTACTGGGTTCAAAAAGGCTTCAACGTTATGCACCCAATCGGCTGGGACTCTTTTGGTCTTCCTGCCGAGAACGCAGCTATTAAGCGAGGACTAGATCCAAGAGGCTGGACCTACGACAACATCGCTCAGCAAAAGGCCTCTATGCGCAGGTATGCCTGCAGCTTTGACTGGGACCGCGTACTGATTACTTCAGATCCTGAGTACTACAAGTGGAACCAGTGGTTATTTCTCGAGTTTTATAACAAGGGTTTGGCTTACCGCAAAAACTCAAACGTAAACTGGTGCCCTTCCTGTCAGACTGTCCTTGCCAACGAGCAGGTAGTCCAGGGTCTTTGTGAAAGATGTGACACAGCTGTCACGAAAAAGGCTCTAACTCAGTGGTACTTCAAAGTCACTGATTACGCAGACAGATTGCTGGATGATCTGGACACTCTTGAGGGAGCTTGGCCTGCGAAGGTGCTCACCATGCAGCGCAATTGGATTGGAAGATCCTTCGGCGCAGAGGTCAAATTTGAGATTGAGGGTAGAAAAAACCCAATCGAGGTTTACACCACCCGCCCTGACACTTTGTTCGGCGCAACCTTTATGGTCGTTGCAGCCGATTCTGACTTAGCTGCTGAGCTAGCCTCAGAAGCTTCGCCTGAAGTTCGCATCAAGTTCCAGGACTTTTTGGAAGAAACCAAAAAGACCAACGACATCGACCGACTTGCAACCGATAGGCCAAAGCGCGGAATTGATCTTGGCCGATTTGCAATTAATCCAGTAAACGGTGAGAAGCTTCCCATTTGGGCTGCTGATTACGTGCTTGCTGATTATGGAACTGGTGCCATCATGGCCGTTCCAGCTCACGACCAGCGAGATTTAGATTTTGCGCGGCAGAACAATCTGCCAGTTCAGGTAGTTGTCGATACCGGAGAAGATGACCCATCTGTTTCGGGTGTTGCAACAACTGGCGATGGCGTGATGGTCAATTCCGGTGAGCTTAATGGCCTCAAAAAGACTGAAGCAATTGCGAAGATCACGGAGATACTGGCAGCCAAGGGACTTGGCAAAAAAGCCAAAAACTTTAGGCTTCGCGACTGGCTGATCTCTCGCCAGCGCTACTGGGGCACCCCGATTCCAATCGTTCACTGCGAATCTTGTGGCGAAGTTCCTGTTCCAGCCAGTGAGCTGCCAATCAAGCTCCCGGATGCCAAAGGATTAGATCTTTCCCCTAAGGGAACTTCTCCACTTGGAGGCGCAAGCGACTGGGTGAATGTGTCTTGTCCGAAGTGTGGCCAGGCTGCAAAGCGCGATACCGACACCATGGACACATTTGTGGACTCCTCTTGGTATTTCTTAAGATTCCTTTCTCCAAACTCAGCTACCGAAGCATTCCCGAAAGATGAAGCCAAGAAGTGGGCACCGGTTGATCAGTACGTCGGCGGAGTCACTCACGCGATCCTGCACCTTCTTTATGCACGCTTTTTCACGAAGGTACTTCACGATCTAGGTCATGTTGAATTCGAGGAGCCTTTCACAAGGCTCCTAAACCAGGGAATGGTTTTGATGAACGGCTCGGCCATGAGTAAATCTCGCGGCAACTTAGTGCGACTTTCTGAGCAGCTAGATGAGCACGGCGTGGATGCAGTGCGCTTAACAATGGCTTTTGCCGGTCCACCAGAGGACGATATCGACTGGGCAGATGTTTCCCCGGCTGCTAGCGCCAAGTTCCTAGCTCGTGCTTGGAGATGCGCGAAGGATGTCACAAGCCAGCCTGGCGTGGATTTTGCAACCGGAGATAACGATCTTCGAAGGGCAACCCACCTGTTCTTGAAGGAGTTTCCTGAACAGATTGAATCCTTCAAATTCAACGTGGGTGTAGCCAAGATCATGGAATTGGTAAACGCATTGCGAAAGGCTATTGATGGTTCGGCTGGTGGATCGGATCCAGCTGTTCGTGAGGCGGCTGAAGCTGTGGCTAAGGCACTTAGCTTGTTTGCTCCCTACACGGCAGAGGATATGTGGCAGCTACTTGGCCACAAACCAGCCGTTGCACTGGCTGGTTTTGCCGAGCCGATTGCCAGCTTGCTAGTAAGAGATAGCTTGACCGCCGTGGTTCAAGTCGATGGCAAACTCCGCGACAAGTTTGAGGTTTCAGCCTCTATTTCCGAGGCTGAGCTCGAGGCACTAGCCATGGCATCGGTCAATGTGCAAAATGCTCTTGCTGGAAAGCAAATCAAGAACGTAATTGTTCGTGCGCCCAAGCTTGTCAATATCGCCACAGCCTAGGGTTTTTACACAGATTAGCCTCGGGCACTTTCTGAGGCTTCGCAATCAATTTATCTTTGGGCTATGGACTGGCTCAAGCAGCAGCTTATTTCCGCGCTCTCGGGTGATCAAAAAGTTTCCAAGCAGCTGCTTCTAGCTCTCGCAGCGCTGGTTGCAGTTGTTTCGCTTGTGCTGGTTGCTGTAAACAGACCTGAAGCTCCCTCGGGGGATTTTGAGGTTTCGGAAGTTGGAAGCGAATCTGAACCCCTCGAACAATTTGTTTATGTGCACATAGTTGGCGAGGTTGCTTCACCAGGCATGTATCAACTTCCTCTTGGCGCTCGTCTGGTTGATGCTGTTTTCGCAGCAGGAGGACTTACGGAACAAGCAGATAACTCGAGTGTGAACTTAGCTCGCCAGCTCTCTGACGGGGAACAGGTAGTTGTATACAAAATTGGTGACGTTGCTGAAACCGGCGGTTCTGCACCTGGCGGGTTGATAAGTATCAACCGCGCTACGGCTGAGCAGCTTGAAGAGCTTCCCGGAATTGGCCCCGCACTATCTGCACGAATAATTGCCTATCGTGATGCCAACGGTGGATTCAAAGCAAAAGAGGATCTACTGAACGTTAGCGGCATCGGCGATTCAATCTTCTCGGGGCTCACTGATTTGATCACGTTGTGACACTCACTCTTGCAGGTTTAGGTTTATGGGGAACCCTTGCCTTATTCACTGCTTTCGATACATGGCCGGTTTGGATTCCGTTGGTGCTTGGCCTGCTGTTGTATGTCGCGGCGATGTTGGCTGGCGACTCCAGGCGGGCACTTGCGTCACTCCTCGGTGCCGCTTTGGTCCTTGGTGGGTTATCTCTTTGGTTGCAAACTGAGCTCACCAAGCCTGGTTGGCTAGTTCAACTGGCCGAGGCAAAAACTAAAGCAGCAGTTCAGCTCGAGGTACTAAATCGCCCGAAGGTGATATTTCAAAACTTTGACCGCAGTCCCGTATATGGAGTGGCCGTATTTTTGGAATCTATCGATGGCAAGCAAGTCGATGGGCGCGGCTATCTAATCTTTGACGGGGTAGAGCTTGCTCGCGGCGTCACTGTAAGTTTTGAGGGAAAGTTTGAGCCTGCTGGTCGAAACTCACGAGATGCGTTTCTAGTGAAACCCCTCACGGAGATAGAGATTGTGGCAGCCCCAGAGAGCACGCAGGGACTGTTGAATGATCTTCGATCAAACTATGTTGCATCTCTTTCGGGCCTAACCCCCGATGCTAAGACTTTGGTGGCGGGCCTAGCTATAGGTGAAATCAGCGCCTTGAGCCCTGAGCTCGAGGAACAAATGAGAATAGTTTCATTGACTCACCTTGTTGCGGTCTCAGGTTCAAATTGCGCGATTGTGGTCGGAATGGTCTATCTGATTGCAGTGGCATTGCGATTTGGTAGAGCGGGAAGAACGGTGATTTCACTTACCGCTCTTGGGCTCTACGTACTGTTGATTGGACCCGACCCAAGTGTTCTGCGGGCAGGGGTAATGGCCGCAAGCGTGATTGTGATGATTGCACTGGGCCGAAGAACTTGGGCCCTGAATGCTCTGGCAATCGCTGCAATCATCCTTCTAGTTGCCGATCCCTGGTTGGCAGTTGAGTTCGGGTTCGGTCTATCTGTTCTAGCAACGGCCGGAATTTTGCTGCTAGCGCCTGCGATGTCAGAGAAGCTAGCGAAGCGGATGCCAGTGCCACTAGCTCTGGGTTTGTCGGTGACCTTAGCGGCACAGCTATTTTGCCTTCCGCTTCTAATGCAACTGCAGCCTGGCCTTCCTACCTATTCGGTGATTGCAAACCTTTTAGCTGGACCAATGGTTGCTCCGGTCACTGTGCTTGGAATGATTGCACTAGTTCTAACTCCAGTTGCACCGCCATTGGTTTCGATGATTTCTTGGGTTGCATCGCTGGGCACTTGGGTAATTGAAGTGGTGGCAATCTTCTTTTCGGGCTTGCCTGTCGCTTACTTTCCTTGGGCCACTGGTTGGCCTGCCACAATCCTCAGCATTTTGCTGATATTTGCAGTGGCAGCTTGGCTTCGAGCGGGGTCAGTTCCGATGAAGCAACTAGGTATCGGCGCTCTGGTCGTTGTAGCTGTCGCAACAATCTCTGTCCCAGCTGCCTCAGAGATTCTTCCCAAATCTTGGCCACTAAAGGATTGGTCTCTGGTGGCCTGTGACGTGGGTCAAGGCGATGCCTTGGTAATTCAATCCGAAGGAAGAACTGCCGTTATAGACGTGGGTTCTGATGATGAACTGATTAACCGTTGCTTAGCAGAGTTGAAAATAGACCGAATAGACCTACTGGTTCTTACTCACTTTGACTTCGATCATGTTGGTGGAATTAGGGGAGCTATAGGCACAAGGGCTGTTTCAACCGCCATAGTTTCGGGATTTCCAGATGATAGACCAGCCACCAAGGAGGCACTTGATCTACTTGCGAAACAGAAAGTAAAAGTGATAACTGCTGAGCCAAGAATTTCTGGAATCCTGGGGGAATTCGGTTGGCGAGTTATTGCCCCTTCGAAAGAGGCGAGAGAGGCAAAAGACTCAAACGACGCATCGGTAGTCATGATATTCAGTGGCCCTGATTACGACCTACTTTTACTTGGGGATCTTGGAGAAACTGGCCAGCAACGTATCAGTAGCAATACAACAGAAATTCTTAGCCGCTCGGATAAGCCCCTGATACTGAAGGTTTCCCATCATGGTTCCAACGACCAGTCATCCGCGCTCCACGAGAGACTTCGACCAGAGTTAGCAGTAATCTCCGTTGGAGAAGCAAATGGCTATGGACACCCCGGAAAGGAATTACTAGATCTACTGTCACGCTCAGGTTCGCAGGTACTTAGAACGGATCTGCACGGTTCCTTGGCGATATCTGTTTCCAGCGGTGCGATTAGCTGGTCAGGGAGCGGTTAGTAGGCTAGGCACGTGGGAAAAGCAAAACAGGTTAGTTGGCGAGATGCCAAGCCGGCCCCGATTGTTTTTGTTTCTGGGCCAGAAGATTACGTTGCCGATCGAGCAATTCGTGCAATTCGCGAAGCCTTGAAAAAATCTGATGCAGGACTTGAAGTTCACGAGATAGTTGCAAGCGATTACGCCTCAGGTCAACTAACTGCCCTTTCCAGCCCATCGCTATTTATGGAACCAAGACTTGTTCTTATTGAGAGCGTAGAGAAGTGTTCTGATGCGCTTATTGAGGATGGATTGAGCTACCTAGCTGACCCAAGTGCAGATACCACTATTGTTCTGCGACACAACGGCTCGAGCGTTAGGGGCAAGAAGTTAATTGACGCTATTCGCGCCTCCGACATCGCTGTTGAGATTGCTTGTGCTGAAATCAAAAAGGACTCAGACAAAGCAGCTTTTATCCAGTCCGAATTTGCCGCAGCCGGCAGGAAGATAACCCCTGGAGCCCTAAGAGCTTTGGCCGATGCATTTGCTGATGACTTATCCGAACTGGCCGCTGCTTGTTCACAGCTGCTTATAGATCAGTCTGAATCTATTGACGAAGCAACGGTTGATAAGTACTACGGCGGAAGAGTTGAGACCAACGCGTTCAAAGTTGCCGATGCCGCTCTTGCTGGACAAAGCGCGGAGGCCCTGGCACTTCTAAGGCACGCCTTGACTACCGGTGCCGATCCAGTCCCTGTGGTTGCGGCTTTCGCGATGAAAGTTCGACTAATGGCAAAGGTCTATGGAAACAAATACGCAAGCGCAGCTACCGTTGGGGCTCAGCCCTGGCAGATTGATCGAGCGCGCAAGGACTTAGCCGGTTGGAGCGAAGAAGGTTTAGCAAACGCCGTTATGGCTGTGGCCACCGCCGATGCTGCAGTGAAGGGAGCAGAGCGAGATCCTGTTTTTGCGCTCGAGAAACTGGTTCTATTGCTATCCAATAGGGGACAAAAAAACACCGAGACCTAAGCCTCGGTGTCTTTTCGTGAACAAATCTTTACTTCAGGACTGATGCCTTCTTAGCAAGAGCTGACTTGCGGTTAGCGGCCTGGTTCTTGTGAATGACGCCCTTGGAAACTGCCTTGTCCAGCTTGCGGTTAGCTGCAGAAACTGCAGCTGCTGCAGCGGCCTTGTCGCCACCGGTAGTTGCCTCACGGGCAGCACGGATTGCAGTCTTGAGCTCGCTCTTGACGGCGCGGTTGCGGTCAGTTGCCTTCTTGTTGGTCAAGATTCTCTTGACCTGGGACTTGATATTTGCCATTTTTTTCTTTCGTTTTGGGGATACCCAACCGCTTTAGCTTACTAGCTAGCTGGCACTCGAGGCAACTGTTTGTTCAGGACCGTGAGCGGCTTTGAATGCTAGGGCTTATGCGAGAATGGAGGCTAAGTCCCAAGCCCCCACCCTAAGGATCTGCCCTTGTCGCCACGCGCAACAACCAAGCTGGAGCCGTCCAAGACGCCTCCTGGGCAGCTACGCAACTTCTGCATCATCGCCCACATTGACCATGGGAAATCGACCTTGGCCGACCGAATGCTTCAGCTAACCGGTGTTGTTGATGACCGCTCCATGCGTGCTCAGTATTTGGACCGCATGGACATTGAGCGCGAGCGTGGAATCACGATCAAATCTCAGGCTGTGCGAATGCCTTGGGCTGTTGGCGGGGATGTGTTTGCCCTAAACATGATTGATACTCCGGGTCACGTTGATTTCACTTACGAGGTTTCCAGATCACTGGCGGCTTGTGAAGGCGCGGTTCTGCTAGTTGACGCCGCTCAAGGAATCGAGGCTCAAACCCTTGCAAACTTGTACCTTGCGATGGAAAACGAGCTGACAATTATTCCAGTACTAAACAAAATCGACCTTCCAGCGGCTCAACCGGATAAGTATGCGGAAGAGCTTGCAAACCTCATCGGGGGAGACCCTGCCGATTGCCTGCGCGTTTCGGGAAAAACGGGAGTCGGCGTAGGGGAGTTGCTGGACAAAATCGTAGCTACGGTTCCGGCTCCGCAAGGAGACCCAAACGCCCCAGCCCGCGCGATGATTTTCGACTCTGTTTATGACAGCTACCGAGGTGTTGTCACCTACGTCCGAATGATTGATGGAAGCCTTTCGCCACGCGAAAAGATTCAGATGATGTCAACCAGGGCGGTGCACGAACTACTAGAAATTGGAGTTAGCTCTCCAGAACCTGAAGCAACTCAGGGTCTGGGGGTAGGCGAAGTGGGTTACCTGATTACTGGCGTAAAGGACGTTCGACAGTCCAAGGTTGGCGATACCGTCACGACTGTCAACAAACCCGCCACCGAAGCTTTAGTTGGTTACTCCGAGCCTTTGCCGATGGTGTTCTCTGGCGTCTATCCAATCGACGGTTCAGACTACCCAGATCTTCGCGAAGCACTCGACAAACTCAAACTGTCAGATGCCGCCTTGGTTTACGAGCCTGAGACATCAGTTGCCCTTGGATTTGGATTCCGCTGTGGCTTCCTAGGGTTGTTGCATCTAGAAATTGTTACCGAACGTCTTGAGCGCGAGTTCGGGCTTGAACTAATCGCAACTGCTCCTTCTGTGGTTTACGAGGTCACCCTGGATGACGGTAAAGAAGTCACGGTGACAAACCCGAGCGAATTCCCGGGCGGAAAAATTAGAAAAGTGCTCGAACCAATGGTTCGATCCACAATTCTTGCGCCAAAGGACTACGTGGGAACCATCATGGATCTTTGCCAAACCAGACGTGGCGTGATGATTGACATGCAATATCTCGGTGAAGATCGCGTGCAGCTTCGCTACACACTTCCACTTGCCGAGATCGTATTTGACTTTTTTGATCAACTGAAGAGCAAAACTCAAGGGTACGCTTCCTTAGATTACGAAGAGGCTGGACTTGCTGAAGGAGACCTCGTGAAGGTAGATCTTTTGTTGCAGGGCGAGCAGGTAGATGCGTTCAGTGCGATTGTTCACAAAGATAAGGCCTATGCCTATGGCGTGATGATTACCGGCAAGCTTCGAGAGTTGATCCCGAGGCAGCAGTTTGAAGTGCCAATTCAGGCAGCAATTGGCGCGCGAATTATTGCTCGAGAGTCAATCCGCGCGGTTAGAAAAGATGTTCTGGCAAAGTGCTACGGAGGAGACATCTCCCGTAAGCGCAAGCTTCTAGAGAAGCAAAAAGAGGGAAAGAAGCGCATGAAGATGGTCGGACGGGTTGAAGTTCCTCAAGAGGCCTTCATCGCAGCACTTTCTTCAGACGGTGAAAAAAAGGGCGAGAAGAAGGCCAAGTAAATGGCTGGTCCTTTACCAGAGGGAGATCAAGCTCCTGAGAATGGAATGCTCTCCGCAGCAGAAATTGCTGGAAGCAACACAAGAACTTTTCATGCTTATGTCCACATACCGTTTTGCAAGGATATTTGCGGCTACTGCGACTTCAATACCTACACCGCCACTCAGCTCGGCACACTAAAGCAAAGCGATTACGCCGCTTCGCTGATTTCTGAAATCGGCTTCTCAGCTCAGGTCTTGGAGAATTCTAAAGTTGCGCCAAGAAAATTCAGCACCGTGTTTTTTGGTGGTGGGACCCCTTCTTTACTCCCAGCGGATGACCTAATTGGGATTCTTAACTCGCTCGAGCAAACTTTTGGATTTACAGACTCTGCTGAGATAACCACGGAGGCGAATCCAGATACTGTCACGACTGAGAAGTTTGCAGCTTTGCGTGAGGCTGGATTCAACAGAGTCTCGATTGGTATGCAATCGGGGGTTCAAAGCGTTCTAAACACACTTGAAAGAACTCACAACCCAGAGAACGTCTCTAAATCTTTCAATATCGTGAAAGAGCTTGGATTTGGTACATCGCTGGATTTGATCTTTGGCGCACCCGGAGAAACGCTGCAGCAATGGCAAACAAGCTTAGAAGCGGCCATTTCTCTTGGACCAGATCACATATCGGCCTACTCATTGATTGTTGAGCCTGGGACAAAACTTGCTAGGCAGATTAAATCTGGGGAGCTAGCCGATGTCGATGAAGACCTTCAGGCCGAGAAGTATGAATTGACTGAGAAGCTTTTGGTTGCCGCTGGATACACCTGGTATGAAATAAGCAACTGGTCCAAATCTGAGAGCCTTCAGTCAAAACACAACCTGGCTTATTGGATGGGACAGGACTGGTGGGGTTATGGCCCTGGTGCTCACTCGCATCTTGGATCGGTTCGCTGGTGGAATCAAAAGCATCCACTCAGCTACTCGAAGAAGCTCGAAGAGTTAGTCTCTCCAGCGGTAGGGCGCGAGCAGCTTTCGGAAGATACCGCCAAGCTCGAAAGAGTACTTCTTGAATCGAGAACTATTTTTGGCATGAACATTGATGAACTTGATCAACTCGAACCTGGGGCTAAATCCCGCATCCCGCAGCTGATTGCCGATGAACTCATCGATGGTCAGCAAGCCCTCAAGGGAAGGTTGGTATTGTCCCTGAAAGGCCGACTGCTGGCCGATGCTGTGGTTCGAACATTAACAAACTGACCAAGCCATCAAGTTGCGGGTAATATTGGCACTCAGAACCATTGAGTGCTAACAGGCAGGTGAATTACGCGTGATTCCAGATAGACCGCTTGAGGTCCTAAAGGCAATCGTTCGCGACTACATCGCATCCAAAGAGCCGGTCGGTTCAAAATCTCTCGTTGAGCGACACTCATTTGGAGTATCGGCTGCCACCATTCGAAACGACATGGCAATTCTGGAAGAAGAAGAGCTAATCGTTGCCCCGCACACCTCAAGCGGAAGAGTTCCAACCGACAAGGGCTACCGCATGTTTGTCGATCAGCTAAGTGAAGTTAAGCCGCTTACCTCTGCCGAAAAGGCTGCTATCGAAGGTTTTCTTTCCAAGAGCTCAGACTTGGACGAGACACTCGGTCAAACCGTAAGGCTTTTATCCCAACTAACCAATCAAGTTGCTTTGGTTCAGTACCCGAGTTTGGGACGCGCGTCAGTTCGACACATCGAAATCATCTCTATCGATGAGAAACGATTGCTACTGATGCTGATTACAGATTCGGGACGTATTCAGCAGCATGTACTCGAGATCCCAGGTGGCTATGAATCAGGCGATGTTGAGAAGCTTCGCAATCTTCTAAACGAGTCCTTAGCAGGAAAGGCTCTCGCTGAGGTTTCTGGAATCGCCAAGACAATCGCGCAGAAGGCAACCGGAAAAATCAAACCCTTGGCTGAGCGTGTCACCCCTGAGCTCCTCGCGCTTGTTGACGCCAACAGCCAAGAGAAAATCCTGCTAGCTGGCACCTCAAATCTTGCAAGACGTGAGGATGATTTTCCTGGCAGCATTTCTCCGGTATTGGAGGCAATCGAAGAGCAAGTTGTTTTGCTAAAGCTAATTTCTGAAATGCAAGCTGATCAGCACGGCGTCTCACTCCTTATTGGAAGAGAGAACAGTGTTGATGCACTTTCTTCAACCTCCGTTGTGGTCTCAGGCTACGAAAACCAAGGAAGCGAAATTGCAAAAGTCGGGGTAATTGGCCCAACCCGCATGGATTACTCTTCGAACATCGGTGCGGTTAGAGCGGTGGCAAGGTATCTAACCAAGTCGCTCGGGGGTCCTCAGTAATTGTCAGATCATTACGAAACCCTGGGAGTGCCGCGAAATGCATCCTCTGAGGAAATCAAAAAGGCTTACAGAAAGCTGGCTCGCGAACTTCACCCCGATGTTAATCCTTCCGAAGAGGCTCAGGAGAGATTTAAGTCCGTGACGCACGCCTATGAAGTTTTAGGCGATGAGCAGTCAAGAAGAAGCTATGACTCCGGTGGCTCAGAGGGTGGTTTTGGGTTCGGAGACATCTTTGAGACTTTCTTCGGAGGTGGTGGTTCTCGAGGACCACGCTCTCGTGCTGAAAGAGGCCAGGATGCGCTACTTCGCGTGGAACTGACTTTTGAAGAAGCTGTTTTCGGTGTTGAGAAATCAATTCCTGTGGACACAGCTGTACTTTGCGATACATGTAATGGAAGTTGCGCGAAGCCTGGTACCAGCGCGAAGGTTTGCGATATTTGTCGCGGTGCAGGACAGGTTCAGACCCAAGTTAGATCTTTGCTTGGTTCAGTTATCACTTCTAGTCCATGCGGCTCTTGCCGCGGCTACGGGCACATCATCCCTGAACCTTGCTTGAGCTGTCGTGGGCAGGGAAGAGTTCGCGCAAGGCGAGACATTGAATTGAAGATCCCCGCAGGTGTCGAAGACGGACTGCGCTTGCAACTGGCTGGATCCGGTGAGGTTGGATTTGGCGGAGGCCCGAGCGGAGATCTCTATGTCGATATCTCACTGGCCCCGCACCAATACTTTTCAAGAAACGGCGACGAGTTGCTGTGCGAACTAGAGGTGCCCCTGCATGATGCTGTGTTGGGAACCATGGTCAAGATTGATACTTTCGATGGCGAGGTTGAACTTCAAGTTCCAGCCGGCAGCCAAAGCGGCGATGTAATTACCGTGAAAGGCAAGGGCTTTGGCAGGCTGCGTCAGTCTGGCCGAGGCGATCTGATTGTTAGTATTCAGGTCAGAATTCCAAGCAAGCTGGATTCAAAGCAGAAAGAACTCTTTAGAACCCTTGCCGGCATCCGTAAATCAGATACTGCAGGACTAGTTGCTCGTAAGTCAGGCTCTTTCCAAGGCAGACGCCGTGGTTGAGCCACTGTTTTTCGCAGCCATAGGTAAAGACACTCTTGTTGGGTCAACTTTTGTTCTTGGCGGTCCAGAGGCCAAACATGCCGTTGGGGTGCGCCGAATGGTTCCAGGCGAGGCAATTGCCGTAAGCGATGGCGCTGGCTTAAAGATCCGAGGAAAAGTTTCCAAGGTATCTAAGGACACTTTGGATATGAGCGTTGAGAGTGTCGAGACGCTAGTAGCACCAACTGTTCAGTTGCACTTAGTTCAGGCATTAGCCAAGGGCGATAGAGATGAACTAGCAATTCAGGCGTGCACTGAACTTGGCGTCTATGGAGTAATCCCTTGGCAGTCAGATCGCTCGGTATCGATTTGGAAAGACGATAAGAAGATCAAGGGTCAAACTCGTTGGCAAACAATTGTCACCGAAGCCGCCAAGCAGTCCCTTAGGTCATTTGCTCCAGTAGTAGAAGCGGTGCAGAATTCTCAGGACTTGATCTCTAGGCTTAAGGCTTTTGACGCAGTGTTGGTTTTAGATCCAGAGGCTAAATCTTCCATAAGCCAAGTTTCTATTCCCAGCGCCGGTTCGATTGCTATCGTCGTGGGCCCTGAGGGTGGAATCTCTGATTCTGAGCTAGAGGCGTTTGTTTTGGCTGGATTCAATTCGGTACACATGGGTTCTGGAGTGCTTCGCACATCAACTGCTGGGATGGCAGCGGTGTCCTATCTACAAGCAAAATTGGGGGATTGGAATTAGCCGCTTCGGCTAAAACTAGGATTATGAGTATGAACGAAGCTAGCTGTATTTTCTGCAAGATAGTTTCTCGGGAGATCACAACCGAGTTTGTTGCTGAAACCAGTAACACCCTGGCGTTCTGGGATATTGCACCTCTGGCCAAAGTCCACATTTTGGTAATCCCGAAGCAGCACCATCGCGATGTGGTCGAGCTTTCCGAAAAAGCCCCGCAGATTCTTTCGGAAGTTTTGAAGACAGCGACCGATCTTGCCAATAAATTCACTTCTGGATCATTTAAGCTTCAGTTCAATACCGGTGCAGAAGCTGGGCAGACTGTCTTTCATGCGCACGCGCACATCATCTCCGACTCAGCAAAGGACGGCTCTTGACCGCTACTGAATCCCAAGATTCAATAACCGCTTCTGTCGAGATTTCTGGAGTCGATCCAATTTTTGTATTCGGTCCCGAAGATCGCCTACTTAAAGCAATCGAGGAAGGTTTTCCCGAGGTTAAGTTCTTGGCCCGAGGAAATCAACTGGAGATAACTGGACCGAGCATGCAAGTTGCCATGGCCAAAGCAAGGGTCCAGCAAATCATCTCTGCCGTAACAACCGGACGTGAGATATCACCTGCAGATCTTCGAAGAAGCGAGCCAGATCTTTTGTCTCAGAGCATCCTTAGCTCGCGTGGAAAATCCATCAGGCCAAAAACTGCTGGTCAGAAAAGCTATGTAGAAGCAATCGATACAAACACGATTGTTTTTGGCATCGGTCCAGCAGGAACCGGTAAGACATATCTGGCGATGGCCAAGGCCGTGCAGGCACTTCAGCGCAAAGAAGTTTCTAGAATCATTCTCACTCGTCCTGCAGTCGAGGCTGGTGAACGCCTTGGCTTTTTACCAGGCACGCTTTCCGAAAAGATTGATCCGTACCTAAGGCCACTATTTGACGCACTCCACGAGATGCTAGATCCGGACTCCGTGCCAAAGCTGATTGCCACCGGAACCATTGAAGTGGCGCCTCTTGCATACATGCGTGGTCGTACTTTGAATGACTCGTTCATAATCTTGGACGAGGCTCAAAACACTACAGGCGAACAGATGAAAATGTTCCTTACAAGACTTGGTTTCAATTCCAAGATGGTGATCACGGGAGACATCACACAGATTGACCTTCCGGGGGGCGCATCGGGACTGACAATTGCATCCAAGGTGTTGGCTGGAGTTGAGGACGTTCACTTCGCAAAACTCAGCTCAAAGGATGTAATCAGGCACCCATTGGTTGGAAAAATCGTTGACGCTTATGACGCTGCTGCTGCAGCCAAAGCTCGGAGAGACTCAGCCAATTGAGTATTGAGATAAGTAACGAAACCAACCATTCGGTCGATGAAGTCAGGGTTCTAAAGCTGGCTGGCTTTGCGTTAGATCGCATGAAAATTCATCCCGGTGCCGAACTCGCAATCATGTTTGTTGATGAGCAAGCCATGGAGGCACTTCACATTCAGTGGATGGATGAGCCAGGACCTACAGATGTTTTGAGCTTCCCAATGGATGAGTTGCGACCTGGAACAGAGCACGAACCAACACCCGCGGGATTACTCGGCGATATAGTTATCTGCCCTGCCGTAGCTATTCGCCAAGCCGAAGCCGCCGGCCACGAAACTATCAATGAAGTTCTACTACTCACGGCTCACGGTATCCTGCATCTGCTTGGATTTGACCACGTAGAACCGGACGAGGAAAAGGAAATGTTTGGCATTCAAAAGTCAATACTTGAGGCGTTCTATGAAAGCGAGAGAGTGTAGATGAACATCTCAGACAGGTTAAGCAACCTGACCAAGCTGTTTGCGAAAAAGGAAAGCGACTCAACCGAAGCTGAAGAGTACGAACAAGATCTGATCGAATCTGTTGAAGAATTCTCCGAGACCATCACCCGTGAAGTAATGGTGCCACGAATCGACATCGCTACCATTACAGCCGAATCGGATCTAGACAAGGCTATGGCCATGTTTCTATCCAGTGGCTACTCACGACTTCCAGTGACAGGCAAGACCACCGATGACATTCTCGGCATTCTTTATTTGAAGGACGTTGCCAAGGTGCTTCATGAGACACCAAAGCTCATGTTTGAGCGCACCACTGAGCAACTTGCCCGCAAGGCAGTTTTTGTTCCTGAATCTAAGCCTCTAAAGGACCTGCTCCAGGATATGCAAAGAAGTTCAACTCACGTGGCCGTGGTAATCGATGAGTACGGGGGAGTTGCAGGCTTGGTGACTATGGAAGACGTCATCGAAGAGCTTGTGGGTGACATTGTCGATGAGTACGACCGTGAAATTCCGGATGTTGAGGAAATTGAAGAAGGCGTCTTCAGGGTGAATGCGCGTTTCTCGCTTTTCGAACTAGGGGAAAAGCTTGAAATTGAGCTTGAGGATGAGGACGTTGACTCAGTGGGCGGACTGCTAACTAAAGAGCTTGGCCGACTACCTAAGGTGGGGGACACTGTCACTCTTCGCGCAATCGAGCTAACAGCCGATAGGGTTGAGGGCCGGGGCAAGCGGTTGCTAACTGTAATCGTCCGATTGCGCATTGAACCGGTAGCTGAGGACTCTGAACAAGATGACTGATCAATTCCGCGCAGGCTTTGTCTCTTTTGTGGGGCGGCCTAACGTCGGAAAGTCCACTCTCACAAACGCCCTGGTCGGCGAAAAGATTGCAATCACCAGCGATAAGCCTCAGACAACTAGAAAAGCAATTCGAGGTATTGTTCATCTAGCTCAGGGCCAGCTGATCATTGTTGACACCCCGGGACTTCACAGACCCAGAACACTTCTCGGTCAAAGACTGAACGATCTAGTCGCATCCACACTCTCAGAAATTGACGTCATTGGCATGTGCTTTCCAGCTGGGGACAAGATTGGCCCAGGGGATCGATTCATCAACGAGCAACTTGGCGACTACAGAAGAGCCAAGCTCGTTGCGATTGTTACCAAAAGCGAGACTGTCTCTAGGGAGGCACTTGCCAATCAGCTCATGGAAGTTTCGAAGCTTCGTGACTGGGCGGAGATAATCCCAGTTTCAGCAGTAGCTGGAGAGCAGCTGGAAGAGCTGACTCAAGTGCTTCTTAATCTGATGCCTGTCTCCCCGGAGCTTTATCCAAAAGACATTAACACCGATGAATCCATAGAGTCTCGAATCTGTGAACTGATTCGTGAGGCAGCCCTAGAAGGAGTTCGTCATGAGCTACCGCACTCACTTGCGGTCACCATGGATGAAATGCAAAAGCGCGAGGATTCCGAGTTGATAGACATTCACGCCAATATTTTTGTTGAGCGGGATAGCCAGAAGGGGATTGTCCTGGGTAAGGGTGGCGAACGTCTGAAGGATGTTGGAACCCGCTCTCGCAAAGAGATTGAGGCCCTTTTGGGTTCAAAGATTTTCTTGTCTCTGCGTGTGAAAATCGCCCACGAATGGCAAAGAGATCCAAAGCAGCTAGGAAAGCTCGGCTTTTAAGTGCTAGCGTTTAGATGTGTTCTTCGAGCTACTACTTAGTGGCCGCGACGAGGCCTAAATAGGCCCTCCTCGTCGCGGTGATTTCCGCTACGGCTAGCTCACTTCCATACTTCTAGGAGAACACTAATGAAAAACCATCAAAAACCTTCTGCGATGCCAATCCATCGCTACAAACCTTTTCATGAGCAGATCACAGTTGATCTTCCTGATCGCACCTGGCCAACCAAACGAATTACCAAAGCCCCTAGGTGGTGTGCGGTTGATCTGCGAGACGGAAATCAAGCACTGATTGACCCGATGTCTCCCGAACGAAAACTTAAGATGTTTCAGCTACTTGTTCGTATGGGGTACAAGGAAATCGAGGTTGGTTTCCCATCCGCCAGTCAGACCGACTTTGACTTCGTTCGAGTTCTCATTGAAGATGGCCACATCCCAGAGGATGTGACGATTCAGGTGCTTACCCAAGCCCGAGATCACCTTATTGAACGCACTTACGAGTCACTGGTGGGCGCTAAGTCGGTTATCGTGCATTTCTATAACTCCACTTCAGTTCTGCAGCGCAAAGTAGTTTTCAACCAGGACAAAGACGGCATCAAGAAGATTGCTCTAGACGCTGCCAAGAAATGCAAGTCTCTAGAGCATTTACTTCCTGGAACCAAGGTCTACTACGAATACTCTCCGGAAAGCTACACCGGTACCGAGCTCGAGTACGCGGTTGAGGTTTGTAATGCAGTGATTGAGGAAATCGGACCAACTCCTGAGCGCCAGATGGTTATTAACCTTCCGGCAACAGTTGAGATGATTACACCTAACGTTTACGCAGACTCAATCGAATGGATGAGCAGGCACTTGGATAGAAGAGATTCCATCCTGCTATCTCTTCACCCACACAACGACCGAGGTACCGCAATTGCAGCAGCCGAGCAGGGCTACATGGCTGGAGCAGACCGGATTGAAGGATGTTTGTTTGGCAACGGTGAGCGAACTGGAAACGTTGACCTTGTGACGCTAGGACTGAATCTATTCAGTCAAGGCATCGATCCAGAGATTGACTTCTCGGATATTGATGAGATCAAAAGAACCGTTGAGTATTGCAACCAGCTTCCAGTTCCGGAGCGCTCACCTTATGGCGGCGATTTGGTTTACACCGCATTCTCTGGCTCTCACCAAGATGCCATCAAGAAAGGCTTTGAGGCGATGCAGAAAACTGCAGACGCCGAAGGAAAGACCCTCGGAGATTTGGAGTGGGCGGTCCCATATCTGCCAATCGACCCACTAGATGTTGGTAGAAGTTACGAGGCAGTCATCCGCGTGAACTCTCAGTCCGGTAAGGGCGGAGTGGCCTATCTACTCAAGTCAGATCACTCTCTGGATCTTCCAAGAAAGCTCCAGATTGAATTCTCACGAGTCGTCCAGGGTCTAACAGATTCCGAAGGTGGAGAAGTCAGTAGCGAAAAACTTTGGGAGATATTCCAGGACGAGTACTTACCAGCACCGAGCTCTAAACCTGAACTGAAGTGGGGCCGCTTCGAGCTGAAGCGAATGAGAACAGAAAGCGAAATGGACGGCGAAGTAAAACTAGACATCGTCCTCCGCGATGGTGCTAACGAGATAGAAGCTTCAGGAACTGGAAATGGTCCAATCTCTGCATTCCTTTCAATCCTTGGAGCCCAAGGTGTGGACACCAGGCTCTTGGACTATGTCGAACACACCATGAGCGCTGGCGGAGATGCACAAGCTGCCTCCTACATCGAACTTGATGTGGCAGGAAAGACGCTGTGGGGAGTGGGCATTGATTCCGACATAGCCACTTCTTCCCTGAAGGCCGTCATTTCTGGTGTGAACCGCGCCATCCGCTAAGCCACAACTTAGCTGTAGCCAGTAGATACTGGTTAGGTGCCGTTATACCGAGAAGAAGCCGTTGTGCTCCGCACTCAGAAGCTGGGTGAAGCAGATCGTATTGTGACACTTTTGTCGCGCTACCGTGGCCAAATTCGTGCGGTTGCTAAAGGTGTTCGTCGCACAGCTTCGAAATTCGGGTCTCGCCTAGAACCTTTCATGGTTGTCGATGCTCAGTTCTACGAAGGTAAATCGCTAGATATTGTTAACCAGGCTGAAACGATCGGTTCCTATGGCGGTCAAATAATTGATGACTACGCTGCGTTCACTTCGGCAAATGCCATGGTGGAAGCTGCCGAGCGCTTAACTTCTGAGGAATCTTCGCCGCAACAATATCTTCTGCTGGTTGGAGCACTTAGATCACTTGCCAACAAAGAACATGACTCGTCTTTGATTCTGGATTCGTATTTGCTTCGAGCCCTAGCGATTGCGGGTTGGGCCCCTAGCTTTGATAACTGCGCTAGGTGCGAGACCCCAGGCCCACATAGTGCTTTTGTGATGCAGGTCGGATCAGTTGTCTGTCAGGACTGCAAACCAATTGGCGCGGTCTCAATCTCAACTGCGACCAGCGACCTTTTAGGCGCATTGCTCTCTGGCGATTGGGATCAGGCAGAGAAGGCATCTGACTCTGCTCGCTCCAGTGCTTCAGGTATTGTTGCTGCGTACAGTCAGTGGCACATCGAGCGGGGGCTAAAATCCATGCCGCACGTAGAAAGAGCATGATGGATTTTCTTGAAGTTTCAAAAAAGGGAGTGAAGGCACCAAAGTTTGACAAAGTTCCCAAGCACGTTGCAATCGTTATGGATGGAAACGGTCGATGGGCTAATAAGCGCGGGCTAACACGCGTCGAAGGACATAAAGCTGGCGAAGCCGCCTTGCTTGATGTTGTAGCAGGCGCCATCGAAGCCGGAGTCAGCGAGCTCAGCGTTTTTGCCTTTTCAACCGAGAACTGGAAACGATCTCCAGATGAAGTTCGATTTCTGATGGGCTTCAATAAGGATGTGCTGCGCGCACGACGCGATCAGCTAAATCACTGGGGCGTAAAGATTCGCTGGGTCGGTAGAAGACCAAAACTTTGGGCGAGCGTAATTGACGAATTGGAAGAGGCTCAAGAGCTGACCAAGCGAAACAAAGTACTTACGCTTACCATGTGCGTCAACTATGGATCTCGAATCGAGATTGTCGACGCCGTGAACGAGATTGCCTCGCTCGCTGCAAAAAAGAAGATCAAGCCAGGTTCGATAACTGAAAAGAGCTTTGGAAAGATGCTGTCGACTAACCCACTGGGGGATGTTGACCTATTTATTCGATCCTCCGGCGAGAAGCGAATCTCAAACTTCCTGCTCTGGCAAAGCGCCTATGCCGAGCTTGTCTTTAGTGATGTGCTATGGCCTGATTTTGACCGCAAAGCGCTCTGGGCCTCAATTGCCGAGTACTCCACCAGGCAGCGCCGCTTCGGCGGTGCAATCGACAGCCCCAAGTCAAAGCCGGTGAAGTAAACTGGGCGTCGGCTCGGTTTCGAGTCGATTTCTAGTCCTAATTTGGAGTTCACCGTGGCAGTAACCAATCGCCTAGATTCAGCTATCGCGCTTGCAAAGCGTAGGGGATTCGTCTTTCCCGCTGGAGAAATCTACGGTGGAACTCGCTCAGCATGGGACTACGGACCTTTAGGTGTTGAACTCAAGGAAAACATCAAGCGTCAGTGGTGGCGTTCGGTCGTTAACAGCCGTGAAGATGTAGTGGGCCTTGACTCATCTGTGATTCTTCCGAGAAGAGTCTGGGAAGCCTCCGGCCACGTTAAAGAGTTCGTTGACCCACTTATTGAGTGCACTAGCTGCCACAAGAGATTTAGAGCAGATCACCTCGAGGAAGCCTTCGAAGAGAAAAAGGGCCGCGCTCCGGAATCGATGAAGGAAATCGCTTGTCCAAATTGTGGCACTCGAGACTCTTGGACTGAACCGAAGCTCTTCAATGGTCTTTTGAAAACTTACCTCGGTCCGGTCGAGGATGAGTCGGGAATGCACTACCTTCGTCCAGAAACTGCTCAGGGTATCTTCGTGAACTTCGCAAACGTCCTAAACGCTGCTCGCATGAAGCCTCCTTTTGGTATTGGTCAAATAGGTAAGAGCTTCAGAAATGAAATCACGCCTGGAAACTTCGTGTTTAGAACCCGTGAGTTCGAGCAAATGGAGATGGAGTTCTTTGTTGAGCCAGGAACCGATGAGACCTGGCACGAGTATTGGATTGAGCAGCGTTACAACTGGTATGTAGATCTTGGAATAAATCCTGAGAATCTTCGCCTGTTTGAACACCCGAAGGAAAAGCTCTCGCACTACTCAAAGCGCACAGTCGATATTGAATACCGATTCGGGTTCCAGGGCAGCGAGTTCGGTGAACTCGAGGGTGTTGCAAACCGTACTGATTTTGATCTGGCGACCCATGCTCGTGAGTCCGGTGTTGACCTGAGCTACTTCGATCAGACCAAGGGCGAAAGGTGGACACCGTTTGTTATCGAGCCGGCCGCTGGTCTAACAAGATCGCTAATGGCGTTCCTGGTCGACGCTTATGCCGAAGACGAAGCTCCAAACACCAAGGGCGGAGTTGACGTTAGAACCGTCCTGCGCCTTGATTACCGACTAGCTCCAGTTAAGGCAGCAGTTCTGCCGCTTTCTCGAAACGAAGACCTGTCTCCGGTTGCGCGAAACTTGGCTCAAGATCTTCGAGGTAGCTGGAACATCGACTTCGATGATTCCGGTGCAATTGGTCGCCGCTACCGCAGACAAGATGAAATTGGAACTCCTTTCTGCATCACTGTCGACTTTGAGTCTCTAGAAGATCAGGCAGTGACTGTTCGCGAGCGTGACAGCATGGAGCAGTCCAGAGTTTCGCTAGATAAGCTCAAGGGTTATTTGGCCGAGAAGTTGGTCTAACTTTTCTCTCATGCAGGCAACGCAGAAACCCGCTCTAACCTATGGCAACATCGCCATCGACGTTCCTGTCGTTCTTGCACCAATGGCGGGTATCACCAATACTGCGTATCGCAGGCTCTGCCAAGAATTCGGCGGCGGACTTTACGTTTCTGAAATGGTGACCTCCCGCGCACTTGTCGAGCGTACTGAAGAATCGATGCGACTGATCGGTCACCACGAGTCGGAAAAAGTTCGATCAGTTCAGCTTTACGGCGTTGACCCAAAGACAATTTCTGATGCAGTGACGATGCTAGTTGCCGAGGATCGAGCAGATCACATCGATTTGAACTTTGGCTGCCCAGTTCCAAAAGTCACACGCAAAGGAGGGGGAGCAGCTCTTCCTTGGAAAAAAGACCTTTTTGAAGCAATTGTGCAATCAGCCGTGAAGGCGGCGGGGAGCATTCCTGTCACAGTAAAAATGCGAAAGGGTATCGACTCTGAACATTTAACTTTCCTGGATGCTGGAAAAGCTGCACGTGATGCCGGAGTTGCTGCGGTTGCGCTCCACGGACGAACGGCGGCCGATTACTACTCAGGTCAAGCAGACTGGGATGCTATCGCGCAGCTTCGCTCGGCATTGCCTGATGTTCAGGTGCTTGGCAATGGAGACATTTGGAGCGCTCAAGATGCCGTGAACATGATGAAGCAAACCGGGGTAGACGGTGTCGTAGTTGGTCGGGGCTGTCTCGGGCGACCTTGGCTTTTCGCAGACTTGGAGAACGCATTCAGGTCTTACCTTGCAAACCCTAATGCCGACATTGACTACTCGCAGATTCAGCCGAATTTAGGTGAAGTTGCCGATGCATTCAAGAAGCACGCAGTTTTGTTAGTTGAATTTTTCGAAGACGAACTTCGAGCCTGTAGGGACATCCGGAAGCACGTTGCCTGGTACTTCAAGGGCTATCCCGTCGGCGGAGAGTTCAGAGCGGCTTTAGCCAGCGTTGAGAATTTGGACCACATGGACCAACTACTTGGAACTCTAGATCGCTCAATGCCGTATCCAGGCGAAGAAGCAGAAGGACCTCGCGGCCGTGCAGGTTCAGTCAAAAGCTGCGCCTTGCCCGAGCATTGGCTTGATTCAAGAGAGCTCGGCGAATCCGCAAAGGCAACTTTGTTAGAAGCTGAGCTGAATGTATCGGGGGGCTAGATAACCATGTCCGGATACTCGCCAAATGATTTCGAAAGATTTGTTCCAGAAGATCGAACCAATTCAGCTAAGCGTGGAGAATTTGAGAGAGATCGCGCCAGAGTCCTTCACTCCTCAGCGCTTCGTCGACTGGGTGCAAAGACTCAGGTTCTTTCTCCAACTAATGGCGACTTTGCAAGAACAAGACTCACTCACTCGCTTGAGGTTGCGCAAGTTGGTCGTGAGATGGCCCAGGCTCTCGGGGTTGATCCTGATGTTGTTGACACAGCTTGCCTCGCACATGATCTAGGTCACCCTCCATTCGGACACAACGGAGAGAAGGCCCTCAGTGTTTGGGCGGAAGACTTCGGTGGGTTTGAGGGCAACGCACAGACTTTGAGACTGCTGTCGAGAATTGAGCCAAAAGTTATTGACCCAACCGGACAAAGTCGCGGATTGAATCTAACCAGAGCAAGTCTTGATGCCTCTTGTAAGTATCCGTGGGCTCGAGCCGAAGGTGTAGCAGAATCAGGTGGCAATCAGTCTGTGAAGTTTGGGTACTACGAAGACGATGCAGAGGTATTCGAGTTTCTTCGTAATGGTGCGCAATTAAAGAGAAAGTGCGTTGAAGCCGAGGTTATGGACTTCGCAGATGATGTTGCGTACTCAGTTCACGACTTTGAAGACGCTGTGGTTTCTGGCTACGTGAACCTTGCCGAGCTTGCCTCTGTGTCGAATCACGCAGAGTATTTCGCAAAAATTCAAAGCTGGGCTGGCCCTGAATTATCCATAGAGGATATCCAGGCGGCCTTTTCTAGACTTAGCGCAAATATTTATTGGCTTGAGAGCTACTCCTCTTCAATGGCAGATCAAGCTACTCTGAAGAACCTAACTAGCTATCTGATTGGCTCTTTCGTGGGTAGATCCACTGAGCACACCCTGGCGTCCAACTCCTCAAAGGATCTCATTCGGTACAACGGATCACTCTCTGTGCCAAGTGATGTGAGGTCTGAAATTGCAGTTCTAAAGGGAACGGTCTCAGTGTTTTTGATGACCGATGAAAAGCGCCAGCCCTATTACCTCTGGCAGCGAGAGGTTTTGACAGAGCTAGCTAATGCTTTGCTGGCATCCAACGGAAAGCATCTTGATAACTACTGCCAGAGCGTATGGGCAAGTGCTTCCACTGATAGCCAGAAGTACCGAGTAATCGTTGACCAGGTTGCTTCCTTGACTGACGTGTCAGCTCTGAATCTGCACGCTGAACTGATCGGTAAATAGGATTAGCTGATGGCGGGAAAGATTAGCCCAAGGGACATTGAGGAAGTAAAGGCTCGAGTAAACATCGCCGACGTAGTTGGCGCCTACGTGGCTCTCAAACCCGCAAGCGCTGGAAGCCTGAAGGGGTTGTGCCCTTTTCATCAGGAGAAATCCCCATCTTTCAATGTCCGACCACTGCAGGGCTTTTACCACTGCTTTGGCTGCGGGGCCGGGGGAGATGCCTACAAGTTTCTTCAAGAAATGGAATCCCTGAGTTTCTATGAAGCAGTAGAAAACCTCGCAGCCAAAGTTGGCTACACGCTCACTTATGAAGCTGGCGCGAAAGGCCCAGATCAAGGGCAAAAGGCCAGAATCTATGAGGCAAATGCCGCAGCTGCGAAGTTCTTCCAAGATCAGCTAATGACCGATGCCGCAATTCCAGGTCGTGACTTCTTGAAATCTCGCGGATTTGATAAATCAGCTGCCGAATTATTCGGCGTTGGGTTTGCCCCGAAAGGATGGAACAACCTAACCGATCACCTAAAGGCAATCGGATTCACAGAAGAGGAGCTGATTACCGCATCGCTCTCTTCCAAGGGAGAGCGTGGTCTATACGACAAGTTCCGTGGAAGGCTGATCTGGCCGATTCGAGACACTTCTAACCAGGTAATTGGCTTTGGAGCTAGAAAGCTCTTTGATGACGATCAGGGCCCAAAGTATCTGAATACTTCCGAGACACCCGTGTATCACAAGTCAGCAGTGCTTTATGGGATCGATTTAGCAAAGAAAGACATTTCTAAATCCCAAAAGGTCGTAGTCGTTGAAGGGTACACCGATGTGATGGCCTGTCATTTGGCCGGTGTCACAACTGCAGTTGCCACTTGCGGAACTGCATTTGGTGACGAACACATCCGGATACTCAATCGCATGCTCTCGGCAAACGTCGACAACCCCGCAGAAGTGATTTTCACATTTGATCCTGATGAGGCGGGCCAGAAGGCCGCCATGCGGGCCTTCGCAGACGCTGATAAGTTTCACGCCAACAGCTTCATCGCAGTTGGCCCCGATGGCTTAGACCCATCTGATCTCAGGGTTCAAAAAGGCGATGAAGCTGTAGCTCTGATGATTGAGAACAAGAAACCAATTTATGAGTTTGCAATCAAGCAAAAGATGAAAAACTTTAGCCTTGATTCAATTGAAGGCCGAGTTGGAGCGGCAAGAGCTTCAGCGGCAGTTATCGCAACCATACGTGACTCAGCACTTCGCTCTGTTTATATTCGCGAACTTGCAAACTGGGTAAACCTAGATCTTTCCGAGGTAAGCACGTTAGTTGATAGGGCCATTAAGGAAAAGGTGGTTTCAGCAGTTGCCCCACTGAGGCAAGATCCAGCCCCGGTTGTTCCGACAGAGACACAATTTCAGGCTCCGGACTTGAAAGACCCTGCTGTTCGTTTTGAGCGTCAACTTCTTGAGGTTTTGGTTCAGCAGCCAGCACAGATTTCTCCGGAGGACATGAAGGAACTTGCTGGGGGAGATTTCTTAGCTGGAGTGCACAGCGCGATTGCCAGGGGCATAGCTGCCGTAGTTGAGTATCGCACCGATCAAAACTGGCTCCCAAAACTTGCTGAGGCAATTGATCCAGCCTTGCACTCAACCCTTAGGTCATTGGCCGCAACCGAGCTTCCTGCCCGAAACGAGCAAGAGATAGTTCGATACGTCGCTGGAGTGGTAAATGCAGGTCACATCGCTTTGTTGACGCGCCAGAAGCTTTCCATGCAGGCAGTGCTCAGGCAACTTGATCCATCAGACACTGGAAAAGTAGAACAGATTCAACGTGAGCTAATTGCAATCGAGGATCGCAGAAGGAAGCTACAAGGTGGCTAGTAATCTCGTTGCCATCGAGCCCAAGAGCGACTCAGCGTACGAGCAGGCTGTTGTTTCTGCTGGCGGGGAAGTAGCAATCCTTTCTGATCAAGTCAGCGCACTAATCTGGACAGATTACTCGGCGCCAGACAAGCTTGCTGATTTACTGGCTCGGAATCCACAAGTCGAATGGGTTCAGTTACCGTTTGCAGGGGTCGATGCTTTCGCACAAATACTTTCCGCTCCAGTTCGATTCACCAGCGCAAAAGGGTCCTATAGGGAGCCGGTGGCTGAACACGCCCTTGCTTTATCGCTAGCCCTAGGAAGAAAGATTCCCGTTCGAGTCAAGGCAACTAGTTGGGGTAAGCGAGAAGCGGTGAGTTTTTATGATTCCAACATTTTGATAGTTGGGGCTGGTGGCATCACTGAAGAGCTAATTGGCATGCTTAAACCGTTTCGGGCCAGGATTTCGGTTTGCAGAAACCAAGCAACGGTTCCAGTGGCTGGAAGTCAGGAAGTGTTCGGCTTGGACATGTTGGGTGAAAAGATTTCGCAAGCCGATCTGGTCGTAATTGCATGTGCATTGACGGATAAGACGCGCGGTCTTTTTGATATTGAACTTCTGTCAAGGATGAAACCAACCGCTTTTCTGGTCAACGTGGCCAGGGGTCCAATAATCAAGTCGGTCGATCTAGTAGAAGCCTTGGACAAGGGGCTAATCGCTGGGGCAGCGGTGGATGTCACAGATCCCGAGCCACTTCCGGATGGACATCCTTTCTTCGGCAGAGATGACCTGATTGTGACTCCTCATACTGCTGACACCAAAGAAATCGTGATGAGGCACTTTGCTCTCAGGGTTGAGCTGAACGTAAAGGCCTTCTTGGGCCAGGGGCCTTGGATTGGCGAAGTGGACCCAGAGCGAGGCTACTGAGGGCTCTGGAGAGCCTAATTTTTGGTAGTGTTGGTCTCTGCGAAAGCATTCCTCGGTAGCTCAATTGGCAGAGCAATCGGCTGTTAACCGATAGGTTCTTGGTTCGAGTCCAAGCCGGGGAGCCACTTTATTCAAAGCCACAAATTGGCCACTTTCAGGAGGTCCCGGTGATTCGGTGGATCCAACAAAGAAATTGGCTTCCGGAAGCAGCCTTAGCTGCATTCGTTTTTTTGTTGCTGGGCGGACTTGATCTAATAACTCAGGGTGTTTTCGCAATGCTTGGTTCTTTGGCAATCGCTGCAAGCTTGCTTTTTGTTCGAAGACTAAGTTACTTGGCTTCGGCACTAGTCCTAATCGCTGCTGTGATTCAAGTTAGCTTCTCTTTGCTTCCAATCTTTGGCTCCATCGGCATCCCATTGTTGGCTTTCGTGGTTGGAGCATTTAGCGCAAAACCATGGCGAGAAATCAACTTCGCAGTGAGCATATTTGGTGGATTAGTTTTCGCAGCTAACGTTGGATTCAATCCCACAATTAATCTTGAGATCTTTGGCGGTGTTGTTCAACTTGATGACCTTGGAAGAGTTGTCATCTTCATTACCTTGAGCATCGCGGCCATGAGTTTAGTATCGCTCCTGTGGATTCTTGGTCAACTCCTCATAACTCGATTAGTTCACGTTGGAACCGAGTTCGACCGGCTGGTTTATGAAGAGAAGCAACTAAAACTTTCTATAGAGCTTGCCGAGCAGTCAAAGAGATTCGAGATTGCACGAGACATCAATGAAACCGTGGTCCAGAAGCTCTCTGCAGTAATCACAAACGCTGAGGGTGGAATCTACGCTTCGAAATCAAATTCCGAAGCGGGACTTAGAGCGCTAGAAAAAGTCCTCGAAAGTGCAAAAGGAGCTCACGCCGAACTTCGTCGCTTGTTTGACATGATCAACCGAGGCACAGCCATTTCAACAGCTCCTCCTACCTTGGCTGATCTCGAGAACCTCGCAATAAGCATGAGAGAAATCGGCCTAGATGTTTCGGTGTCGAATTTTGGGGAACGTTTCGCCCTAAATCAGTCTGCAGAACTTGCAATTTATCGAATCATCTTTGAGGCATTGCAGAACGTTAAGCAGCACAACCCACCAGGCACAAAGGCCACGGTTGAAATCTCCTGGCTTGAAAACGGTCTTCAGGTTCTGATCAAGGACAATGGTGTTGAAATTGAAAGGCGCGCAGTGCTTGGGCCTAACGGGTTGCCTGTACCTTACGAAGCAAAAGACGATCTGGATACTTTGCTTGAAAAGGTGACTGGACCAGGTCTGACTGCGATGCGAGAGCGAGCAGAAAGCTTTGGCGGATCCCTGGAGGTTCAGCGGGTAGTTGGGATCGGCTTTACGGTCTCTGCAATGTTCCCTGCTTCTGGAGTAGGCGTAACTTCGGATTCCGCTTACTAAATGGCCAACAAAATCCGCATCGGTTTGCTTGATACCGACACAGATGTTCGATTCGGGAGAAAGGTTCTTTTCGCTTCGCTTTCAAATGCCGAAGTGGTATTCGAGTCGAATGGCGATCTTTCCGACCTTGAGCCCATTCAAGAGTCATTGATTGATGTCTTGGTTATTGATCAGAAACTCGCCTGTGGTCCAGGCGTTGAATTCTACTCAAGGCTTCGGGAATTAACCGGTTGTAAGGAAGCCCCGCCAGCTATCGTGACCGCTTCCTACCTTCAGCCCGCGTTGCTAATTGAAGCACTGCAAGTTGGAATATTTGATGTTGTTGCAATTGAGCAAGGCGCTGGAGCCCTAGTGGACGCTGTAAAGAAAGCTAAATCAGGCGCGGATGCCTATACGTTGGCAGATCTAAGTAAACTGCTTGCTACTGAGCCTCCAGCAAGGGCAGTTGACTTAGCTTTTGTCAGTCTTGTTGACCAGTTACCCGAGAAGTTAGATGGCAACTTAAGGCAACTCAAGTCCTTGTGGCAGAAAGCTGACATGGACAAACTTGAGAAGTACGACGTGAAAGCTTTGAAAGCAATTGTTAAGCACCTGCCCGTGTCTAGTGCTTCCGAATTGGTTCTAGCTCTAAACAGATCAGGACTACTCGATGACTAAGAATGAGCAGTCGGTAACTGCAGTTTCTCTAGGAGTTGGATTCGCCACAGGCCTTTACGGAATTTCTTTCGGAGCCCTGTCTGTGGCGGCCGGGCTAGATATTTGGCAAACGATGGCGCTGAGTCTTCTGATGTTCAGCGGCGGAAGTCAGTTTGCCTTTATTGGCGTTGTCGCAACTGGCGCTGGGGTAGTCCCTGCTATTTTGTCTGCCTGGCTTCTTGGGGTGCGAAACGGGTTCTACGCCATACGTATGAACCCGGTGCTTTCAGTCAGAGCCCTCTTGAAGCCGGTGGCTGCCCAGCTGACAATCGATGAGTCCAACGCTGTCTCTCTCCTTGGAGAGCCTGATCGCAAGAAGGAAAGACTTGGTTTCTGGCTTAGCGGAATTGCAGTGTTTGTCTTTTGGAACGTTTTCACATTCGTTGGCGCAGTAGTTGGCGCGCAACTGGGCAATCCAACCGACTGGGGTCTGGATGCAGCCGCAGCCGCCGCCTTCTTGGGGCTTATCTGGCCAAGACTTAACCAGTCCAAGCTTCTAGTTTTGGCGGTTGCATCAGCCTTCGTCGCTACCGCTCTGTCGGCTGTGCTGCCTGCCGGCATACCAGTGCTCTTAACAGCAGTGTTAGCTGTCGGCTTTTGGTTGTTCGGGATGCGGGGGACTCGCAAATGAGTTTGTGGTCTGCAGTTTTAATCTCGAGCGCGTTGGTCTACTCTTGGAAGCTCTTTGGCTACCTAGTGCCAGAACGATTCGTTTCAAATCCTAAAATCAAGGAACTAGCTGCTCTACTGACCGTCGCACTACTTGCCGCTTTGGTTGGCATCCAAACCTTCGTCTCAGCTGAAGGTTTGTCCATTGACGCACGAGTTCCGGCATTAGTTGCTGCAGGAGTGTTGTTTTATCTTCGAGTGCCATTTGTTGTTGTGGTGGTTGTGGCAGCAGCAATCGCTGCGCTAATTCGGCTTTGGATTTAATCTTCCAGATTGTCAGTTCCTGGGAGCCAGGAAACACCGGGCTTATTCCAACCCAACTCTTCCATTACTTCAAATGCTTCTTTCCTTGCTTCAAAGGGAAGCTTGTCAACGTAGATGATTCCATTTAGATGGTCAAACTCGTGCTGGAAAATTCGAGCAAACCAGCCTTCGGCTTCAATGCGGACCGGGTTTTGATCTAGGTCAATGCCCTCAACCAATACTCGGTCTCCTCTTTTCAGGGCAAATCTCTCGCCCGGAAAAGACAAGCAGCCTTCACTTTCTAGATCTTCGTCGGCCGGGCCAGGCTCGACAGGGGTGTGGCTGAGGGTGGGGTTAATAACAACGCCTCTTCTAGGGTTGTCATCATCATCTGGGTAGCTATAGACAAAAACCCTCTTGCTCACTCCGATCTGCGGAGCTGCAAGCCCGACGCCTGGTGCCTTGTCCATGCTGTCAAAAAGATCCTGGACTAGATCCTTAAGTTCTTCGTCAAAAACGGTCACTTCAGCCGCACGCTGGTGCAAAACTGGGTCCCCATAGATACGAATTGGCCTAATCACCTGATAAATCTAGCCGTTTACCTCAAAACTTCCAGCAGAAACGGGGTTAGGCTCGAATCTGTTGATTGAGGTAGTGAATTGGGACCAGAGCTAAGAGAACTAGCAATTGTGCTTGCCATACTGGCAGCCGTTGCCTTAGCTTTCGGAGCGCAGTTCCAGAACCAAGCGGTTTCAAAGTCGACGGAGAAGACTCCGAGAAGACGCGGGTCACTGTCCTTGAAAGAGTTGGGTCGACTGTTTGTTCGCCCACGTTGGATTTCCGGACTCGGTTTGATGGGCCTTGGAATGGTGTTGCAAGTTGCTGCCTTGACTCTTGCCCCGCTTATTGTTGTTCAACCAATCGGGGCAATTGCACTCGTCATCACCTCGCTTTTGAACGCAAGATCTACAAAAACCAAACTCAATCGAGGCACAATCCTCGCCATCGGCCTTTCGACTTTTGGCGTCGGAGGCTTTGTCATCACTGCTTCGCAAGTTGCTTCTCAGGTAGAGCTGACAGATGAAAATCTGCTTCGGGTTCTTGGGTTGCTCGTGATTATCCTGGTGGCGTTTGCGATCTTGTTTTTCACCTTTGGTAAAAAAGCCAAGGCGTTGACATACATCTTGGGAGCCGGAGTCCTCTACGGATTTGTAGCCACACTTGCCAAAGTTGTCATACAGCGGTTGTATCAAATGGACTATGACGGCCTCACTGCCCTGGCACTTGTCAGCATGATCGGTGCGGTTTTCCTTGGGGGCTGGTTTGTGCAAAACGCATACTCTTCTGGCCCACCTGATTTGGTGATTGCTGGTCTTACGGTAATCGACCCACTGGTAGCTGTTGGAATAGCTATCGGGGTTCTGGGAGAGGCTCAGCAGGCCAGTGCAGTCTCAATTGCAGCATTTAGCCTCAGCGGTATCGTGGCCGTTTCTGGCGTTTACCTGCTTTCTAGGGTTCATCCAGAGCTTCGTCCTAGGAAAAAGACCAGTCAAGTAAACTTGGACTAAGCAAACTTCCTACCTGCTTCGCAAGGCAAACAATTGACTGAGATTTTGAGTACTTCAGCGCCACTTCGAGTGGTGATTGCTTGCGATACCTTTCCGCCAGATATCAACGGGGCTTCCCGATTTGCTGAGCGACTAGCTTCAGGGCTTGTCAGGGCAGGTAACGAGGTTCACGTTATCGCCCCAGCCCACAACAAGACTTTTGGTTCCTTTACCGAAATTCACGATGGAAGCACTATGACAGTGCACAGAATCAAGAGCTATCGGGTTATCCAGCACAAAACTCTGAGATATGTCTGGCCATTCACTCTCAAGAAAAAAGCCGACCGCCTACTTCGAAACATCAAGCCGGATGCTGTTCACATAAACTCACACATGATTGTTGGAAGATTCGTCTTGAAATCAGCCCAGGAGCTCGGCATTCGGGTTATTGCAACCAACCACATCATGCCCGAGAACCTAATCAAGTATTCGCTCATAATTCCACGTTGGGCAGAAAAGTGGGTTATGAACTTAGCCTGGAAAGACGCCGGACGCGTACTTCGAAAAGCAGACGTTGTCACAACCCCAACAAGGCGAGCTGCGAACCTACTGGAGAGCGCATCGGGTCTAACTGGAGTTTTGGCCGTATCCTGCGGCATTCAGGCTTCCAGATTCGCTAACTCAACTCCGACTTCAAATAAAGAGCCCAGAATCTTATTCCTTGGACGTTTGGACTACGAAAAGCACATCCATAACCTGCTCAAAGCAGTTGCTCTACTTCCAAGCAAGCTGAACGTAAAGGTTGAAATTGTTGGCGACGGGGGAGAGCGCGAGTATCTGGAGAAATTAGCTAAGGATCTGGGAATCAACCACAATGTTGAGTTCCGCGGTCACATAACCGACCAGGAGCTACCGAAAACATACGAGAGAGCAACTTTGTTTGCGATGCCTTCTATCGCGGAGCTGCAGTCAATTGCGACCATGGAGGCCATGGCCTCAGGCCGCCCTGTGGTGGCTGCTGATGCCATGGCACTGCCGCACTTGGTGCACGATGGCGACAATGGCTACTTGTTTCCGCCGGATGATGTCAAAGCCTTCGCCGATCGACTTCTTAAGGTTCTGACTGCGAACCAGACAGAACTAGATAGGTTGTCTGAAAACTCTCTGCACTTGATTCAATCCCACGACATCGACACAACAATCAAAATCTTCGAGGGCCTTTATCGAGGCGACGTGCAAGAGCCAGAGGAATCAGCAGATAACCTTGCAACCTATAGCCTCCCAATCGGACAACTGAGCAAGCGCCTCAGTAGGTCAATTATGTTGGCCCGGAAGCGTTCTGCAGAACTTCGCGCAAAGGCCGAAGAAGCAGGTGCTGAGCTTCGTGAGCGTGCCGAGGAGGCGCGTGAGGATGTTCGTGAGAAGTTCGAGGAAGTTCGAGAGGACGTTGTATTCGCGGCCAAGAGAATCGAAATCCGAGTTCGAAAAGGCGTGAAGAAGGCCGCTGAAAGGCTTCGGCGCGAAGAGCAGTAGGCTTAAATCCGACAAGGGGAGTTAGCTCAGCTGGTTAGAGCAGCGGACTCATAATCC
>CAYVZV010000007.1:0-38028 GCA_964456485.1 uncultured Rhodoluna sp. | reverse complement strand
CTAACCCCCGCATTACAAGTGCGGTGCGCTACCAATTGCGCCAGGTCGGCCTGTCGTTTTTAAGGACCTAAGAAGTTTATCGACGTTTTGCACATTTTGCCTAACCCTCCCGGGGCTCGCTGTTCTGCCCGTCAGGAAGTTAATCTGGCAGGATTCGTAGCTCTGATTTCCAAGCATCTGTTGCAGGAACGTTAGTTCTAAGGCTTGGAACGCCGTAATAGTAAATCCAGTTGGATACGCCTTGATTTTGAAGGAACTTGCCAACCCTATAGGCACGTGCAGTTGCAAGCTTTGCTTCATGTGAACTGCCGAGCACCCACTTAGCGCTAAAGCCTGTGACGGCTACTCGCGCCCCTGTTGAGATTAGTGTCTTTGCAACCTCACGCAGCTCTGACTTAGACGAATTAGAAAGTCTTGCTGAGTTCGGGAAAAAAGAAATTGCCGCTGAAACTTCTTGACCTATCAGTATTGGGTTGGTCACAGATCTGCCTGGCTGGAAAAAAGGCTTGTAGACGAGAGCGGGATTAGCAGCAACAGGTTTAGAAGAACCTGCGCTGCTGATGGCAACTGCTTGGGTGTTGTAAGCGCCTTTGGCAAGATTTACATCAAGTTCTAAAGTCCCCGCGCCTTCATCAACGGGCACAAGTAGCTTCCTGATCAACTTGCCTTGAAAATCTAAAATCCGAACTTCAACCTGTGTTGGTCGTTGACCCACTTGAGTCTGTGGGAGTTGAACTCTAACAATTGACTGACCAGGTGTTCGGCTTGGTCGAATAGCAATCGACTTTATCTCCGGAGGCAAAGCGCTAGGTGCAACAAAACCGGCACCAGAGCCGGATGAAGAGTTGTTTGAAGGCGGTGCAGTGGGTCTCACAACTGATGAACTGACACTTACCCCCGAAGTTCCAGCAAGGTTTGTTGCAGTTGAAGAGAATGTGTAATCAGTGCCGTTGGTTAGTCCAGTGATTCTGCAACTCGAGGCTGGCGGGGTCACCGTACAGGTGGCACCGCCAGGTGCAGCCGTGACCGTATAAGAGGTGGGTGCATCTCCGCTACCTCGAACCACAGTAATGTTTGCAGAGGCATCACCGGCTTCAGCTGTCGGGGTTCCTGGAGTACCAGGGGCGGCAACAATTGAAAAGCTCACTTCTCTAGTTGAAGCGAAGTACCTAGGACTCGAATTCACAGCAGCTGCAGTCGCCCTAACTACACAGGTGCCCGCGGCGCTATAACTGATCACTCCAGTGGCCGAGTTGACCGTACACCCCGACCCCCCTTGGCTGGCGACGCTGTAAGTTATTGCACCTCCACCAGAAGCCGGAGTTGTGACCGTGGCCAAGTTGTTAGGAGTAAGAGGTGAATTTCCCACTCGCGCTGTTGTGTTGGTCGGAGCCCAGGAAATGGACTGAGAAGAAGCTACGAACACCATAGAAGAGGTTGTGCTTTGTTCAACCGTGCTGGTGACAAGGTTGTCGAGCTCGAAGCCAGCACCTGAAATTACAACCCGGTTCGCACTGAGCCCTCCGGATAGGAATAAGTTTAGATATACGAAGGGCTGGTGAGCGGCTTCTGAACTGCGTGGGTTGCCATAGAAATTGTTGTTTGGGTGTGTACCCCCACCGACAGTTGTAACTGTTCCTCCTGATTTAGGAATCAAGTTAAGGATGACATCGGTAGTAACACTCTGAATCAGCGTATCGCCGCTGTATAGCTCGATAAGGTTCCCAGTGCTTCCAGCAGACCACCAAACACCTATGTATTTAACCGGTGTCGATGCAGTGAATGTAACAAAAGAAGTGTTCGAGCTATTTGTTAGAAAGCGAGTTCCAGTCCCGCCCGTGGTAGGTGTTGAATTTTCTGGACCAACAGTAGCGCCTCCATACAGGTTTGTATCGCCGATTGAGCAGGCATGAGGGCTAGAGAGCGTCACGCTTCCTACACCTGTGGCTGCGGTGCAATTAGTAGTGGGGGTATTGAAATCTTCCCTCAGCACACTCTCGGTCACGTGTGAACCTTGGACGTATGGAGCAGAAAGATACAGAGAGATTCCCTGGCTACTTGCATTTCCCGGTGCTAAGTAGCTGAGCGAGGCGGCCAGGAGCGAAATGACTGGAACCCAGATCCAAGCCGATCTTGATTGCGTTTTGGCAAGTTTCGCTCTGTGAAGAGCCATGATTCTGCTTTCCTAGTTGAAATACCCCACTAAGAGTCTAGGCAACGCCAGGGCATAAAACTAGCCAAAAGATTCGGATAATCACCTGTTGACTAGGTTTGCTTCGCAATGCTGTAGCTCGAACCAACTAGCTGTAGTAAACATCATCCAGAGTCACTGTCATGAGCTCTCTGCGCTTTAGGTGCTTAGCAAGTTCCTTGAAGACGTACTTAGGGGTTCGGTCATTGAAGTGATCAAGCAAAATTGTGCGGTCCTGGATCCACTTGTTCCCCAGTTGAAGAATGTATCTCTTACGCTGAGCCGCACTGTCGCCAAGCGAGCCACTCCACATAATCGGAGATGTGTATCCAATGTCGTTTGCGACCTTGATAACTCGCGAGTCAATCCGTCCATAAGGAGGGCGGTAGTAAGGCTTTGCACTCACTCCAAAGTTATCTTCGATAAAGCTGCCGCATTTTCTAAGCTCCTGTTTGATGCCGGCATTAGAAAGCCTGGTCATACTCGGGTGTGAGTGAGTGTGATTTGCTAGCTGAATCTTTCCGGCGTCAACTAGCTCCTGCATTTGCTCGCGGTTTTTCTTCCAGGCTGGATAAACAGAGTTGATGAAAAATGTCATTCGAAGGTCGTAGCGCTCAACGAAGTCCAAATAGTCACGAACACCCGCAGCGCTCGCACCGTCGTCGACCGTCCAAGCAATTCGCTTGATTTCGGATTCAGGCAATCGAATCCGCTTGCCTTCTTTGAGTGCAGTTCGTTGAAAGCCCAGCGGCCCCATCGGAGAGGCCACTCGTTCCCGAATGATCGGGTCAGGAACAATTAGTGGGCCGCCACTGGCATGAGCTGCGGAGGGAAAGAAAAACCCCGCGGCTGAGGCCGCGAGGAATTCTCTTCTAAGCAATTTGGGGTTTAGCCCTGGCCGCCAGTTGTGACGAACTGAACGAACTGAGCAAAGCGGGCAGCACTAGCAAGTTCTTCCCCGGTTTCCCAGGTGTACTGCTGGCCGTTGACCAAAACTGTCGGCGTTCCACTTACCTGAATGTCAGTGCCAGGAATCGGCTCAGTCAAGGCACGCTCTGTCGAATCCTTAATCCAGTTACCAAAAGCCTTGGAGTTGATGCAACTTGAAATCTGTTCCATGTTGGTAGCGCCGACTTCCTCGGCAAAGCTGATCAGCTCGGCATTCTCGGGTCCAGGAGCGCCCTCGGTTGGCTGGGACTTAAAGATTCTGGTGTTGTACTCGAAGAAGTTATCTGGTGAGTACTCAGAAACACACATTGCGGCGTTAGCAGCGCGCGATGAGAAAGTGTTTGGTGAGCCACGGCCATCCAAGAAGGAAAGGGCGTGCATCTCAACTGTTGCTACTCCTGAGGCAACCCAGTTCTTGATCTGATCGCTATTTGGTAGCTCGAACACTGCACAAATTGGGCACTGGTAATCAACGTAAATGATGATCTCAAAAGGAGTCTCGCCCGGAACTGGTGGAGGTGTGAAATCAGGGGTAAACACCTTTAGATCGGTGCCAACCTTGACTCCGTCATTGAAGGTCGCGTTGGTCGGAACGGCGGTGGACTGGGTGCTGGCACTAAAGATAGTAAGGGCAACAGCTCCAACGGCCACAATCACCGAGGCAGCGATTCCAAGCTGGATAAACACGCGCTTGCGCTTATCGCCCTTCTGCTGCTGCTCTCTAAGGGCCTTGGCCTTGGCACGGGCAGCTTCACGCTGCTCTGATCTGGTCGGTCTTGGGGTGTTTGAGGTCATTTGGGTAGTTTACCAGAGGATTTGGATGGCCCGAAGGCCATGGTTTGAGGCCTGTAGCGGTGGGATAATAGAAGTACTCAGCAGTGCCTCTGTTGAGCGAATTCACTAAGGATCGTCCGGCACGTACCTGCCGGTGAAGGAGAAATATCATGGCATCAGTTAAGTTCCAGAAAGCGACCCGAATCTATCCGGGCGGCACCACCCCTGCGGTTGACGCAATTGATCTAGAAATCGCCGATGGCGAATTCCTAGTTCTAGTTGGTCCATCCGGTTGCGGAAAATCCACCACCTTGCGAATGCTTGCAGGACTCGAAGAAGTAAATGGTGGACAAATCCTTATTGGTGACCGCGACGTCACCAACATCCCACCAAAAGATCGCGACATCGCGATGGTGTTCCAGAACTACGCTCTGTACCCACACATGACAGTTGCCGAGAACATGGGTTTCGCACTCAAGATTGCAGGAGTTGCAAAGGAAGAGCGCGCAGCGCGCGTTCTCGATGCAGCCAAGCTGCTCGATCTTGAGCCATACCTAAACCGCAAGCCGAAGGCACTTTCTGGTGGTCAGCGCCAGCGCGTTGCCATGGGTCGTGCAATTGTTCGCAAGCCTCAGGTGTTCCTAATGGATGAGCCACTATCGAACCTGGACGCCAAGCTAAGGGTTCAGACCCGTACCCAGATCGCATCTCTTCAGCGTCGCCTGGGAGTAACCACTGTTTACGTGACCCACGACCAGGTAGAAGCTATGACCATGGGTGACCGCGTTGCTGTTTTGAAAGATGGCGTACTTCAGCAAGTTGCAACCCCCAGAGAGCTTTACGAAACGCCAAAGAACGTATTCGTTGCAGGCTTCATCGGCTCCCCTGCCATGAACCTACTTCAGCTACCAATAGTCGATGGCGGAGTTCAGTTCGGCAACACCGTAGTCAAGATTGACAAGGCAGTTCTTGCCAAGACCACTGCAAAGCTAGTGACTCTAGGTGTCAGACCTGAGAACCTTGCTGTATCCAAGAGTGAGGGCATCTCGGTCGAAGTTGACGTTGTTGAGGAACTTGGTTCTGATGGATTCCTATACGGATCGGCAACAGTTGATGGAGCGCGTACCGAACTTGTTTCACGAGTTGACGGTCGCGACCACCCACACAAGGGAGAAACTGTCTTCCTAAAGCCTGAGGGTGGCATCATGCACTTGTTCGATGTTGTAACCGGAGAGCGCCTGAACTAACTCAATGTCCCAAGCATTAGATATAACGGCTGCCACGGTCGATCCGGCTCTGCTGGATTTACCGTGGCATTTGCCGTTGGAGCAGTGGCCAGCCGAGAACATCGCAGCCCTTCCAAAAGGTCTATCCAGACACACAGTTCGCTTCGCCCACCTAAGTGATCACGTCATCGCAATCAAGGAAACTCTTCCGGATCTGGCAATTCGTGAATACGAAATGCTAAAGAACCTGCAGAAGCTTGATGTTCCTTGCGTCGAGCCATTTGCGATTATCAAGAACCGTAAAGACGACGAAGGTAATGAACTACCTGCAGTTCTAATCACTCGGCATTTGAAGTTCTCTCTTCCCTACCGTGCGATGTGGTCGCAGGGGCTTAGGCCCGAAACTGCAACCAGACTTGTTGATGCTCTGGCGCTTCTACTGGTGCGTCTACACATCGCAGGATTTTTCTGGGGCGATGTTTCTTTATCAAACACATTGTTTCGACGAGATGCTGGTTCTTTCGCCGCGTACCTAGTGGATGCTGAAACCGGTCAGCTTTATGACTCGGGACTCTCGAACGGCCAGCGGGAAAACGATCTAGAGATTGCTCGAGTCAACATAGCCGGTGAGTTGATGGACCTTGTGGCAAGCGGTCGAGCCATGCCGGGAGTTGACCCAAACGCTACCAGCGAACGAATTGTTAAGAAGTACAAGGAACTCTGGGTCGAACTTACCGCCGCGGAAGTTTTCAGCAAGGACGAGCGCTGGAGGATCACTCAGCGAGTTGAAAGACTCAACGAACTAGGTTTCGACATTGAAGAGCTGATGATCAAAACCGAAGAAAATGGTCGGAGCGTAAAGATCCAACCCAAGGTTGTTGATGCAGGTCACCACGCACGGAGACTGATTCGCCTTACGGGACTCGATGTTGAGGAGAACCAGGCCAGGCGTTTGCTGAATGATCTCGACGCATTCAAGGTGAAATTTGATGCCAATGGTGACGAGGAAGTCATGGCCCACCGCTGGCTAAGCGAAGTGTTTGAGCCGGTTGTGAAAGCTATCCCCCGTGAATACTCGGGCAAGTTGGAACCCGCCGAGGTATTTCATCAGGTACTTGAGCACCGCTGGTACTTGGCGGAGAACCAGCAAAAGGGTGTGCCTTTGACTGAGGCTGTTAACTCCTACGTTGAGAACGTACTTGCTCACCGCAGGGACGAGGAGGCTTTGATCGGAACCATGACTGAAGCGATCACTCTGCCAACTGCTATTCCCTCGGGAAATATCGAAGTTGACGAAGATGAAGAAGGCGACTGGCGCGATAAGGTCTAAAGCTTCGGACGTGCTTTGGATATCTCGTATAGAGCAACCGATGCCGCAATTCCAGCGTTCAAAGATTCGGTTTCTTTGGCAATCGGGATAGACAAGACAGTGTCACAGTTTTCCTGAACCAGTCTTGATAGCCCCTTACCTTCGGAACCAATTACAAGAACTAAGCCCTCGGTCGACAAGTTGAACTTTGGTAGTGATATATCTCCATCACCGTCGAGTCCCACAACAAATAACTTCTTCTTCTTGAATTCCTTTAGGGTTGCGTTCAAGTTTCCAGCAAGTGCGACCGGTACTCTGGCCGCGGCCCCAGCCGAGGTTTTCCAGGCGGCAGCAGTAACACCAGTTGAGCGGCGCTGAGGAAGGATTATGCCGTGTCCCCCGAATGCAGCGACCGATCGAATGATCGCTCCTAGGTTTCTTGGGTCTGTTATTCCATCGAGTGCCACAAACAACGGCTTCGCTCCGCGAGCCAGAACCTTGTCCAAAAGCTCCATTGGGTGAGAGTAGTTGTATGGAGGAACCTGAAGAGCAACTCCCTGATGAACTGAGTCGAAACCGGTTAGGCGATCAATTTCAGGACGAGTGACTTCGTTGATTGGAATCTTGCGCAAGTTTGCCAAAGTGATTGCCTCTTTGACACGGTCATCCATTTCAATTCGAGATGCCAGATACAAAGCAGTAGCTGGAACTTTCGCACGCAATGCTTCGACAACTGAGTTTCTTCCCGAAAGAACTTCGAAGTTATCTGAGGCTTTTGTGATGCGTTTGCCTTTTCTTGCGGCAGCACCTGCCACACCGGCGGTCTTCGGCCCCGATGCCACAAACTCGCCCTTACGGGAAACTCTTACGCCCGAGGCTTTTTTCTTGTCGGCAGATTTCTTAGCGCGGAAGGCTTTATGACCCTTGCGGTCTTCGGCTTTCGGAGTCGGCCCCTTGCCTTCTAATCTTTTGCGTCCGTGGCCGCCGGTTCCAACATTTGGTCCCTTTTTACCTTTGGCAGCTCCTGGTCGAGTTGGTTTGCTAGGCACCTAAGCTCCAATGTGTCGAGCCGGCCGAGTCTTCTAAAACCACACCAACTGCTTTTAGCTGATCGCGGATGCGATCAGATGTTTCAAAATCTTTACTGTCTCTTGCTAGATTCCGTTGTTCGATTAGAGATCTAACGAGTCCATCCAGCGCACTCATTACGGCTTCCGAAGAACCCGACCCTTGCCAAAACTTAGTTGTTGGGTTGATGTTAAGAACATCAACCATGGCCAACACTTCAGCATAGTTGTGAGCAGCCTGGTGCGGCAGCTGCGCATCTAAACTTGCGTTGCCTTCCCGCACGCTTTCGTGCAGAACAGCAAGAGCTGCAGGAATGTTGAGGTCCTCATCCATGGCCTTGGTGAATTTTTCAGGGAAATTCGGTTTGGAAAGATCCAGCTTGGCCAATAGACCTTTTTCGTTAAGAGAGCGCGACGCTCTTTCCAAGAATGTCCCGATTCGCTCGAGAGCCGACTGAGCTTCGTCAAGGACACCTTCGCTGTAATCCAAGACTGAGCGATACTGCGCGGAACCTAAGTAGTAGCGGAGGGCAAGAGCGTTGGAGTCAGTTAGCACGTCACTCACGAGGATTGAATTACCTAGAGATTTACTCATCTTTTGTCCGTTTACGTTGACTAATCCGTTGTGCAGCCAGAAGTTAGCAAACTCGTGTCCGGCAGCACGAGACTGAGCAAGCTCATTCTCGTGATGTGGGAACCTAAGGTCTAATCCGCCGCCGTGAATATCAAACTGTGTTCCCAAATACTTCACACTCATTGCAGAGCATTCGATGTGCCAGCCAGGTCTGCCAAGTCCAAACGGTGAATTCCAGGCTGCATCTTTCGGCTCCGAGTCCTTGTGAGATTTCCATAGAGCAAAATCTCTCGGATCTTTTTTACCGCGATCTTGGGCTTCAGAATCATCAATCAAGTCATCTTGTTTTTGGTTAGTGAGCTCTCCATAGGCTTTCCAGCTTGAAGCGCTGAAGTAAACATCAGCGGAGCCCTCGACCTGATAAGCGTGCCCCTTCTCGATTAGGAGCTGAATTAGCTCAATCATTTCAATGATGTTTGCTGTTGCGCGGGGTTCGTAGGTTGGCGCAGCGATGTCTAACCTGCGGTAGGAATCAGCAAATAGCTGCTCGTACTTAAATGCAAGTTCCCACCATTCAAGGTCTTCTTTCTTGGAGTTTTCCAAAACCTTGTCGTCAATGTCTGTGACGTTTCTAATCAAATTAACCTTTAGGCCAGTTGCTTCTAGCCATCGACGAAGCTGGTCATAAACCAAAGCAGAACGAAGGTGACCTAGGTGCGGAGCCGATTGAACAGTTGGGCCGCAAAGGTAGACGCTTACCTCACCATTGTTTAGTGGCTTGAATTCCCTAAGAGATTGGCTTCGGGAGTCAAAAAGCTGCAGGGTCACGAGCTAAAGCCTACCTTTCGAACCAAACTGGTTGCGATAGCCGCAAGGCCCTCGTCGCTTCCTAAAAAGCCAAGTCCATCTGTTGTGGTGGCAGAAACACTAACTGGGGCACCGATTATTGAACCAAGGTGAGTCTCGAGCTCGAGTCGCCTAGGAGAAAGCTTTGGCTCATTTCCAATAAGTTGCACCGAGACATTCACTGGCTCAAGGCCTGCCTTGGTGAGTAGGTCAAGTGTTCCTCTAAGAAACACTTCTCCTGATGCTCCGGCATACTCAGGACGATCAACACCGAAGTTTGAACCGATATCCCCAAGGCCCGCTGCCGATAACAATGCATCGACAATCGAGTGCGCGATTACGTCACCGTCGCTGTGACCTTCGAGTCCGCGATGGCCTTCCCATTCCAGAGCGCCAAGCCACAAAGTTTTACCAGGGTCACTACTGAATCTGTGTGCATCGGATCCGATTCCAGTTCTGGCCCCTGAAAGAAGATATCCTTGAGCGGTTTCTAAATCTTCAGGTGTAGTTATTTTCATCGCCACTTCTTCCCCGGCAACCATCATCACAGTGCCACCGAAGGCTTGGACCAAACTTGCGTCATCAGTGAAATCAGCTTGAGCGGCAACGTGCGCCTTCACTAAAAGTTCGGTTGGAAACCCTTGCGGAGTTTGGGCTCTAATCAATTCCGCACGATCAACAGTTTCCTCAACTAAATCCCCGCGATACTTTTTGATTGTGTCCGCAACAGGTAAGGCGGGTATAACTCCAATTTGGTTTTCAAAAACCGCATCACAAACTCTATTGAACAAATCTGTTGAAGTTAGCGCTCTTGCGGAGTCGTGAACCAAAACAATGTCGATGCCTCCAGCAAGTACGGCGAGCGCTTCTGAAACTGATTGCTGCCTGGTGGCTCCGCCCACCACAACTCGAATGTCAACTCCTCGAGAATCAAGTTGGTTTTCTAACTCAAGAATTTGAGCAAGGTGTGATTCTGGAACGGCGATTATCAACTGGCGTAAATTTTTGGTGGCAAGTGCTCGATAAATTGCATGCTCCAGCAGGGATTTTCCTGCCAGCTCAACAAATGCCTTTGGTTGATCGGCTCCTAAGCGCTCTCCCCGACCTGCTGCCAGTAGCACCACCGCCACTGCGCGAGGGGTCATAGCTTTTTGTCTTTCTTAGGAGGCCAGAACTTGGTCAAGCAGCGCCGAGGCTTTTTCCTCGTCGGTCTTTTTAGCAAGAGCTAGCTCTGAAACCAGAATCTGACGAGCCTTAGCGAGCATGCGCTTTTCACCTGCAGAAAGTCCGCGGTCCTGATCTCTTCTCCAGAGATCTCTAACTACCTCCGACACCTTGACGACGTCACCGGAGGCTAGCTTTTCAAGATTGGCCTTGTACCTTCTGGACCAGTTGGTTGGCTCTTCAATGAATTCTGCTCTTAGGACGTCGAAGACCTGCTGAACACCCTTGCGGTCGATAACGTCTCGAACTCCAACCATTTCGACGTTGGCTGCTGGCACCCAGATGGTCAAATCGCCCTGGGCCACCTTGAGCTGAAGGTACTTCTGAGTCTCACCGCGTACGTTGCGGTTCTTGACCTCAACGATCTTTGCTGCGCCGTGGTGTGGATAGACAACGGTCTCGCCAACCTCAAACTTCATGTGTTGGATTCCCTTCAGAAACCACTATTTTACCACAGCTAATGCCATTTGATAGTGCGATAAACTGGTAGAAACCACAGGAGGAACCCTTGTTTGTACGCCGTTTAGCTGCCACAGCTCTGATTGCTACCCTCGCTCTATCAACTAGCGCATGTAGCCTCTCGGGCAACGTAGCCTCCCTGCAGCCATACTCTCCAAGCGACGGCCAGCAAGTTAACCTGGAAAGCGTCAAGGCTCGTAACTTTATCTATCTAGTTTCCGAGTCAGGTCAGGGCTTCCTCATCGGGTCACTTGTGAACTCAGGCCCAGAAGCCAAAGTCGTAAAGATTCAATACGTAGATCCAAACTCGCAAGCCAAGACTGATTACTTCGTCGAGGTTGCTGCTGGAGCAAAACTTGACTTCGGGTACAACGGCAACCCTGCAATTTCTATGCCGGTGGTTGAAGTTCCTGGGCAGACTGCGCTGTTCTATTTCCTAGAATCCGACACTGTAAATGCCGAGATGAAAGTTCCAGTCTTGGATGGCACTTTGTCTGAATATAAGACTTTGATTCAGCTTCTAGAGCAGCAGGTCGCACCGACTCCTGAGCCTTCTGAAGAAGAGCCGACTAACTAGATTTCGAACTTGTATCCCAGACCTCTAACGGTCTGGATGTACTTTGGTCTTGCCGGGTCTTCCTCAATCTTTGACCGCAGCCTCTTGATGTGAACATCCAGGGTCTTGGTGTCACCGAAGTAGTTGGCTCCCCATACTCGATCAATAATTTGCCCGCGAGTTAGAACTCGGTTAACGTTTTCCATCAGCAGCTCAAGGAGCTCAAACTCCTTTAGCGGAAATGCAATTGGCTTACCGGCAAGTGTGACCTGATGGCGATCAGAGTCAAGTCGCAGCTCTCCCGCAACTAGGACTGAATCAGCCTCTATCGCAGGCTCGATCTTTCTTCTCAGGACCGCCTTCATTCGAGCAAGTAACTCTCTAGTCGAGTAAGGCTTTGTGACGTAATCGTCAGCACCGATTTCTAGCCCCACTACCTTGTCCACTTCAGAATCCTTTGCGGTAAGCATGATGATTGGAACATTCGAGCTCAATCGAATCTGCTTGCAGACTTGGTTGCCATCTAGTTTTGGCATCATCAGATCCAGCAAAATCACATCTGCGCCTTCAGCTTGGAATTTCTGGATAGCCACTTCACCGTTCTCAGCTTCGACTACTTCGTAGCCTTCTTTTTCCAGCATGAAAACCAGGGGATCCCTGAGGGACTGCTCATCCTCAACTACCAAAACCTTTGTCATTAGCTTGCCTCCGGTACTACTTTGATGGTGCCTGTGACTGGATCCGAGGCGGTAACCAACGGAATTCGGATAGTGAATGTGGAGCCAACGCCTAATTGTGAAAACAGCTTTACATCGCCTCGGTGGATTTTTGCCACGTGCTTGACGATGCTAAGGCCCAATCCAGTGCCACCAGTTTCTCGAGACCTAGATGGGTCAATTCGATAAAAGCGTTCAAACACTCGCTCTTGGTTTTCGGCAGAGATTCCAGCACCGGAATCGGTCACTGCAATTTCTGCAAGAGGGCCCTTTACGGTGCAGCCGATGCCAACTTGTGATCCAGGATCCGAATAACTGATGGCATTTTCAATCAAGTTCTTAACTGCCGCGGTCAACATTTCCTTATTGCCAAAAACCTCGGGGCCCTTTCCATTGTCGGAAAGCAATCTGATATTGCGCTTAGCCGCCAGCTGCTCGTTTCTATCAACTGCTTCGGCAATTACGCTGCTCAAGTCAACAACTTCCGCTTCGGCAAGCACCTCTTCCGACTGAAGTCTGGAAAGCTCGATAATGTCTTGGACTAGCAGGGACAGTCGACTGGCTTCCTTGTTTAGGTTGCCCGCAAATTTTTCAATTGTTGCTCGATCGTCTCCCGCCTGAGAAATGGCCTCGGACAGAAGAGCTATTGCTCCGATTGGAGTTTTTAGTTCATGTGAAATGTTCTCGATAAAGTCTCGACGGGTTTTATCCAATCGAATATCTTTTGTTCGATCCTCGAGTACTAAAACTACGTACTCGTTGGCGACAAGCGAAGCCTTGGCTGAAACTGAGATTTTCTCTTGAGCTAGTCCTACGCGAAGCACGCCCTCGAAGGACTCGACTTCTTTGGAGGATCTTGCTAGCTGGGCAAGCTCGATTAAGTCTTGCTGCACTAGAACACCACGAGTTACCAGTCCAAAAGATTCAGCTCGGTTATTCATTCGAACAACCTGGTTCGATTCGCCCAGGAGAATTCCTACTGATCCAAATAGTTCCAGGACCTCCGCGGCCAAAGTCGGGAACGGTATTGGGTCGCTGTTTGAGTCGATTTGGAAGCCCCGGCGTCCGATTGAGAAGCCAGCCACGGCTGCGCCAACCACCGCTACTGCGATAGTCAGAAAGATGACCGCTAAGCTAAAGTTGTTCACAAGGTTAACAATATGGCTCATAAAGTCGGCTAGCAGTTCCAAATCAGCAAATCTGACTGGATTTTGGCAAGGGTTTGGTGTTTATTTGACCTGCGTTAACCAAAGGCTGGGATAGTCAAGCAATCAGCCAGAAAGGCAATTCCTTGAGAGAAGTATTTAGAAGCGAACTTCAAGAGGTTCAGCAGCGCCTAGTTGAGATGGCCAATTCCGCGTCCGTGATCATGGAAAAGGCATCCCAGGCATTTCTGACCAGCGATGTGGCCAAGGCTGATGAGGCTATTGCCCTAGCCGACACTAACGAGGAAAAGGCCCTCGCTCTAGACGAGCTTGTTATCAGAATCCTTGCTCAGCAGTCTCCGGTTGCAAGGGACCTTCGAGTCTTGGTTTCGGCACTAAGAATCAGCGCATCGCTTGAGCGCATGGGTGCACTAGCTGGACACATCGCAGCTATTGCTCGCTACCGTTTTCCAGGTTCGGCAGTTCCTGACTCTCTAAGAAAGACTTTTGAAGAGATGGGCACTCTTGATGCTCAGCTAGCAAAGAAAGTTGCTGGGGTTTTGAGCAACACCGATGTAGATCAGGCCCGTGCTATCCAAGCCGAAGACGAAAGAGTCGACGAGCTACACAGAAGTGTGTTCGATGTTGTTCTTGCTCCGACTTGGAAAGAAAATGCCATGTTCACCGTTGACGTGACTCTAGCCAGCCGCTACTTCGAGCGATTTGCTGATCACGTTGTGGACATTTCTTCGAAGGTAAGCTACCTCACCACCGGTGAGTGGAACGAAACCGAGTAAGACTTACTTCTTACCTTGGCTTGCAACCGCCGCAGCTCCCGCTGCAGCTGCTTCTGGGTCTAGGTATGTACCGCCCTTTACGGTTGGTTCAAAATTCTCATTCAACCTATAAACCAATGGCATGCCCGTTGGGATGTTCAGCTCAGCTATGTCAGCATCAGAAATTCCATCCAGGTGCTTGACCAATGCTCGAAGTGAGTTTCCATGGGCTGTTACCAAAACAGTTCTGCCTGATTGAAGGTCTTTCTTGATCTGGTCCCAAAGTGGCATCATGCGAACTAGGACATCCTTGAGGCACTCGGTCTTTGGAATAGCAGAACCGAGGTCCGCGTAGCGTTCATCTCCAACCTGGGAGTACTTGTCTGAGTCATCAATTGGTGGCGGTGGAACATCAAAGCTTCGGCGCCAAATCTGGAACTGCTCTGGTCCATACTCGGCCAATGTCTGAGCTTTGTCCTTGCCCTGCAGGGCTCCGTAGTGACGCTCGTTCAAGCGCCAAGACCTTTTGACTTCAATCCAGCTTCGCTCTGCAGTATCAAGAGCTATGTTTGCCGTGGAGATTGCTCGCCTCAATAAAGAGGTATAAAGAAGGTCTGGCTTTAGGCCAGATTCCGCCAAGAGCTCTCCGGCTCGCTTAGCTTCCTGGCGACCCTGGTCGCTTAGATCAACGTCAACCCAACCGGTAAACAGGTTCTGTTGGTTCCACAAGCTGTTGCCGTGGCGAAGCAAAATCAAGGTGTATTGGCTAGTCATGGTCTCAAGTTTAGTCAGCAGGGTAGTTTTTAGTGGTGGCATTGAAAAAACCAGTTGGCGCAATAACTCGCGGCACCACTAATCCAAACCGCCTTCGGCGCATCGATAGGTACCTAACCCAGTTCACCTTTCTTCGAAATCTAGCCAATCCCCTTGCGGTAGATCTCGGTTATGGCAAGACACCCGTGACGGCAGTTGAGCTTCTGGCAAGGCTTGAAAAAGTTGCGCCAAACATTCGCGTTCTGGGAATTGAGATTGATCCAGCCAGGGTATCTGAAGCTAAAGCGTTGGAGCACCCCCGTCTAGCTTTTGAGCATGGCGGCTTTGAGGTCCCACTTCCGAAAGTGTTTTCGGACCGTACCGATGTTGATCTAATTCGTGCACTGAACGTCTTACGCCAGTATTCAGAATCTGAAGTCGAATCCGCCTGGGCCCTTATGCAATCGCGCCTAAGCGAAGACGGATTGATAATCGAAGGAACCTCAGATGAAATCGGAAGAGTGGCTAGCTGGATAACACTGAACAAAAGTCAGCCAGTTTCCTTCACAATCTCCCTGCGACTGCAAGGTCTTGATAAACCATCCAAGGTTGCCGAGCGACTGCCAAAGATTCTCATTCATAAAAACACAAGTGGAAACAAAATCCACCAGTACCTTCAAGATCTTGATCAGGCCTGGGAAAAAGCTGCTGGCTTTGTGGCCTTTGGTTCCGCTCAGCGATTCGTTCAAACTGCGAAGGCCATGCTCGAAGCTGGCTGGCCAATCGAGAACTCACCTAAGCGCTGGAGACTGGGCGAGCTAACTGTGAAATACGAAGCTATTTCGCCTTCGCACCCAGATTGAGCTTTGGAAGCTTGGGGATGTTTGCCACCGACCCGGCTGACTGAGGAACGATTACTTCTTGGGTAGCGGCAATCAAGCCGTGCTTCCCAACTACCTCAAGGGCCGCATCTTCTGGAACTGAGCGGGATATAACTGCCAGCGCAATTGGGCCCATGTCAAAGTGCTGGGCAACCGATGTGATCTTGCCGCGCGATTTGTCTTCTCCAACCACTCTCACTTCATCGCCGATGTCAGGTAGTGCGTGCTCGGAGCCATCCAAGTGCAGGAAAGTAAGCCGTCTTGGCGGGTGACCAAGGTTGTGAACTTTGGCCACGGACTCTTGTCCGCGATAGCAGCCTTTTGAAAGATGAACTGCAGTTGAGAGGAGATCAAGCTCGTGTGGCAGTGATTTCTCATCAACCTCGTTGATCGCCTTAGGTCTTCCAGCTGCCACTCGAAGACCATCAGCAGCCATGGTGCCGGCTAAAGCTTTACCCGAAAGAGCTTTTTCTAGATCAACAATCTGCACCAAGTGTTCAAACCAGGTGTAGTCCACGGCCCTTGTTGAATAGCGGTGTCCCCCGGCAACAACTCCTGGCCACTGGTCTTTCCAAATCAACGGAAATTCGTTTGAAACAAAACTAATTTCAGAATCCGCAGCGGTTGCACCAACGGTTGCAAACTCAGTCGAACGGTCAGTTATTTCAACTTTCATGCGGAACACCATTTTTTGTAGCCAAGAAAGAAGCGATTCGGTGTGAGCCTGATCAACCATTAGCCAAGTTGTTTGCCCGTCATCAATTAGCTTGATTACTTGCTCGATTCGGCCCTGCGGGTCTAACAAGAGCGCTTCAGCAGATTCACCAGCGCTTAGGTTCTTTAGATTTTGACTGAGCAAAGAATGAAGCCAGGTCAGGCGATCAACACCACTTACTGTGATGACACCTTGGGTATCCAAAAGGCATACTGCTTGGCCTTCGGAGAGCTTTCGCTGCTCAATCATCGGATCGCCGTAATGCTCCTTGACTAGCAACTACTCAACTCTTTCGAGCTGCGCTGATGCATGCGAAGCAAGCGGGTTACCAAGCGCTGCCATGTCCCAAGCCCAAAGAAGTTTTCCATCTACTTGACCAAACATTCTGGTAGCTGCAACATACTCTTTTGCGGACGAGGATCTCATGACTGCGTCGGTTGATAGATCAACGCGCGCGCCCTTGATTTGACCGACGTAGAGCTCACTAACTCCGCTCGGGTGAAGAATCGATGCCTCGATGTCAAAGCCGCCGTCTTTGTTTCTTAAGCTTTCTAGCTGCTCGTGGTTTTGAATTAGCTTCTCGCCGATGCCAGGCAAAAGACCGGGTCCGCTATCTGAACCTTCTGGAGATTTGGCTAGGCGCCAGAAACCAATCTCGGTTGGTAAGGAGATGCCGTCAGCAAGTTGGGTTTTAGCTACGTAACTTAGGAATGGTTGATCGTCATGGCTGAACTCAATGGTCTGATTGAACTCCTGCTCAATCTTTGAAGTTTTGGTTTGGTAAGAGATGAGCCCCGAACCGGCCCACTTACCTACTAGGAATGCAAATGGAGTTAATTCCAGCGGCAGACCCTCTGGTAAAACGAACAACTATTTCTGACCCTTGAAAAGTCGGTACAGAACCAGCGCTGAGATTGATCCGATGGCAAGGGAAGCCAGAACCAATAGGCCGGTGAAGAAGATTTCTAGTGCAAGCATGAATAAAGTCTAACTGGCTAAAAAGACATAAGCGGTGGCAACCGCCAGAATCAAGTAGCTACCGCCGCCAACATAGACAAGCTTTCTGACAATGCCTTCTGGTTGGGCTCGAAACAAGTGGTACAGCGAGACAAGCGCCACTGACCCAGCAAGGATTGTCCCGAACCAAGCTGGGGCAGTTGATTGGCTCTGGCTCAGAATTGCCCAGACTGCCAAAGCGGCAACAATCAGCCAGATGCTGATGATTTGCCCCCAGTGCTTAGTCATGTCTCAATCATGCCTTAGCTACTCCCAGCTATGGCTAAACTTGGCACAAAGATTTGGAGAGAGCATGGCGCAGCTTCTGGTTCTTTCGGCTTCGGCCGAATCAGAAGTCCTCCCTGCCCTAGGACTACTAAGCCACAGAGTCCGCTACATCGCCGCTGAGCCAGCAAGTCTTGTAAACGCTCCGGGTCACGACCTGGTTTTCCTAGACGCAAGAAAAGATCTCGCCTCTTCAAAGGCCATGGCAAAACTATTGAACGCCACTGGTTTATCTGCACCTCTTATTGTGATTGTTTCCGAGGGTGGACTCGCTGCTCTGAATTCCGAATGGGGTGCAGACGACATCATTCTTGATTCGGCTGGCCCTGCCGAAATCGAAACTCGGGTAAAGCTTGCAATAAGCAGGTCCAAGGAAATCGGACAGAACGACACCATCAATGCTTCAGGAGTTGTCATCGATGAAGCTAGCTACTCCGCAAAAATTCATGGCAGGCCACTGGATCTTACATACAAAGAGTTTGAACTACTAAAGTTTCTGGCCCAGCACCCAGGCAGAGTCTTCTCGAGAGATCAGCTCTTGAGTGAAGTTTGGGGCTATGACTACTTCGGTGGAACCAGAACTGTGGATGTCCACATTCGTAGGCTACGGGCCAAGCTGGGTGACCTAGAGGCCCTGATTGGTACCGTCAGAAACGTTGGATACCGCTTCAATCCCACTGATTCAGAGCTAGCCAACTTATAGTTCAAGAAAAGTTAACCGCCCGGACCCCAAGGCGTGTCAATATTGAGCCTATGTCCGAAGAAACCATGGCAATCACCCTTCCCGTTTCACGGGATGGGCTATCTGCTGACCGTTTCTTGGATCGCGAACTTAGCTGGCTGGCATTTAACAGAAGAGTTTTGGAGCTAGCTCAAGATCCAAACATGCATCTACTTGAAAGAGTTAACTTTCTCAGTATTTTCTCCTCGAACTTGGATGAATTTTTTATGGTCCGAGTTGCGGGACTAAAAAGACGCCTAGCAACAGGTCTGGCTGTAAAAAGTCCTTCGGGACTCTCCCCCAAGGAAGTGCTGACCAAGATTTCCGAGGAAGCGCATGAACTTCAACTTGCTCACGCCAAGTTGTTTCTAGAGGTTATCGAACCGGAGCTCGAGAGACACGGCATCAACCTAGTTCGATGGAATGAGCTACGCGATGACGAGAAGTTATCTCTTCAGGACTACTTCCAGTCGCACATTTTTCCTGTGCTGACCCCACTCGCGGTTGACCCAGCTCACCCTTTCCCATACATCTCTGGATTGTCTTTGAACCTGGCCGTTGTTCTGCAAAACCCAGGCACAGAAAAAGAGCACTTTGCCCGAGTTAAGGTACCACCACTGCTTCCACGATTTGTGTTGATTCCCAACCCCGAAAAAACCGAAGGGGTTAGATACGTTCCTCTGGAAGATATCATCGGAGAGTTCCTAGGTCTGCTATTTCCTGGAATGACGGTTCTTCAGTATCACAACTTCCGAGTAACTAGAAATGAAGACTTGGAAGTAGACGAGGATGAAGGCGAGAACCTACTTCTTGCGCTGGAGAAGGAGTTGCTTCGCAGAAGGTTTGGTCCCCCGGTTCGCCTAGAGGTAGCAGATGATATGAACCCACAGGTTCTTGAGCTCCTTATTCGAGAGCTTGATATATCTACGCAAGATGTCTACACCTTGCCTTCACCGCTTGATCTAACTGGCTTGAGTGACATTGGAGGACTGCCAAGACCTGAACTTCGCTTCCCGCCTCACGCGGTAGTTACAAACAAGTACCTTCTTCCGCGCGATGAAGAAACAATTGACATTTTCAGTGTGCTCAAAAAGCGCGAGGTCTTGGTTCACCATCCCTACGAGTCTTTCTCAACAAGTGTCCAAGAATTCTTGGAGCAGGCTGCCGAAGATCCGCAGGTTTTGGCAATAAAGCAAACTCTTTACCGAACCTCTGGAGATTCACCAATTGTTGACGCGCTAATCCAAGCGGCTCAAGCTGGCAAGCAGGTTTTGGCACTGGTAGAAATCAAGGCCCGATTCGACGAACAGAACAACATCACTTGGGCAAGAAAGCTCGAGCAAGCCGGCGTGCATGTGGTCTACGGAATTGTTGGACTAAAGACCCACTGCAAACTCGCTCTTGTAATTCGTCAAGAAGCGGGCGCACTGGTTCGCTACTGCCACATCGGAACTGGAAACTACAACCCGAAGACAGCCAGGTACTACGAAGACTACGGACTGCTAACATCCAGAGAATCAGTCGGTGAAGACCTGACCAAGCTGTTCAACCACCTGTCTGGTTATGCACCAGAGGCTACTTTCAAATCGCTGCTGGTTTCTCCAGTTGGCGTTAGGGAGGGGCTAACAGATCTGATCGAACAGGAAATCCAGCTTCACAAGGCTGGCAAAAAAGCTCGAATTAGCCTGAAGGTAAATGCTCTGGTGGATGAAGAAATCATTGATTCCCTCTACCGCGCCTCTAACGCTGGAGTCCCAGTAGATATTGTGGTTCGCGGTATGTGTGCACTAAAGCCAGGGGTAGCGGGTTTATCAGAAACAATCCGAGTTAGATCAATTCTTGGTCGCTACCTTGAGCACAGCAGAATCTTTAGCTTCCTTGGCGGAGGAGATCCAAAGGTGTACTTGGGATCTGCCGACATGATGCACAGAAACCTTGACCGCCGAGTAGAAGTTCTCGTTCGCCTAAGCGAGCCGGATCACGTAAACAGTATTCAGGAGATGTTTGAGCTTGCGATGAGCGAGCAAGTTGCTTCTTGGGCTCTGGAACCCAATGGAAACTGGCGCAGAAGCCAATTCGATTCAGAAGGCAACGCCCTGAGAGATTTCCAAGACACCATAATGCTCTCCATTTCAGAGCCAAGAAGTAAATAGTAGTTATGGAAATCTTCGCCGCTGGAGCGGTTTGCTGGCGAGAAGTTGGTAAAGACCTGCAGGTAGCCATAATCCATCGCGGACGCTATCAGGACTGGACCTTCCCCAAGGGCAAAGTTGATCCAGGTGAAACTCTGGCGGAAGCCGCGGTTCGAGAAGTCAAGGAAGAAACCGGACTAAAGGTAAAGCTTGGCGTCCCCTTATCTACTATTTCTTACCCACTTGATAAGTCCAAGACTAAGACAGTCCACTACTGGGCAACCAAAGTGTCGGATAGTGCTCTCTCGAATTCCAAGTTCAAGCCAGACGAGGAAGTTTCTGAAGTCGTTTGGCTAAAGGCTGACCAAGCTTTTGCCAAACTTAGCTACCAGCACGATCGGGATCTGCTTCAAGAAGTTATTGATCTTCGTAAAAATGGCATGCTGAAGACCAAACCACTGATCATTATTCGACATGCTCATGCCACCCCAAGGGCCGACTACGTAGGTGAAGATGGCAAGCGGCCGCTACTTCCTGAAGGAAAAAAGCAAGCCAAGGAATTGGTTCGTTTGCTAAGCGCTTACGGTCCAAAGCGAGTTTTCACAAGTCCCTGGAAACGCTGCAAGGACACCATCACACCTTACGCAAAAGCACATCGCTACAAGATCATCGATCGTGGTGAGCTTTCCGAAATGGGTAATGCCAAAGGACCAGCTCGAACAGCCAAAGTGGCAAAGAAGCTGTTTGCAGATGCTCGCTCCTCGGTATTGTGTACGCACCGCCCGACCTTGCCAACAATCACTCAGGTGCTTGCCGGCTATGCGGAGCCCAAGCTTGCAAAGCTCATTCTTGAAGCTAAAGCACTCAAGCCTGGGGACTTTATTGTCTTGCACCTAACTACCGTAGGAAAGAAACCGAGACTTGTTGCCGTCGAGCAGCAAAGCCTAGAAGAGCGCCTGTAGTCAGGTAGTTTTCTGACCTTCAGGTAAATGTAGGGTTAGAGAATGATCGAAACCGTAAGCCACGACCTTCCAACCCTCACCGGGCGGGATGGCAAACCAGCCAAGTGCCTAGTCACTGGTGCCACGGGTTACATCGGAGGCCGCCTGATTCGAGAGCTTCTAGCGCATGGCTACCGAGTAAGGGTTTTAGCCCGCAAGCCAGAAAGACTAAAGGACCACCCTTGGATTGATCGTGTTGAGGTCGTCTCTGGTGATGCTCACGACGTCGAAGCTCTAGACCAGGCTCTAGAAGGCATCGACGTTGCCTACTATTTACTGCACGCATTGATGAGCAAGGATGACTTCGAACAAGAAGAAAAAGATATTGCCGAGAAGTTTGGTAAAGCAGCCAAGAAGGCGAATATCCAAAGAATTGTTTACCTCGGTGGAATCATCGCTCAGAACGAATTGCTTTCGCCTCATCTGCAGTCGCGTTCTGACACTGGAACGATTCTGCGAAGCTGTGGAATACCAACAATCGAACTTCGCGCTGGAGTGGTAATTGGAAGTGGATCAGCATCTTTTGAAATGCTCCGCTACCTCACAGAGCGCCTACCGATTATGACAACACCGCGCTGGGTCGAAACAAAAATTCAACCGATTGCTGTTAGGGATGTTCTTCGCTATCTAGTTGGAGCAGCTGCTTTGGACCCTTCAATCACAGGTGATTACGACATCGGTGGCCCAGAGGTGTTTAGCTACCGGGACATGATGATGAAGTACGCCGAAGCCGCCGGGCTGAGAAAGAGAATCATCATTCCGGTTCCAGTGCTTACGCCCAAGCTTTCTAGCGGCTGGGTGGGGCTAGTGACTCCTGTTCCAATCACTCTGGCTAGAAGATTGGTCGAGAGTCTAAAAAACGAGGTCGTTGCTCGCGACGACTCGATTAGAAAGCTAATCCCCGATTCAAAAGACGGGCTAACACCATTCAAAAAGGCTGTGGAGCTTGCTCTAACCCGAATCAAGGAAGCCAACGTAGAAACTCGTTGGACTAACGCTTCTGTTCCAGGAACCCCTTCTGACCCTCTCCCAACCGACCCAGACTGGGCTGGTGGAACTTTGTATACCGACGTTCGCACAGTGCACTCCGATGATTCGATTGAAACCGTTTGGAAGCGCGTCGAAGCAATTGGTGGCAAGCATGGCTACTCAACAGCAACTTGGGCCTGGGAGGTCCGTGGACTAATGGATAAGTTCGTCGGTGGGGTTGGTCTTCGCCGCGGTCGTCGTGACGACGAACATCTTATTGAGGGCGAAGCTCTGGATTTCTGGAGAGTCGAAGCAATCAACCGCCCGCTTCTTCTTCGCCTTCGCGCAGAGATGAAGATGCCAGGACTTGCCTGGCTGGAGTTTGCTCTAGAAAAAGATGAGTCTGGGTCGGGAACAGTAATCACCCAGCGAGCTCTATTTGCACCCAAGGGATTATTTGGCCACGCCTACTGGTGGTCAGTTTGGCCTATGCACGGTCTAGTTTTTCCATCTATGGTCAAAAACATGGCTGGCCCATCAGCTCGAAAGATAAGTAAGTAATCCAATGAACAAAACAACCTGGGCTGTCATTGCCCTGTTCGGAGTCACCATCTCTTGGGGTGCTGGCTTTGTGCTCATGAAAGATGCCATCAACCAGCAGCCAGTCTTTGACTTTCTTGCCACCAGATTCACCCTTGCAACCATTGTCATGATTGCGGTCAGGCCCCAGGTTCTTACCGCGATCAACAAGCAACTGCTGTTTAGAGGTTCGGTTTTGGGGGCAACACTTGGGCTTGCCTACATAACCCAAACCATTGGTCTCGATCTAACAACTGCTGCGATCACTGGATTCCTCACTGGTCTTTATGTTGTCTTCACCCCGATTCTCTTTTGGTTGATCTCAAGGAAGAAAGTAGAAAAGAAAGTAATTGTTGGAACAATTACAGCTTTCGTAGCCCTACTGCTTATTTCTTTCAATGGCTTTTCGGTTGATGTGGGTCAAGTCTGGCTAATTGCCTGCGCTCTACTGTTTGCATTGCACATCATCGGCCTGAGCTTCTGGAGTACTTCGCAGGACGTTTACGCACTTACAGTTATTCAACTTGGAGCCGGTGCTGTGGTCTGCTGGCTAGGCGCAGTATCCGATGGCTACCAGCCTCCACCAAATGCTTCGGTTTGGGGAGTTGTTGTTTTCACAGCCGTCTTTGCAACTGCCATGGCATTCCTGGTTCAAACTTGGGCGCAATCAATCATGGACCCATCGAGGGTGGCAATAATCTTGACCACCGAAGTTATTTTTGCTGCAGCAATCTCGGTGGCAGTTGGTCAAGAAACTCTGGCTCTTCGAACTGTGTTTGGTGGAGGCCTAATGGTTATTGCGATGCTGATTGTTGAGTGGCCTGATAGGAAGTCTAAGTCCAGTCCACTATCTCAAACCCACTTCACCTAAAGCTTTGCTAGCCTGTGGCCATGGCAATTCTGGCCCTTGATGCGGGCACCACCGGAGTCACCGCATTAGTCGTATCTGAAACTGGCGCGGTTATCTCGCGTGGCTACAGAGAGTTCCTTCAGTACTTTCCCTCCCCTGGCCTTGTCGAACATGACCCCGAGGAAATATGGCAAGCAACGCTGGCAGCTGCCACCGAAGCAATCTCTAAGACAACGGCATCTCTTTCGGCGATTGGAATAACCAACCAACGAGAGACTGTTGTGCTCTGGGACAAGCAGACACTAAGAAGCCCCCGAAAGGCAATAGTTTGGCAAGACCGAAGAACTGCCGATCTGGTGCAAGACCTTAAATCCCAAGGACTTGAGCCGAAGATAAGAAAACTAACTGGCCTTGGCCTAGACCCATACTTTTCAAGTTCTAAGCTGCTATGGCTTTCTCAAAATGAGCCGAAGCTTTGGCAGAGCGTGCAAGAAGGTTCCGTCCTTATCGGAACAGTTGATTCATATCTGATCGCGAGGCTTACCGCTGGCGTGTCGCACCTCACAGATGCCAGCAATGCTTCAAGGACTCAACTACTTGATATCTCATCCGGCACCTGGAGTGATGAGCTACTCGAAGTATTCAACGTTCCAAAATCTGCTTTGCCAAAAGTCGTTCCAAGCTTCGGAGAAATTGCCCAAACTGACCCGGCTGCGTTTTTGAACCTCAAGCTTCCAATCACAGGAGTGGCTGGCGATCAACAAGCTGCGCTTTTTGGTCAAACAGCATTTACGGTCGGAGAGGGTAAGTGCACCTATGGAACTGGTGCCTTCATGCTCACCAACACTGGAGCAAGAATTATTGAAAGCCAAAATGGTTTACTCTCAACAATCGCTTGGCAGTCACCGGATGGCGAAATCACCTACGCCCTAGAAGGATCAGTATTTGTTGCTGGGGCTGCCGTTCAGTGGCTGCGCGATGGTCTTGGAATAATCGAAAGCTCAGGTGAAATAGAGGCCCTGGCGGCAAGTGTCCCTGATTCCCAAGGAGTAGTATTCATTCCTGCCCTAACGGGCCTTGGCGCTCCTTACTGGGATCCGGATACCCGAGGTACGTTATTTGGAATTACAAGAGGAACCGCAAAGGCGCACATTGCCCGCGCAACTCTTGAAGCTATTGCATTCCAAGTGCGGGATCTGGCAGTTGCAATGAATTCTGATACTGGCACCTCCCTGACTCAGCTGCGAGTCGATGGCGGAGCAGCTGCCAACAATTTGCTTATGCAGGTCCAGTCCGACTGCCTGGGAGTTTCTGTAATTCGAGGCAAAAACCTTGAATCAACCGGAACCGGTGCCGCATTTCTAGCGGGCTTAGGCAGTGGACTCTGGTCAAGTATGGATCAGCTTCGAAGTGCATTTGAAGTTGATCAAGTGTTCGAACCTAAACCATTTGACTCCAACAAGCTCGATAGCTGGAGCAAGGCTGTATCGCTCTCAAGACAGTGGAAGTAAGTCCATAACAGCCCAGCTTGCTAGACTGTTTCAGACGCTTGGCGTTGCTAGGGGCCTCTAGCTCAGTTGGTTAGAGCAACGGACTTTTAATCCGTGGGTCGTGGGTTCGATTCCCACGGGGCCTACAAGAAATCTCTTGCGGAATATAATTCAGGTATGTCTTACCCTTTGATGACTGAACGCCTCAGTATCCAGCCGCTTTCTCTAACCGACCTGGATTCCTTTGTCGCATACCGACAAAATCCAGAAATTGCCCGATACCAGAGCTGGGAACCAAGTTATTCAAAAGCTCAGGCCAAGGAGCTAATTGACTCGCAAGATGGGGTTTTACTGCCGGGCAAAGACCAGTGGCTTCAACTTGCGATACACGATCAAACAAGTAAGGAGCTTGTGGGAGACCTTGCTATACATGCAATTGAAGCAGACAATTCGATCTTTGAAATTGGTTTTACTATTGCCAGTGAGCACCAAGGTAAAGGCTTAGCCACAGAGGCAGCTCAAAAACTCTTAGCTCACCTTGAACTGCAGGGAGCTACTAAGTTTTTTGCATACACGGATAGTCGAAATACCCCATCCATAAAACTGCTAACTGTATTGGGATTTGAATTACAGCCCTCAAAAGGGTGGACTGAACAGTTCAAAGGCGAACTCGTGAAAGTTGAATGCTTTGAGACAAAGTGACGAACTTTAGGTGCGCCAGCAAAAGCTCAGACTTACTCTGAGCGCTTTTTGCCTTCGGCCTTTGCTTGCTTGTCTTGACGCTTTTCTTTCAAGCTCTTTGCAGGGGCCTTCTTGTTGTTCTTCTGGGGCTTCTGTTCTTTTTGCGCCATGATTACTCTCTTCTTGGAACTGGAATGGGCTATAACCAAACTTTATCTGCTAAAGGTTAGCCTGAGCGGATTTCAAGTCCCGGATGTGGTCCTGGCTATGGGCTAAGGCAGAAATCGGGCTCAGCTAGCGACTTCGCATTCTGGACAAAAATTCAATTGTTCGAGGTTTGCTGGCCTTCTCAAAGAAGTCTTTAGCTTCGCCCTGCTCGTAAATCTGGCCCTGCTCAAGGAAGATCACCCAATCAGCAACTTCCTTGGCGAAGGAAAGCTCATGGGTTGCCATCAAGATTGTGGTGCCACCGGCTTTTAGCTCTCGAATTAGATCTAGAACTTCCCCCACCAGCTCTGGGTCCAGTGCACTAGTTACTTCATCCAGAAGCAATACCTTTGGCTCCATTGCAACCGCGCGGATTATGGCTGCCCGCTGCTGCTGGCCTCCAGAAATCTTGTCAGGGTAAGAATCTCCCCTATCCCCAAGGCCGATTCGGGTCAGCCAGCTCTGGGCAAGTTTGTTTGCTGCTTCCTTATCCATCTTCTTCACGTGCCTTAGGGCAAGAGTGATGTTATTCAGGATGCTCAAATGTGTAAAGAGATTGAAGGATTGAAAAACCAGACCAATCTGAGCCCTGATCAAATCTTGGTTAACACCCGGTGCGGAAACTTCCTCGCCATCTAGGAAAATCTGTCCGTCGGTTAAATCTTCAATCTGGTTTACGCAGCGAAGCAAGGTGGATTTTCCAGAGCCAGAGGATCCAATAAGTGCAACGATCTGGCCTGGGAAAACTTCAAGGTCAACCCCGTTGATTACCTTGCGGTCACCGTAAAACTTCTTGAGTCCAACAACTTTTAGCCTTGGTCGATTCCAGTCGATCAAAGTGTGACCCCCTGCTGCTCACGAGCAGTGAAGCGGGCGGTGATCTTGTCAGCTAGTCGAATAGTTGGGATAGCAAGCAAAACAAACAATAGACCTGCAACGACATATGGTGTGAAGTTTGCAAACTTCGCAACCTCAATCTGAGCGCCACGAACTGCGTCGATGGCACCTAGAACGGAGATCAGACCAACGTCCTTTTGCAAAGCGATGAAATCATTCATCAAAGGTGGAACAACTTTCCTGACTGCCTGAGGCAGAACAACCAATCGCATTGACTTGGAGTAGGAAAGGCCCAAAGATCGAGCGGCCAGGCGCTGTGAAGAGTGAACAGATTCAATACCAGCTCTAAATACTTCAGAAACGTAAGCACTGTAAGTGATTGTCAGTGCGACGATTCCAAGGACCTCGGCAGGGATTCGTCCAAGAAATTCCAATCTGAGTCCTGGAATACCAAATCCAACCAGGTACAAAACAATGATCAGCGGAAGTCCTCTGAACAAGTCCACGTAGCCTTTAGACAGAACTCGCAACGGGAAAAACACCGGGGACTTTAGAGTGCGGATTATGGCAAGCAATAAACCGAATAAAACCACCAAAATTGCCGCCGCTACCAGCACGCGAAGATTGAGAAGCAATCCGTCGATAACTCTTGGGAAGCTTGCTACTGCCACTTCCCAGTTGAAAAATGACTGCTCGACCCGCTCCCAACCAGGAGTTGCGATGAGACCGAACCAGACAATCACCGCAAATGCCAGGGTGCTGGCAAGGGAAATCCAGACCGAACGCTTACGCTGCGCTCTGCGATACTCGCGTCTGTCCTTCTCCGCTTGAGAGAGCTCTTGCTCGTTTAGGTCCATGGCTCGATCCAAATAGAAATAGGTGGGGCATTTGCTGCCCCACCTATTTTCTCAGGTTTTTATTACTTTAGAACTGGTGCGCCTGCGAAGTCTGCAAGCCAGGTGTTCTCTAGCTCAGCAAGCTTTCCACTTGCGCGAAGAGCGTCAACTGCTGCTGATACGGCTGCAGTCAAAGGTGATCCCTTGTCTAGAACTAGACCAAAGGTGTCTCCAGCTTCTGCTCCAGCAAGCTGACCAAGGATGATTCCTCCGTCGAGCTCAACTGCAGTTAGGTAGAAAGCCGTTGGTAGGTCAACAACGATTGCGTCAACCTGTCCGTTAGCTAGAGCTGCCTTCGCGTCATCGTTCGAGTTGAATGCCTGTGCTCCAGCTGTTGGCGCAATAACGTTCTCAATTGCAGCGAAGCTTGTGGTTCCAGTTGCTGCACCAATCAGCAAGCCCTTGAGGTCCGCAAGAGACTTAGCCTCAGCTGCTTTAGATCCAGCAACGGTGATTACCGTCTGAGCTGTTGAGTAGTAAGGAGATGAGAAGTCAACTGCTTCTTTGCGCTCATCGGTGATTGAGTACTGCTGCAAGTTGAAGTCGAAGTTCTTTGGCCCAGGGGCAATTGCCTCATCGAAAGTTGTGCGAACCCATACAACATCTTCTGGAGCGAAGCCAAGCTCAGCAGCAACTGCATAAGCAACTGCGGCCTCAAAGCCTTCGCCAGATTCTGGAGCGTCGCCGACAACCCATGGCTCGTAGGCCGGAAGTCCGGTTCCGATGGTTAGCTTGCCAGCGGTAATGGTCTGAAGTTCGTCAGGTGCTGCTTCAGTTGTTGCAGCAGGTGCGCAACCACTGAGTGTGAAAGCAAGAGCAGCCGAAGTCGCAAGTGCGAGGGCTACCTTTTTGACAGAAGAAATAGACATTTGTCTCCTAGTTGAGTTTGTGGGGTTTTCCCTGCTTAAATTTACCCCACAGGACGGCTCAGCCAGAGAGGCTGGCGTCAATTGCTAGCTTCTTGGGCGAAGCTCGGCAACCATAGGGCAGACAAAGGGGTCGGCATTATTACTTAGCCCCACTTTGTTCAGGTGTTTCATGATGGCGGCATAGCTGGCCAGAAGGTTCATCTCCACCAGAGTCACATTGTGTTTCCGGCAATATTCAACAACAATTTCATGGGCCTTGCGAAGGTTTGGTCTTGCCATCGAGGGAAACAGGTGATGCTCAACCTGGTAGTTTAGGCCGCCCATGAGGTTGTCTTTGAGCCAGGAGCCTCGGATGTTTCTTGAGGTCAGAACCTGGCGAGAGAAGAAGTCGAGTTTGGCTTCTTTTGGAACTAGGGGCATGCCCTTGTGGTTTGGTGCAAAGGCAGCTCCCATGAAAAAGCCAAAGGCCATCATCATCACAAACCACAGCGCCAGACCCCAGATTGGCCCAAACATGATCGCAAATACTACGTATGGAGTTAGCTGACGAATCATCATCAGCGAAAACTCCAACAGGCGAATCGAAAGTTTACGATCCTTACGGACTAGCCCTGCAAAAGAATCAACTAGCAAGTCAAAGCCTGTAAATAGAAGTAGTAGAGGGAACAGGTAGCCCTGACGGTCGGAGAACCAACGCTCTATGCCGCGCTTGGACTCTTTGGATTCAGTGGTGAAGCTAAGTACGCGAATAGCAATGTCAGGATCTTCGCCAATCTGATTTGGACGCTGGTGGTGCTTGTTGTGCTTGCGCAACCAGAAACCGTAGCTTAGGCCCGCAAACAAGTTTGCCAGCAGTAGGCCCATCCAGTCATTGGCCTTGTTGTTTCTAAAGACCTGTCGGTGGGATGCCTCGTGGGCAATAAACCCATACTGAGCGCTTAGGACTCCAAGCCCGGCAACCAGCACGAAGGCTGCGATTAACCAGAGCTTGTTCTGTTCACTCAAGGCTGCAAGAAAACCGCTCAGGGTCCAAAATCCAGCTGCGGCAATTGTAAGAACAATTAGACGGCCGATATAGAAGCTTGGTTTTTTGGAAAGTAAGCCGGCATCTCTAACCTGAGCCAACACTTGGTTGAAGTGAGTGGTTGATTTAGTTGCCAGCATGCTCATGGTGTGAGTCTAACCCCGCAAGATGAACACAGAGCCCTTACCGACGTAGTAAGAAATACGGGTCCAGGCGCTGAAACCAGCGCCTGGCCTCTTTAGTATCGGAAGGTTACTGTTCGCTCAACTTCACCCAGCGGGTTAACAATGGCGACTCGATAGACGTAAGTTCCCCTGATGGTTGGCAATTCCAGACCGAAGGTGAAAGTGGATCTTGGTCTTGTGAGCTTAAACTCTTCACTTGATTGCCACGCTAGAGCCCCTTGACGTTCAATTCGAACGCTGAGTTCTGAGAATCCTCCAAAGTCTCCAGGAGAAGTGACTCGGAATAGAACTTGATTGCCAGATCGAGTTGGCGATACTGAGAAATCAGTCCCTGGCAGAGTTCTAGGTGTCGTGTACGAAACGGCACCAGATGGTTCTGAGTTTCCAGCAAGGTTGCGAGTGATCACTCTGTAGCTAAGAGTGGCGCCCTTGGCTGGAAGGCCAACCAGTGCAGTATTTGCGTAGTTGAACTGGCCAACGCGAATCCAGCTAGATCCGTCAACACTTGATTGAATCTCGATTGATCTAGGAGTGGAGCCACCGATGAATTCTGGAGAAGTCCAAGAAAGTCTCAGACCATTGCCCTCAGGTGCTGCAGTCAATCCAGTTACTGGACCGGTTGCAACCACAGCGTGGCGAATTGTGATGATTGTTGAACTTGGCGAGAGGCCCACTTCATTCGTAAATCTCAAAATATAACGGTGTGAGATTCCGAATGTAGTGTTTGCGAAGGACAAGGTTCCTGCAGAAACGTCAGCTCTTGCAACCTCTACCCATGAACCGGACTCGTCTCGGAACAGAATCGCTTGATCAAGTTGCCCGCCACCGTTGTTGATTCCAGCTGTTCGCCAGCTAACGGTATTGGTTCTTCCAGCTGAACCAATGCTTGTCCAGATTGGAGTTGATGGGACTACCTTCGGCGATGCAAACTCAATGTTCGCACTCCAAGCGCCAGTACCTGCATCGGTGACTGCAGCTACTCTAAAGACCCTGGTAGTGCCAGGAGCGTGCAGAGACAGAGCAATTTCTAGGGTCCTGGAGGTCCCAATAGACCTGAACGATCCATTCTCAAAAGTTTGGATTTCGTAGCGACTAAATTGTCCGCCCATGACAGCTGGTGCAAGCCAGCTCACTACTAGCCTGCCCGATTGGATCTGAGCTTTCGTAGACAAAGGCGCAGTTGCTGGAGCGATGCCCATTCTGGTGAATAGGCTCCTGCTTCCGGGCGATGCACCTGCGGCATTTAGAGCTATAACGCGGTGTTCGACGTTAACTCCAGCTGCTGCCAATGGCGCCAGGAATGAAGTATCTGTGGTCTTGTCTAGAACAGTCCAACCGCTGCTAGTTCTAACTTCTACGCGATAGCCAGTGATTGGAGAGCCGCCATCACTTGATGGAACGCTCCACCTAAGGAAGATTCCTTCTCCCATGCGAATCTGCGAGGACAAGCCCGATGGGTCCGATGGAACGGTGGCTGGCATGTCGATCGACACTCCAGCACTAGAGGCTCCATTACCAGCCCCGCTGGTGACCGCATGAATGCGATAGATAGTTGTAACCCCAGGGGCCGGAAGTGGACCGTATGCAATTAGCTCGGTTCCTCTTACGTTTGCAACTGTGCGGAAAATACCGCCGTTAGTAGAGGCGCTGATGATATAGGAAGTCACTGGACTTCCTCCAGTTGCCTCCGGAGGTAACCAACCAAACTTAACTCGAGTCACATCCATAGTCACAGTGAAAGATGTCGGTGCGCTCGAAACTTGGAATGGCATACGAACCAAACGTTCGATACCAGCAACCGAAGTTCCGATTGAAGTCACTGCGCGAACGCGCAATGTAACGTTGTCGCCGGGGTTTAGCCCCTCAAGTCGGAAGGATGTTGAAGTTGTGCTTTCACCGACAACTCTCCACTCAGATCCAGTTTTTTGTTCGACTTGATACTTCAGAATTGAGCTTCCGCCATTGTCTGTCGGTGCAATCCAAGTTAGGTTTATGGCTGATCCCGAAACCGTTGCACTCAACGAAGTGACGTCACTTGGAACAGATGTTGGTCGAGCAAGGGTAATGACCGAAGAGGCAGCAGATATGCCGACTCTGTTTACTGCAACAACTCGGAAGTTTGCAGACTCACCCTTTCTTAGCACCTGTGAGACAAGTGTGAGTGAGCGTTGAGTCAAGACAGCGTTCCAGACTCCAGACCTCAATACCTCAACTCGATAGCCAGTGATTTCTGATCCACCGTCATCTACAGACGCGGTCCAAGAAAGAGAAACCCTGCCATCTTCCAGGACTTCGCCCTTGAAATCACCAGGTGCACTTGGCGCTACCGCAGGGGTGGTGACCCTAACGGTGGCACTTGGCACTGACTCCCCCGAGGCGTTGATTGCAACGGCGCGGTAGTCAACGCTTCGACCCCGAAGAGGCTCTGGCACTGTGAATTCAGGGGTGGTTGCAGTTCTAAACGATGTCCATGCTCCATCTACCAATTGCTCTAGACGATAGCCGCTGATTACTGCTCCGCCGTCATCCGATGGGACCGCAAAACGAAGCTGCCAACCGGCTGAGACCTTGGTTGAGGAAAGGGATCTAGGTGCAGATGGAGCTACCGCGCCCACTGAGAAGTTAGTTGATGCGGAGATGCCTCGGATTGTGCCAATAGGTACGACAGTTACTCGATAGCTGGTGACTCGAGCAAGGCCGGTGAGGGTAAAGCTAGTTCCTTCACTGGTAAATGTCTGTGTGCTGGTCGAACCAGTTGTGCGTGTAAGTGTGATTTGGAACTGGGTTGATGTTGGTGCATCAGTTGTCCAAGAAAGATCAGCTCTGCCAGCTTGAATGTTGGAAACCGAAACGGAATTGACAACGAGAACCTTGGAAGGATCGAAGGTTGCAACAACAGACGCTTCTGAATCACCTGCGCTGTTTATCGCAAATACTCGGAACTCATGGATAGATCGCAAATCAGAGATTCTAAGAGCCCGAGCAGGTCCAGTTGAAATCGATTGCCAGTTTCCTGTGGTTCTCATCTCAACACGGTATGTAGCAGTTGCAGTTCCGCCTAGAGACTCAGGCACATCCCAAGTCAGGTCAGCGGAATTCTTAGTTAGCGCATTGAGGCTTAGGTTGCGCACCGCGCTTGGAGCTTGAATAGCCGCGGTTCCTACAACTGTTGCAGTGAATCTAGTGGTTCCACGTTCTGTTATCGCTCTAACGCGAAGGGATGCTTGCTCACCTCCGGCAAGTCCAGTCACTCTAAATTTTGCGAGCTCAGAACTGACCTTGGTGAAAGTGTTCTCGCTGCTCTTTCGGAACTCAACTTCGTAGGAAGTTGCGCCAGCGACGCCGTTCCAAGAGAACTCAACGAATCCGCGGCCTGAGCTGGAAGCTGTGAGGCCACCAGGAGCACCCGGGAGTGAAGGCAGCGGAGTAGCGCCTGGAGCTGGCGATACAGACATGCGATTTCCGCGATCAGTTCTGGCATTGTTGACAATGCCTGGCCTGCTCAATTGGTTGATGAAGGCCTCGACCTGATCTGGTCTGGCGTTGGGGCTCTGGCTCAATATAAGTGCTGCAATACCAGCAACGTGCGGGGCGGCCATCGATGTACCTGACAGAGAAAGTACGTTTGCGTGGTTTCTGGCATCTGCCGAAGGAATTGAAACTCCAGGAGCGAATCCGTCCACGCACTCACCAAAGTTAGAGAACGAGGCGCGATTGTCGAAGCGGTCAGTTGCACCAACCGTGATTGCCTCAGGTGCTGATGAAGGCGAGAAAGAACAAGCATCACCGTAAGAGTTACCGGCTGCGACCACGGTTGTGACTCCGGCATCCACAAGGTTGGCGATTGCTTGGTTCAACGCCTGAGTGCGTCCTCCTCCAAGGCTGAAGTTTGCAACGGCGGCATCTCCAGGGCTGTGGGTTGCAATCGTCCAGTTAATTGCTCGAATGACTCCTGAGATACTTCCAGATCCGGTGCAGCCAAGAACACGCAGAGGGATAACAGATGCGTTCTTTGCTACACCGAATTTTGTACCCGCGATTGTTCCAGCGACGTGCGTGCCGTGAAAGTGGCAATCGGTGTTGGCTTGATTGTTCCCGATGGCGTCAAAACCTTGAGAAACTCTTCCGGCAAGATCCGGATGAGTGGCATCAACACCAGTATCAAAAACGTATACCTTTACTCCGTCACCCGATTCGTCAGGGAACCTAAAGACCCCATCCATGGTTCCGTCAATTCGATCTAGGCCCCAAGACGGAGTGGGATTTTGAGTTGCTGATGTGGAAACCGGGGCGTCAAGCTCAATAAAGGCAATGAGCGGGTTTTCTGAAAGCCTGGCTGCAGTGTCAGGCATTAGATCCACAATAAATAGGTCATCAACTAAAGCAAGTTGTGCGTCAGGGGTCTCACCGAGAGTGGCCAGGAGAGAGCCAACTTCATCAGCTGCTCCAGCTGCTGGCATGATGATGTAGGTCGATCGCGTATCGGCCACCGCTGCAACGCTTGAGGTGGCCCCCATCGCAACTGCAAGAAGCAGAACTAGTAATCCCTTGAGTTTTCTCATCATTTTCCCCTTGTGACCGATGTGCCTTTAACTATAGGGCTGGCCTATGACACTGCACGGGACCAATATTGCGCAAAAAGACGGGCTGGGGACACCCCGAGGGCTAACTAGCTACGGGTGTAGTGGTCTTTGGAAAGCTCTTGGCCGCTCTTACTGAAGAATGCCTGAGCAGCAACCACGATAGAAAGCACCATAACGGTGATGATTCCGACCGAGCTGATCGCCATAAGAGAGGTAATCTCATTGAATTCGAGAACAAGAGGAGTGTTGTAGTCAAATTCTGCCTGCACGATGCTGATTCTCGACATCTGGGCTGTTCCTCTCAAGTCCTTATTTCTGCTGCAATTTCATTGAGCCTCTTCAGGCTCCGGTAAGACCAGTTTAGCTCTAGATATCCCCTCATGACACGCCCGAACAGACCCCCAGAAGCCCGTTATTTGGCGCAAATTCAGGCCTGTTTCCTTAGAAAAGCCTGATAACGGGTGCTAGGTTAAAAGACGTGTAAGTGATGCGAGGAAGCATCGTTGATGTAATTTGTCCCCGATGAATCCTTGGCAGCTTGCCTCTCTCAGCTGAAAGGAAACAACAAATTATGAGTGAATCAGGTTACCTGATCGTTTATAACGGCTTCTCGCTAGGTATTGCGAGCATGCTATTCACCACCATTTTCCTACTATTCGCACGTGAGCGCGTCCTGCCTCGCTACCGTATGGCGATTTTGGTGTCTGCAACAGTGACCGGTATCGCTGCCTATCACTACTTCAGAATGTTTGACAGCTTCAATGACGTATTTGGCCCAGAAGCAATCGAAGGCGCCGTCTACAACGTTGGCTACCGCTACGTTGACTGGTTCCTAACTGTGCCTCTACTACTAGTAGAGACCATTGCGGTTCTTGCTCTAGCTAAGTCAGCTCAGACTGCACTACTAGTTCGTCTAGTACCTGCTGCAGCTTTGATGATTGGTCTTGGTTACCCAGGTGACGCAGGTCTAGACATCGGTGGCATCTCTGCACCAATGTGGGGTCTACTATCCACAATTCCATTCCTGTACATCCTGTACATCTTGTTCGTTGAGCTAGGTAAGAACCTAACCAAGCAGAGCAAGCAGGTTCAGAGAAGAATCAAGGAGCTACGTCTTCTTCTTCTTGCTACCTGGGGTGTCTACCCAATCGCGTTCATCGCTAACATGAACTCCGTTGGATTCGACGAGCAGGGCTTCGTTCTACGCGAAACCGGATACACCATCGCTGACATCTTGGCGAAGTGTCTATTCGGCCTAATGATCTTCTCGATCGCTCGTATGAAGAGCGCCGAGGACGACAAGGCATTCGCAGCTTCAGAGTTCAAAGGCAAGTAAGCCTTAGATCTAAAGCTACAAAACAAAAGGCGTCGGGAAACCGGCGCCTTTTGTTTTGCCCTGATAAGTAAAAAATCCCGCCCAGATCCATGACCTAGGCGGGATTTTTGCTTGAGATTATTTTCTGCGCTTACTCCACACATCGAAGGCAACAGCTAGCAGAAGAACCAGTCCCTTGATTGTCATCTGAGTATCGATACCAACCGAGTTCAAGTTCATACCGTTGGCTAGAACGCCCTGGATCATGCCGCCAAGCATCGAACCAGTCACAGTTCCAACACCACCTTGAACAGCAGCTCCACCGATGAATACGGATGAGATGGCATCCAGCTCGAATCCATCTCCAGCTTTAGGAACAGCGGAGTTCATTCGAGCTGTGATCAAGACACCGGAGAGTGCAGCTAGGGCACCGATGTTCACGAACAAGAAGAAGTTAACAAGGCGAACGTTGATACCGCTCAGAACCGCGGCGTTCAAGTTTCCACCGATTGCGTAGATGTAGCGACCGAATGGAGTCTTGTTCATGATCATTGTGTAAAGCAAGATCAAGAACACAACAACTACCAAAGTGATTGGGATTCCGTTTGCCTGTGAAAGCTGGAAGCCAAGGTAAGCCACCATGAAGCTAAGAATCACATTCTTGCCGTAGAACCAGAACACTGGCTCAACCGGCTGCTCGTAGCGAAGCTTTCCTGCGCGGGTACGAAGCTGTGAGATCCAGATAGCGACAATACCTAATGCGGTAATGATAAGTGCAAGAGCGTTGAACTGCTCCGGAATACCAATCAAACTATTGAAGGTCTTTTCTTTGTCGATGAATCCATTTCCAATAGCACGGAATTCATCTGGGAAAGGTCCGATGTTTGAGCTCTGAAGAGTCATCAAAGCAAGACCGCGGAACAAAAGCATTCCGGCAAGAGTCACGATGAAAGCAGGAATACCGACGTAGGCTACCCAGAAGCCCTGCCACATTCCTACGATTGCACCGATCAAAATGGCACCGATGATTCCGGCCCACCATGGCAATGCTGGTAGCCACTCCCAGCCGTCTTGTTCAATTGGGCGAACGGTCAAGATTCCGGCTACCGCACCAATGAAGGCAGCGATCGAACCAACCGATAGGTCGATGTGTCCGGCGATGATGACCATAACCATTCCGATGGCCAGAACCAGGATATAACCGTTCTGTACCACGAGGTTAGAGAAGTTGGTTGGGCTAATCGACGCAGCGTTCGGAGTTGTAGCTGCGAAGAAGATCACAAGTCCAATTAGCGCCAGGAAGATTCCGTTTTGACGGAGATCAACTCCCTGCAGCCTTGACCTGATTGCGTCAAATGGGCTCTTTTTCTGGGTGGTTGCTGTGCTCATTATTTCTTACTCTTTTCCATGGTCATGTAGCTCATAAGTAGTTCTGGCTTGGCGTCTTTTCTCAAGACTTCCCCGGTGATGGCTCCCTCTGAGATTGCATAAATTCGATCGCAGATTCCGATTAGCTCTGGAAGCTCAGAGGAGATAACAATAACTCCCTTACCCTCCGCGGCAAGTCTTTGGATAATCAGGTAGATCTCATACTTTGCTCCAACGTCGATTCCGCGAGTTGGCTCGTCAAGAATCAGCACGTCAGGGTTGACGTTGATCCACTTGGACAAAACAACCTTCTGCTGGTTTCCACCAGAAAGCTGACCTACAACTGAAAGTACAGATGGGGACTTAATGTTCATGCTCGCGCGGTACTCGCTAGCGCGCTTGTATTCCTCGTTGTCATTCACAAGACCAAACTTCACGAAGGACTTAAGCGAGGCTAAAGAAATGTTGCGCTTGACGTCTTCAATCAAGTTCAAACCAAAGCGCTTGCGGTCCTCGGTGGCGTAAGCCAGACCGTTGGCAATTGCCTCGGAGATGGTTTTGACCGAGATCTCTTTGCCGTTTTTGTAAACCTTGCCGCTGATGTTTGCACCGTAGGAGTGACCGAACAGGCTTCTTGCGAACTCAGTGCGGCCAGCACCCATGATTCCAGCAAGTCCAACAATTTCACCCTTGCGCACGTTCATTGATACGTCATCAACTACTAGTCGAGAACTATCGACCGGGTGGTAGGCGGTCCAGTTCTCAACCCTGAGAATCTCTTCGCCAATGTCAGCTTTGCGAGCTGGGTAGCGGTTGTCCATCTCGCGACCAACCATGCCCTTGATGATGCGCTCCTGAGAAACCTTGGAGCCCTTCATGT
>CAYVZV010000006.1:33256-40562 GCA_964456485.1 uncultured Rhodoluna sp. | reverse complement strand
GCGGTGTATTCGATTAGCAGCGCAATACCAATAGGTAGATTCTTGACAGCATTTGAGTAAGACCACTGCATCAAAGCCACACCGAAGATTCCGAAGATAATCAACCCCCGCCACTCGTGCCTTTGAACCCTAAACGCAGCGCGGTTTGTCAAAACCAATGCAATTCCTGCGCCGAGTGCTGTGGCGAAGGATCTAAATATCACTATTTCTTCAGGGGTGACTCCTGAGGCCATGACAACTTTGGAGGTAGAGGCGTTTAGTCCGAACAGCACAACGCCAGATAAGGCAAAGATGATTCCAAGCAGGGGGTTTCTAGTTCTTAGGATGATCAGACCGTTCCATTTCTGGCGTAGATGTCGATTTCCGATAACTCATCCGAGCTAAGAGCCTTACCTGAAATAGCAGCATAGTTTTGTTCCAACTGCTTCACGCTGGAAGCTCCGATCAAAGCGCTTGTGACAGCAGGTTGACGAAGAACCCAAGAAATAGCAAGTTGAGCAAGAGTCTGTCCGCGACTTGCAGCAATTTCATTTAGCTTTTTCGCGGCGATCAAGTACTCGTTGCTAACTTTCTGGCTAGTTAGATGCTTCCCCTTAGATGCTCTCGAGCCTTTTGGAACCTTGCCGGTGAGGTATCGGTCTGTGAGCAAGCCTTGTGCAAGAGGCGAGAAGACAATTGACCCAACCCCAAGTTGAGTCAAGGTATCGAACAAGCCCTGTTCTGGAGTGCGCACAAACATTGAGTACTTGGGCTGGTGAATTAGCAGTGGCACACCCATGCCATCCAGAATTTGTTTGGCCCGCTGAGTTTGCTGTGGGTCGTAGTTTGAGATTCCAACGTAGAGTGCTTTCCCCGAGCGAACAGCCGATGCCAGAGCTCCCATGGTTTCTTCAAGTGGTGTTTCTGGATCGAAGCGGTGTGAATAGAAGATGTCAACGTAGTCAAGATCCATTCGCTCGAGTGATTGATCTAGCGATGCCAGAAGATACTTTCGTGAGCCCCAGTTGCCGTAAGGACCTTCCCACATGTCGTATCCGGCTTTGGTGGAGATGATCATTTCATCGCGGTAGGGGCGAAAGTTCTTATGGAAGTGATCACCGAAGTTCTCCTCGGCTGCTCCGTAGGGAGGACCGTAGTTATTGGCAAGATCGAAGTGAGTGATACCCAGATCAAAAGCTCGGCGAAGAACCTTGGCCTGGTTAGAGAAGCTATGGTCCGACCCAAAGTTGTGCCAAAGGCCCAGAGAGATTTCAGGGAGCATAAGACCCGAAATTCCAGTGCGACGGTACTTCATTTGCTTGTATCGGTCGGCGCTGGCTCGGAATTTCATAAGCACAAGCCTAAGCTAGGGCCATGATCTCATTTGTTCTCGGTGGAGGCTGCTTCTGGTGCCTAGATTCAAGCTTTATGCAGTTTCGAGGCATCCAAGACGTTGAGGTTGGCTACTCCGGTGGCCACACCGATAACCCTGGATATGAAGCCGTTTGCTCTGAGACCACCGGCCACGCTGAGGTCGCAAGGGTGATTTTTGACGTGGGTGAAATTCCAGCCGAGACCGTGTTGGATATCTTCTTTACGCTTCACGATCCAACTCAACTCAATCGACAGGGAAATGACATCGGAACTAGCTACCGCAGCTGCATGTTCTATGAAGATGAGGAACAGAAGAAGTTGTTTACGGAGGCTATCGAGCGCGCCAAGAAAATTTGGGGAGACTCAGTTGTTACAACAGTTGAGCCACTGGAGCGATTTTGGATGGGGGAGGAGTATCACCAAGACTTCTTTGCCAAGAATCCAAACCAGGGCTACTGCAACTTTGTTGTTAAGCCGAAGATGGACAAAACGGCCAAGGCCTTTACTTCTTACCTGAAGTGAGTTTTCCACAGATTTGTTTTTAGCCCTCCAAGCGAATTAGTTGACTGAGATTCTATTTATCTGATTAGACCAATCAGGTTGAAAGAAGGTTAACTAATGTCAGAAAGCTTCACGGTATCGGGCCTAGTGGCAACCACGCCCCGGCACCTAGTCACTCAAGAGGGTTTGCCAATCACCTCGTTCAGATTGGCCTCATCCAAGCGCCGCTTCGATAGAACCAAGAAAATCTGGGTTGAAGGTGACACCAATTGGTTCACCATCACCTCTTTCAGGCAGCTTGCTATAAACAGCGCAGCTTCAATTTCCAAAGGCGATCGCATAGTCGTATCTGGTCGCCTCAAGATCCGAGATTGGGATAACGGCGAAAGAAGCGGTACCTCAGTTGAAATTGATGCTGAGTCTCTGGGTCACGATCTATTGTGGGGAACGGCGGAGTTTTCTAGAACCGTCCTAGTCCGCGAGGAACCTGAGGATGACGAACCGGACGAAGGCGACCTGGAGTCTGAAGGCGAGCTCGTGGGAGCAAAAAGGCGCTAACCAAGACTCGGCTGGGCATCTTCCCCCTAAGCGCCTAGTCGTTAGACACCCTTTCTACTCAATGTGCATATGAGACATGGTCCTTTATCTGGACCAATCATTGTCGGATAAACTTATTCACAGCACACTTGAGTGGAAAGGGTGTCATTTTTTTTGACACCGACGATTGAGGAAATTAAATGGCCGAGTTTATTTACCAAATGATTAAGGCGCGCAAAGCGCACGGCGACAAGGTTATCCTCGACGACGTCACGTTGGCATTTTTACCTGGAGCCAAGATCGGTGTTGTAGGGCCAAACGGCTCCGGTAAGTCCTCAGTCTTAAAGATCATGGCTGGCCTAGATTCACCTTCCAATGGTGAGGCTCGATTGAGCGAAGGTTTCTCCGTGGGCATTTTGATGCAGGAACCAAAGCTGAATGAAGAAAAAACAGTTCTGGGCAACGTTGAAGAGGCCGTACATGAAACCAAGGCAAAGCTGGATCGCTTCAATGAGATTTCGGCAGAACTTGCAAACCCAGACGCGGACTACGACAAGCTTTTGGAAGAGATGGGAGTTTTGCAGGAGCAAATCGATCACCTCGATGCTTGGGACTTAGATTCACAGCTTGAGCAGGCAATGGACGCACTTCGTTGCCCACCGGGTGATACTCCGGTTCATAATCTCTCCGGTGGTGAAAAGCGTCGCGTAGCGCTGTGCAAGCTGTTGCTTGAAAAGCCAGATCTACTGCTTTTGGATGAGCCGACAAACCATTTGGATGCCGAGAGCGTGCTTTGGCTAGAGCAGCACCTAGCAAAGTATCCAGGTGCGGTACTTGCCGTCACACACGATAGGTACTTCCTCGACAACGTTGCCGAATGGATTTTGGAACTTGACCGCGGTCGCGCCTACCCTTACGAGGGTAACTACTCGACTTACCTCGAGAAAAAGCGGGAAAGACTAGAAGTTCAGGGCAAAAAAGATGCCAAGTTGGCCAAGCGCTTATCCGACGAACTTGAATGGGTTCGATCTTCTTCGAAGGCTAGACAAACCAAGTCCAAGGCTCGTCTTGCTAGATACGAAGAGATGGCATCCGAAGCTGACAAGACCAGAAAGCTCGATTTCGAAGAAATTCAGATTCCACCAGGTCCAAGACTTGGAAACGTTGTTTTGGAAGCCAAGTCGCTTGTAAAGAAATTCGGCGAACGCACTCTCATTGCAGATCTTTCATTCACTCTTCCCAGAAACGGAATTGTTGGAGTTATAGGTCCCAACGGTGTCGGTAAGTCCACACTGTTCAAGATGATCATGGGTGAGGAAAAACTCGACGGCGGTGAACTGAAAATCGGTGAGACCGTAAAAATCTCATACGTTGACCAGTCCCGTGCTGGAATTGACCCGGAAAAGAGTCTTTGGGAAGTAGTTTCAGGTGGCTTGGATTACATCCACGTGGGCCAAGTGGAAATGCCTTCGAGGGCCTATGTTGCAGCCTTTGGATTCAAGGGCCCGGATCAGCAGAAACCTGCTGGAGTATTGTCCGGTGGTGAGAGAAACCGTTTGAACCTTGCCCTTACTTTGAAGCAGGGTGGAAACCTTCTTCTTCTCGATGAGCCAACTAACGACCTCGATGTTGAAACACTCGGATCTCTTGAAAATGCACTCTTGGAGTTTCCAGGTTGCGCTGTGGTGATTACACACGATCGTTGGTTCTTGGACCGTGTTGCAACTCACATACTTGCCTATGAGGGTACCGATGCTGATCCAGATAACTGGTACTGGTTCGAAGGAAACTTCGAGTCCTACGAGGCAAACAAGATTGAACGCCTAGGTCCTGAGGCTGCTAAGCCTCACCGCTCTACCTACCGAAGACTGACAAGAGACTAGCAACCGGTCCATCTGGAACGCGAACCATTCCCTCTTGGGCAACAGTTGCAAGAAGCACTCCGTCTCGACTAAAGATCTTGCCAAGTGCGAGTCCGCGACTGTTTTGAGCAGCAGGGGATTCTTGAACATAGAGCATCCAGTCATCAACTTTGGCAGGAGCATGAAACCACATAGCGTGATCCAAGCTCGCAGTCTTGAGCCCTGGCTTGGCCCAAGAGATTTTGTGACGTCGATAGATGCTTTCCAGCAGCGTGAAATCTGAGGCATAGGCAAGTGCTGCCTGGTGCAGTGTCTGAGATGCAGGCAAGGTTCCAATTGCCTTTAGCCAAACTGCTTGGTGAGCTACAGCTTCACCTTTTACTTCGAAGTAAATCGGAGATTGAACGTGTCTCATATCGAAAGGTCGAGCTTTAGCCCAGTACTGAGCCACTGGGTGGGGAATGCCTCCGAGGACTTCTGCAGCTGACGGAAGGTCTTCTGGCTGAGTCATTCCTTCCGGCATTTGTTCGTGGTGGGTAAGTCCTGGGCTTTCGATTTGAAAAGAGGCAATCATGGAAAAGATTGGCTCGCCTTTTTGGTAGGCCTGAACTCTTCTAGTCGAGAACGACCTGCCGTCTCTGAGTCTGTCTACTGAAAAGGTGATTGGAAGATCGATATCTCCAGGTCTCAAGAAGTATCCGTGAAGAGAGTGAAGCACTCGTTCTGGGTCGACTGTTCTAGTGGCAGCCACGTGACACTGCGCTAGAACTTGACCGCCGAAGACTCTTCCGTGTGGCATCCATTGGGATGGACCAATAAAGATGTCCTCTTTGGTTCTTGCTCCGCCGGCATCTTTGATGTCTAGCGCGAAAATCAAATCCGCAAGTGGATCTTCGGGTGGCTGCACCTTGCTCACTGAAATTGGTGTCCTAACTTGGGCGGGTAGCTTTCACAGGTAAGTTTAGTTCTCTAATGAAAAACACCTTCCAGCTTCTTGACGAGCAGACTGCTCTGGACCTGAAGTCCTATCTAACTAGGGCCAAGAAAATGGACCAGAAGGGGACCGTTCGACTCAGAGCTTTTGGTACTTTGCTCACTGCCTATGTGGCACCGCTTTTCACTGCCAGCATTCTGGACGATGGCCCCACGGTTCTAGGCCTTAGGACCATGGAGCTCAAATCCGAAGCGGAAATCAACATTCTGGTTCCGATTCAGGCCGTGCTAGATCGAATTGCATTTGAACTTGAAAAGCCATCTACCGGTGAGCGATTTGTCTTTGACATGGCATCGACCGAGCGCGTCCCCTGGGCTGGGGTGTCACCACCTCGAACCGGTTGGGTTGAAGCTGGGGTGCTCAGAGAAGAGCTGCTAACCAGCACTGCAAAAAAAGGAATCACCGAAGTCGCTGAGACAATTCCAGAGTCAGTGGGCGGGCCTATCGCTGCTCGCATCCGTGCAGAGGTTTGGGGTCGTGCAATCGATGTCGAATCCAAAGTTCCTGCAGGAGCTGCGTTCGCAGCGGCAGGACTTGGGTTCTTAGTAAAAGACCAGGATGTTCCGGTTTTTCATTCGCAGGGCTGGGTAAGGCTATCAACCGAGTTTGGCCACGTGCTATCTAAAGAAGCAAAACACTTCTAGTCATCAAAGCTGTTTAGCATCGCGGTGGCGGCCCGATCAAGATAACCCCAAAGCTCTGCTTGTTGCAGTGGAGCAAGCTCAAGAGAATCAACTGCGGCTTTCATGTGAAGGAGCCAGCGCTCTCGAGCTAGAGGATTGATCTTGAATGGCGAGTGTCTCATTCGAAGACGAGGGTGTCCTCGGGTTTCTTGGTAAGTGGTTGGACCACCCCAGTACTGCTCTAGAAACATTCTTAAGCGCTCAGCAGCTGGACCCAGATCATCTTCCGGATACATCGGACGCAGCACATCATCTGTTGCAACGCCCTCATAGAACTTATCGGTTAGCTTCTGGAAGGTCTTTGTTCCGCCTATTTGCTCGAAGAAGTTACCTCCAACTCGCTCTCCTGAAAGCCCCTTGATGCGAACGGTTTCAATCCTTGCTGCGTCTTCGAATTCGTTCGTCATCTGAGTGTTTCTCTAGCCTCTTTTGTCGGTGCTTTGGGCGGTAAGTGCTCGATGCACATTCGCCAGGTTCTCGACAATAATTCGCCGCAGGGCAGGCTTGGAAGCCAGATCTGGATTCTCTAGGAACTGCTCGGTTTGATCCGCCAAAGCTTGGTTAGCAAGCGCCACCGGGTAGAGATTCACCAGCAGGTACTCTGCCATGTGGTAGCTCTTGTTTTCCCAAATGGAGAGCACTTTCGAGAAGTACTGATCAACAAATGGCTCAAGAACTAAAGTATCAAGGACTCGACCAAATGCCAAGCTTGCTGAGTTCACAAGTGCGTTGCTCATCTCATCGGTGTTCACAAGCTTGTCGAACATCTCCTGTTTGGATTTTAGATCCGGCATTCCAGCAATCGCTGCGGCATGCGCCTTTTGTCCATTTGCTGTGTTGTCAGCTTCGAGTTCAACATCGATACGGTCCTTGGTGGCTTTTCCTCCCACTGATAGCGCCGTTAGCAGCTCCCAGCGAAGATCAGTGTCGACCTCGAGGCCATCCAGTTGAGCCTTGCCGCTTAGCAGATCGGCAACGGCAGTTAGCTGCTTATCGCTTCTTGCAAACTGAGCAAAGAACTTTGTGAACTGCAGCTGTGCATCTGATCCAGCTTGAGCGTTCTGGGCCAACTTCCACAAACCATCGCCGACTTTAAGCTGGGCTTCTAGCCTGTGTTCTGGAGCTACGTACAAGTTAGCCACAGTTAGCAGTTGCCTCAGTAGCGTCATCATGGTGGTTGACTCGGACTCTTGGCCGATGTGTGAGAGCACTAATTCAATAAATGCTCGGCCTGAGGTTTCACCATCTCGGGTTGCGTCCCATGCAGAACCCCAGATCAGTGCGCGGGCAAGTGGGTCCTCAATGCTGGAGAGCAAAGCTTGCGCCGTAGCAAAAGATTTTTCATCGAGTCTGATCTTTGCGTATGTTAGGTCGTC